>JBGOXX010000034.1:0-16806 GCA_041479345.1 Alphaproteobacteria bacterium
AGATCCAATGAATAAGGTTTTGCCATCCATGCTGGCCTCCACTCCAGCCAGCATGTTGAATCAGATTTCAGCCGCCCTGGGAATCCCCAAGCCGATTCAATCCGTTCGGATTACGCTCTAGATATCCTGCTGCCCCGGAGCAGACGCTCCGGCGCGACGACACAGCGGCAGGAATAGGTCCAATCGAATTCGAACGGCAGAGCCGCAATTTCCTGCAGCCCCGCCGATAAATCGAAGACCCCCGGTTAGTATTTCGAATAGCCCTTCTTTTCGTCACCCATCTTATCGCCGCTGTCCTTCATCTTATCGCCGTCGTCTTTCATCATCTTATCGCCGAAATCTTTCATCTTATCGTCGCCCATCTTATCGCCGCTGTCCTTCATCTTATCGCCGTCGTCTTTCATCATCTTATCGCCGGAATCCTTCATCTTATCGCCACTGTCTTTCGACATATCGTCGGCAAAAACCAGGGTCGGCTGAAACGCGGCGGCAGCAATGCCGATGGCCGCGGCAGCGGCCGACAAAAACAGCTTCTTCATTTGGAAAATCTCCGGATTAGGGTTTGCGATGGGCGGACCCTAGGCCCCGTCCCAGAACCCGGCAAATGAACAAGCCGTCATCGGCGTACACGTTTTTCTCACGGTAGCGTGAACGAGATGCGTGCCGGCCGGATTACCCCCGCATGTGCCGCGAGAAATTGACGGCAAAGATAATCATCGAAGACAAAACGACGAGCGAGCCGATCACGACCGGAACCGCGTTCTTGGTGGTGATGACGATATAGATCCCCGGAATGAAAATGATGGCGCCCAGATTGGCGACCCAGAAATGCGCCGCTGCCAAGCGGCACTCGGCCATTTTCGGATAAGAGCGGTAGACCAGTCCGAAGATCGCGAATGAAGCCCAGCCGATCAGATTTACGTGAGCGTGAAAGTCGGCATAGTTGAAGGCTTCATTCATCCCCATCCAAATCCCGAATACCATCCCCAGCAGCGCGTAAAGAACGGCGACGGCGATGAACCAACTGCCAACGTTTTTCATGTTTCCCCCGTTGTTGCGGATCCCGAAAAGACGGCTCTTATAACCCTGGCCGCCGCACGCTGTCATCGTAAGGGATCACGTGGCCGGGGAAATCACGGTCGTGGGTCATCCTCCGCCCGGCTCAAAACGAGAACAACCATGGACGGATAAAACGTTAGATTGTACCCTGGATTCCGTCGAGCGAATGAACAGGCGGCATAAGGGGAGGACGGATGCGTTGGCTGGCGGCGGGAGTTGTTTTGTTTTTGATCGGGTGTGCCGACGGCGATTCCACGAATGACAAGCTACGGAACGAGGCTGAACATCTTTGCCGTCAGCTCTATTCGGACGGAACCTATTCGGGCATTACGCCGCAATTGATCAGAGACCTCGAACAACGCGGATTGGACTGCAAAGAAGACGAACCGATTCCAGGTCCTTATCTGGCGGCGCGACTGGCCACGCTCGGCCGCACTGCCGGACAGGCCGGCAATCATGCCTTGATGTTCCGTGTCATGACCGCACTGGCTGATACCGGTGATTCCGGGGCGGAATACGATCTTGGTTACTTTTACGGATTTGGACCGAGCGCTATCAGAGATCGCACGAAAGCGGAAATGTATTACCGACGCGCCGCCGCACATGGCGAGTACTCGGCAGCCGAGGAACTGAAGATGTATGCCGAGCATGGCTGGCTGGAAAATTTTCGCCAGAGCTCCGAGTGGTGCAAGCCTCTCGCCGAGCAACATTCCCCGTTCGGCGAGCGTTGCCTCGCCGTCGTATTTAAAATGCAGGGGGACTTAAAGAGCGCATTTGACTGGGCGCAGATGTCGGCAAAGCAAGGGGACCACACCGCTCAACTCATGGTGGCCCACATGTTCTATGACGGAAGCGGCGTTCCCAAGGACGTCCTTCTCGCCGAGGTTTGGTTCAACATCGCGGTTTCGAATATGCGGGCCGGTTATAATCGTGACGAGGCTGCCTATTATCGCGACTTGATAGCGCAACGGGATCTAACACCTGTGCAGCGGCAGCAGGCTCAGGAAATCATCGAAAGCTTGCTGGCCAACGGTGCCGGAACATCGGTTCGCGCGGAAAACCAAGGCGGCGCCGCTTCTCCGTCGCCAGGCGGCGAAGCGCAAGCGGGTTCCGGGGTAATCGGGACGGGCTTTGTCATCGACAAAGAGGGACACATGATAACGAACAGCCATGTCGCCCATGGGTGCTCGAAATTGACCGCAAGCATCAACGGCGCCGCCGCCGATGCCGCGTTGATTGCCGATGATCAGCGGAACGATCTCGCATTGCTCAAGGCGCCGGTGACGCTCGATCGCACCGCCGTATTTCGCAGCCAGCCCATTCGCGCCGGCGACAGTGTCGTGGTGCTCGGATATCCATTATACGGTTTGCTCGCGTCGCAGGCCAATGTGACGGAAGGAACTGTCAGCGCGCTTGCCGGGTTCAATAATGATTCGCGGCAGCTTCAAATCACCGCCCCCGTACAACCCGGGAACAGCGGCGGGCCGTTGATCGACCGATCGGGAAACATCGTCGGCGTGGTTCAGGCAAAACTGGACGCTATCAAAGTTGCGTCGGTCACCGGTGACATTCCCGAAAACATCAACTTCGCCATCAATGTTTCGGTGCTTCGCACGTTCTTGGATGCGAACAATCAACATTACGATTTGGAAACCTCCGCGAAGGAAATGAGCGTCCCCGACGCCGCGGATGTCGCGCGCAAATTCACCGTTCTCGTCGAATGCACGAAATGACCATTGCGTGATATTCTGCTCCCGCTGACTCCGAAGCATTGTTTGGACAATGCGGCCGGCAAGCGAGGGAGCAATGTCATGGAATTGACCGATGCGATTTATCATCGCCGTGCCGTACGCGAATTCACGAGCGAGCCGGTCGGCCGCGACGTTATCGAGAAGCTGATCGACGCCGCCATTCAAGCCCCAAGCGCCATGAATCTTCAGCCCTGGAGTTTTGCCGTGGTGCAGGATCGCGCGGCGTTGTCGCGCATCTCGGCAAAAGCCAAGGCGTATCTTTTAAAAAATATCCCGCCGGGTTCGCCGCTCGAAACTTTGCGGGGCCAACTCGCGGACCCGGCTTTCGACATTTTCTACGGCGCTCCCGCCTTGATCGTGATCTGCGCCGCCCCTTACGAAGGCGGCGAAGCAGCCCACGGCAATGAAGACTGCGCGCTGGCGGCCGAGAATCTCATGCTCGCCGCTTTTGGCTCTGGGCTTGGCACTTGTTGGATCGGTCTTTCCCGGCCTTGGTTGGAAACTGCCGACGGCAAGGCCGAGCTCGGCATACCCACCCAGTACCTGCCGATTGCACCGATCATTCTTGGCAGGCCAAAGGCGCTGCCACCTTCCCACGGCCGGAAAAAAGTGGAGGTATTCTGGCACCACTGAGCCGCGGCAATAGCCATATATTAAAGTCTAGAATTCTTAAAAACAGAGGTCCGGACCCGGCGACCCAATACCCCATCGCGCAAAGCTACTCGACAATCTGGGCGTGATCGTCGTCCGATATTGGGGCGATTTACCTACGACGAACTGCAGCACGTCTTCGACGAATTGCCGGCCATGCCGGGATTTCGCAAGGGCCTCAGAGCGATTGCCGATTTCCGGGAATGCCACATGGCGCTGACCGGCGCGGACATCCAAGAGCTCGCCTATTACGCGAAGCGCAGCGAAGTTGCCTGGGGCGAAACCAAATGGGCGATCATAGCGCCGGACGACGTGGTGTACGGCTTGGCTCGAATCTACATGGCGCTCACATCCAAGTACGATGTCACGACCCATGTCTTCCGCACCGCCGAACAAGCAGACGACTGGCTCGGCCTCGGCATCGAGATGAGCGAACTTTTGAAGCCGGTGGGAAATTAGGCTAGGGACGGCGAGAATCTCATCGGGATTTTGAGATAACGCACGCCATTTTTCTCCGCGGACGGCAGATTTCCGGCGCGGATATTCACCTGAATCGACGGCATCAATAGCAAAGGCGCCGCGAGTTCCTTGTCGCGCCTCGTGCGCATCGCCACGAAGCGTTCCTCGTCGATGCCGTCATGAATTTGCACGTTAAGGGCGCGTTCTTCGGCAACGGTTGTTTCCCAAGCATAGGCGTCGCGGCCGGACGGCTTGTAATCGTGGCACGTGAAAAGCCGCGTATCGGGCGGCAAATCGAGCAGGCGCCGGATGGAGCGATAGAGAGTGCCGGCATCGCCGCCCGGGAAATCCGCCCTGGCCGTGCCGTAATCCGGCATGAACAGCGTATCGCCGACGAAAGCGGCATCGCCGATCCGATAGCTGACACAGGCCGGGGTGTGGCCGGGCGTATGCAATACTTCGACTTCCAGTCCGCCGATGGCAAACCGCTCATTGTCAGCAAACAGCCGGTCGAATTCGGCGCCGGTGCCGGAAACATCGGGAAGATTGAACACCGGACGGAACATCGTCTGCACGTCGCCGATGCGCTCGCCGATGCCGACCGGAGCGCCGGTTTTCATTTTGATGAATTGGGCGGCGGAGAGATGATCGGCGTGGGCGTGGGTCTCCAACACCCAATCAATCGTCAGAGTCCGGCGTGCCGCGGCCGCCAGAATCGCATCGGCCGATTTGGTCGAGGTCTTGCCGGTCCGAATATCGAAATCGAGCAGCGGATCGATAACGGCGCCCCGGCGGGTCCCCTCGTCCCAGACGAGATAACTCACCGTATTGGTGGGCTCGTCGAAAAACGCCTCAATTCTAAGCTTCGCGCGATCGCTCATGACCTGCCCTCCTCGGCTACCGACCATTCTGACCTTGACTCATATATTAGCAAGTACTAAATTAGCAATAACTAACATATTAGGAATGGCCGATATGGTTGCCGATAGACGCGAAATCAAGAAGCTGCGGGCACGGTCCGCACAGGCGGCCCGGTTGCTGAAGGCGATTGCCAATCAGCGGCGGCTCTTGATCCTGTGTGAACTCGCCGGCGGCGAAGCGCCGGTCGGCGCGCTTGCCGAGGCGGTCGGCCTCAGCCAATCGGCCTTGTCTCAGCATCTGGCGAAGCTGCGCCAGCAAAAGTTACTGGCTACCCGCAAGGAAGCGCAGAGCATCTTCTATCGGATCTCGGATCCGAAGGTGGTGAAGCTGCTGGGCACGCTCAAGGAAATCTATTGTCCATAATGCTTTTGAATCTCGGAGACCTGTCATGACTGCATTGAAAACCATCGCACCCCGAGAAGCCGTGGACCTCGTCCGCAAAGGCGCGGTTCTGATCGATATCCGCGAGGACAATGAACGCGCGCGCGAACAAATTCCGGGCACCGTTCATCGCGCGTTCAGTTCGATCGAGAAATCCGGCACGTTAGGTGCGGCCGCTGGCGACGCGCACCATAAAACCGTGATTTTTCATTGCCGCACCGGCATGCGCACGCAAGCGAACGCGGAAGCGCTTGCCGATGCCGCCTCCTGCGAGGCCTATATCCTCGAAGGAGGGCTCGAGGCTTGGAAAACCGCGGGACTGCCGGTGAAATTTGATCGCACGCAGCCGATCGAAATTATGCGGCAGGTGCAAATTGCCGCGGGAAGCTTGGTCCTTTTGGGCGTAATTCTGGGATTTACGGCGCATCCCGCCTTTTTTGTGCTTTCCGGCGCCGTGGGCGGCGGCTTGGTCTTTGCAGGAGTAAGCGGTTTTTGCGGAATGGCGCGCCTTCTCGCGCTCATGCCCTGGAACCGCCGCTCCGCCCCGAAATCAGCCTGATTTCCGCGCCAGGCGCGCCATGACAGATTGGCAGGCAGCATCCGCGGTTTTTTCCGGCGGGATCGTCGGGCTCAGCCTCGGTTTGATCGGCGGCGGCGGATCCATTTTGGCCGTGCCGCTTCTTGTCTACGTCGTCGGCATCGATTCGCCGCATAAGGCAATCGGGACGAGCGCCGTTGCGGTGGCTGCAAGTGCGCTCTTTTCTCTCGTCGCTCACGCTCGGGCGCAAACGGTCAAATGGCCTTGTGCCGTTGTATTCGCCGCCTTCGGTATCGCCGGTGCGGCCGGCGGAGCGTTTTTGGGAAAATTGGTGGACGGCCAGCGGCTGTTGGGATTGTTCGGGCTGGTCATGATCGCGATTGGATTGTCGATGCTGCGACCGCGTCAAAGCGGTGACAATCCCGACGTCAAGCTCACGAGCGAAAGCGCGCGGCAATTGTTCCCGGCGCTTGCCGGCATCGGCGCACTGGTCGGCGGGCTATCCGGATTTTTCGGAATCGGCGGCGGATTTCTTATTGTTCCGGGCCTGATCAATGCGACGGCGATGCCGCTCATCAATGCCATCGGTTCTTCATTGGTGTCGGTGGCGGCTTTCGGCGCAACCACCGCGGCAAGCTATGCGCATTCGGGATTGGTCGATTGGCCGGTGGCGGGTTTCTTCGTTGCCGGGGGTGCGGTTGGCGGCGTTATCGGGAGCTGGGCGGCCAAACGCTTAGCAGCGCGCAAAACCATGTTAATCCGGGTATTTGCGGTCGTCGTCGCTGCCGTCGGAATCTACGTTGTGGCGCGGGGAATTCAGGCCATTATATAAGGTCGATTATTGTGACATGATGAGTGCTCGGTCCGGATTGTGCCCGTTAAGCGATGAGGCAATTCATGAATCGCAGGACAGTCGGCTTGTTGTCAGTGCTGGCGCTGCTTTTTTATATTCAGGCCGGCTCGGCAACGATGAGCGGGGCGCGCCCAGGGCCGCCGCCGGACGAGAGCGGAATCAAGCTCGTTCAATGTGGCGGTTACGGCGCCTCGGAATGCCCGGGCGTCAAGCCCGACCGCCCGACGGAAGCAACCCCGAGCACGCCGCCGCCGCCGGATGTGTCGAGCGAACAATGCCCCCGGGGCGGCTACGGTGTCTCCGAATGTCCCAAATATACACTCCGGTCGAATTCGTCCGATTCCGGAAAAGGCAATGCGGTTCAACGCAAAGATCCGAATAATGGATGCGGCAAGTCAGGTTATGGCGTTGCGGAATGCGCCGGCGATAATAAACAGGCGGGCGATCAGTCTCCGCCGTCCGGTGCCGGAAGTCCCGGTACTTCGAGCCCCGCCGGCGGATCGGAAGCGCCGGGCAGTGAGATTCAGCAGTGCAAAGTCGGCTGCGCTCCGCAATGCAACGCGTTCGGCAATGCGGATCTCGCCGCGCAATGCCGGGAATCCTGCGAGGCGAAATGTGATGCGGCTTATGGAAAAAAATGAGGGGCGGGTAAAAACATGAATGCGTCTTTTGGGAGAGCCATCGGCGTGGCGGCGCTGCTGTTCCTTTTGATGCAGGCGTCAAATGCTTCGGCGGATACGCGTCAACAATCCCATGGTAGCGCTAATTTCGGCGTCGGCATGGCGGGCGGTTACAGCGACCAGCTATGGGAATGCGGGAAAACCGGATGGGGCATTACGGAGTGTCCGGATTACGGCAAGAAGCCTCCCGGCGAAACCGCGGAGCCCCGATATGGCCAGCCGCCGGCAATGTCTTATCAGCCGCCGCTCGACGATTGCATGAAATCCGGATGGGGCATTACCGAATGTCCGAATTACGGCAAGAAGCCGGAGGTGGAATCGTCCGGAGCGCCGTCGCTGGGGACGGTCACGCCCTATCCCCGGCAACTTGACGACTGTATGAAGACCGGCTGGGGCATTACCGAGTGTCCGAACTACGGGAAGAAATCGGCCCCGGTGACGCCTGAATAAATGCCGGTTATTGAAACCATTCGGCGGTTGACGACGTTGAAACCCTGTTGTGGAGGTGACTCATGATGACAAAGCAGATGCGGATGACGGCGGCCTCATGCGCGTTCATCGGCATGATCGGATTATCTGTCGCCGGTTGCGCGACGATCGAAAAGGAAACCGGGCTTAGCAAGGAAACCCAAGGCGGTGCCGCCGCGGGCGCAGCCTTTGGCGGCATCATCGCGGCACTCGCCGGGGCCAATCCGGCGTGGATCGCGGCCAGCGTCATTCTGGGCGGCGTCACCGGCGGCGTCATTGGCAATCAGCTTGGTAAAGAGGACGCGCAAACCCACGCCAGCAACAATCTCAAGGCCCTCGATACCCTGGGCCAAGGGCAAAGCTCAAGCTGGCAGGACGCCAAAACCGGGAATTCCGGCAGCACCACGGTGAACATGGTCAGCACTCAGGCCGACGGCACCGTCTGCAAGTCCTATACGGAAATCGTCAAGACCAGCGCCAAAACCGTGACCCAGCAAGCAACGGCATGCAAAGCATCCGGCGGCGGCTGGAAGACTCAAGGCTGAGGGCAAACCCCAACCTTCCCATTCGAAGGGAAAAACCGCCGCGCGCAAGTACGGCGGTTTTTCTCTGTCTGCAGCAACAAAAAACTGGCGAGCCCGCCCTGGCACAAAGAAAGCCGGGTCAGGTCAGATGCGCGCAGTGCCGGCGCGGCTGTCCCCAACTTCACGGGCGGCGATCCATCCGATTTTAATAATTACAAGTAAAACATAGTATTCATCGGACGTTCATCAATCGCGTGTCTCCGGATTCACGGGTCGTGTCCCGCCAGTTTTTAATGATTACAGGTAAAAGATAGTATTCAGCGCAGGTTCATTTGTAACGCCGTAAATGAACCCGCAGTATCGACTTGCACGGCGAATGGGCGCACCAGCCCGTTTTCGATCTCGCGGTTTCCGCAGGGCAGCGTGGATCGTTTTCGGGCGAGGCCTGGGGCGACCTCGGAAGATCTTGATGAAATACGGTCGGCGACTCTGTTTCTTCTTTTCCGTCGTGGGATTTGCTGGCCCGGCGCTCGCCGAAGATGCGACATTTAAGGTCCCGCCGATCGTGGTAACCGCCACCCGAAGCGAGCGGTCGAGCTTCGATGTGCCCGTTTCCATCGACGCCTTCGACAACGAGCAGATTCAGGAAGGCCAGCCGACGGTCAATGCCTCCGAAATGCTGATGAAGGCGCCCGGCGTGGTCGCCAACACCCGTCAGAATTACGCCCAGGACCTGCAGATTTCCATTCGCGGCTTCGGTGCGCGCTCCACCTTCGGCATCCGCGGCATCCGCCTTTATGCCGATGGCATACCTTTAACCCAGCCCGACGGACAGGGTCAGGCGAACATCATGGATCTCGGCTCGGCCGGCAGCATGGAGGTCATGCGCGGCCCGTTCTCCGCCCTTTACGGCAATGCCGCAGGCGGCGTCATCCAGACCTTCACCGAGGACGGGCCTCCCCGGCCGACGCTGACAGCGACCGGCTGGTACGGCAGCTTCGGCTCCAGCAAAGTCGGATTAAAATTCGGCGGGCAGGAAGACGACGTGAATTACATCGGCGATTTAGGGCGCTTTCAAACCGGCGGCTATCGCGACCATAGTGCCGCTACTCGCGACACCTTCAACGGCAAGGTGAAATACACCGTCGACGCCGATTCTTCCCTCGCGATCACCCTGAACGCCCTCGATCAGCCGCGGGCGCAAGATCCGCTCGGCCTCTCGAAGCAACAATTCCTCCAGAATCCCCGGCAGGTGGATTCCAGCGCCATCAATTTCAACACGAGGAAGGCCCAAAGCAATTATCAATCCGGGCTCGTTTTCGAGCGGAAGATCGGCAGCGACGATACGCTCCGCGCCACTGGTTATGTGGGGAAGCGTTTCGTGGACCAATTCCTGGCCGTGCCCGTCGGCGCCCAAGTGCCGGCCAATAGCAGCGGCGGCGAGGTCGGTCTCGACAATCTGTTCGGAGGGTTCGACGGGCGCTGGACCCACAAAGGCAACCTTTTGGACCGCGACTATACGGTCACCCTCGGCGCCAATTACGACACCCTTTCCCAGTTGCGCCAGGGATGGGAAGATTTCGTGACCTCGGGCGGCACCACGGTCCTCGGCGTGCGCGGAAGACTGCGGCGCGACGAGACCGACACTGTTTACAACGTCGATCAATATCTCCAGGCCGAATGGGCGCTAGCGGAACGCTGGACCCTAAGCGCCGGATTTCGGCACGATAACGTCAACTTCGATTCCCAAGATCACTTCGTCAACGTCATCCCCGGCAACGGCAACGACAGCGGACATATCACGTTCGACAGCGCCACGCCCGTCGCCGGCCTGGTATTCAAGGCGGCGCCCGAGGTTAACCTTTACACCAGCTTTGGCGAAGGGTTCGAAACCCCGGCCATCTCCGAACTCGCCTACAGCCCCGGCGGAGCGGCGGGGTTGAACACCGGTCTCAAGCCCTCGGAGAGCCGCAGCTACGAAATCGGCGTCAAGGCGATGATGTGGAAGATGCTGCAGACGAACGTCGCTCTTTTCAGTACCACCACCCAGAACGACCTCTCGGTGCTCAGCAACAACGGCGGCCGCACCGTTTACCAGAACGTCGACAAAACGAGCCGCAAGGGAATCGAGGTAAGTCTCGACGGCTATTGGGGCAACGGCTTCAGCTCACTCGTTTCCTTTACCTACCTCAATGCCAAGTTCGACAGCCCGTTCAAGACCTGTACCGCGTCGGGCTGCAGTGTCGCCAATGTGCCCGTTCCCGCCGGGAATAAGATTCCGGGCGTTCCCGCGAACAATTTTTATAGCGAGATTCAATGGGAGAGCGGCGACGGGGGGTTTTCCACGGCGGTTGAGGGGCGCTATGTCGGCGCGGTTTATGCCAACGACACCAACACCGCTACCGCCGATCCTTACGGTCTTCTGAATTGGCGCATGATCCTGAAGCAGAAGCTGGGCGCCATAAGGCTGAGCGAGTTCCTTCGCGTCGACAACCTACTCGGCGAGACGTACGCCGGATCGGTGATCGTCAACGAAGGCAACGGCCGCTTCTACGAGTCGGGAACGCCGCGAAGCTTTATGGTCGGACTGTCGGCGGCTTACCCGTTCTGACGCCGGCCTGGCGGCCGATGATATCTGCATGGGTGCTCGCCCAGAGCGGTGCAAGGGCCAGAGCGGTGCAAGGGATCGATAAATCGCCCATTCTCCGGCCCTTCGACACCAAAGATGAACTAATTTTGAAAAACCCGCTGACCGAATTTGCAAAACCCTTTCACGGCTCCTTAAGCCATTGAAATATTGGTGAGCCCGTCGGGGATCGAACCCGAGGCCCTCTGATTAAAAGGCACCTGATTTCCTAATGATATTAGGGGTTTTTTGCAGAGTTCGCGCTTCGTTTCACACATTGTGCATCAAGGGCTTGCGGCAGCGGTACAAAAGTATGCCCCTGCCCTTTGCTGCCCGATCCCGTGGCGGCGGCAAACCTACTTGCTTGTCGCCCCAATCCCAAACTCCTTCCTTCCAAAACGATTCTCTCATTCGCCTCGGCACATTGAAAGCCGGTCAGGTCACGCGGCGACCGATAGCCTCACCCAACGAAGTTGATCCGAACTTCGAAGCATTAGGGATCAATTAAATGGGAGGGATAGGCGACGGCGCGCCCGACCGGCAGATTGCCTCTGGTGCAAGCGCCCCGCGATGACGCGATGTGTGCTCTTCTGAACAGTCAATAGCGACGGGATTTGTTAACGATACGGTTCACTTGGAGAAGTTCGTTCGCCGCCCGGCGCCGCCGGGCCCGATGGGCCCATCCACCCCACGAACCGCTGAAACTCGTTTCCGCGGAAACCCGACGGAGACTAATATGATTCGCACCAAATGGCTCATTCCTTATGCGGTGTTGATTGCGCTTGCGAGCGTCGCCGCTTGCAGCGGCTGAACTTCAGACCTCGCCCGAGCAGGCCTCCAAATTCGTCCAAGATCTGGGCAGCCGGGCGGTCACGCTGTTGGCCAAATACCCCGACAGCGACGCACCTGAATTCCAGACGCAGATGCGGGATCTCATTCATCAAAGTTTCGATCTCGACCTGATCGGCCGATTCGTCCTCGGCGCTACCTGGCAAACCGCGACACCGTCGGCGCCCCGCTGGTGTCCGCCGGCGCGCTTTTGGTGGTTTGTCTCGTTCTGGCCTTGGTTGTGCGTAGGCTTTTGCGGCGCAAACGAATAGCGTCCCGCTCCATTGCAGAACCGGTAGCGCTTCTCGCCGAGGCAGGACGCTTGTTCAAGGAACATAAAGGTCCTATCCTATTGGCAGCACTTATCGCAGGGATGGTCGCCGCCAATGGCCGCCGCGAACGGTGATGGCTCCTCTACTAGCAATGAATGAAACCGATGCGCCCAATCGCTTCACAGGAAGCGATGACGCGCGAGCGACCGATAGCCTGATCGTCCTGCCGTCCCCGGACGACATCGCGCAGCAGCAAGCGTCGCTGGAGCGGCGCGAGGAAATGCCGCTGCCGCAAAATCTCCAATCTCTCCTGCTATTGGGTCTTTTCATCCTTGCGCTGTTTTACACGCTCTATTTCGCCAGCGCGATCGTGCTGCCGATCACCGCGGCATTGGTCTTGAACCTGCTTCTGCAGACGCCGATGCGCGCCCTTACCAAGCTGCATGTGCCGAAGGTTATCGCCGCCATGTTCATGATTTTCGTCTTTCTCGGCGGATTGGGCGGCCTCGGCTTCACGTTATCGGGCCCAGCGGCCGGATGGATTTCGAAAGCTCCGGAGAGCATCTCGCGTCTCGAAGACCGTCTTTCGGTTTTCAAGACATCGGTCCAAACGGTGCAGCGAGCGAGCAAGCAGGTCGAGAAGATTGCCGAAGACACGGCGAATGACGGGCAGTCCGTCACCGTCAAGGGGCCAAGCCTCAGCAGCTTTCTGTTCAGCGGGACGCGTACCGTGCTGATTGGCCTGCTCACCACGGTGGTGTTGCTGTTTTTCCTGCTTATCTCCGGCGATATGTTTTTGCGCCGGCTCGTCGAAATCCTGCCGACGCTCAGCGACAAGAAGCAGGCCGTTGAAATATTGCGCGAGATTGAGAGCAGCATTTCAGGCTATCTCGGAACGATCAGCGTGATGAACGCGACGGTGGGCTTAGCGACCGGACTGGCCGCGTATCTCTGCGGCCTCTCCGACCCGATCTTGTGGGGGACCATCGCCTTTCTGCTGAATTATATTCCGTTCCTCGGATCGCTTTGCGGCATCTCTGTTCTGTTTCTTGCCGGTTTATTGACCTTCGACACGATCTGGCAAGCGCTGCCTGCCGGCAGGGATCTACCTCGTGATTCACCTGATCGAAAGTGAGATGGTCACGCCGATGCTGTTGGCTCGTCGCTTCATCCTCAACCCGATCTTGGTCATCATCTCACTTGTCTTCTGGTATTGGATGTGGGGCGTTTTGGGCGCGCTCCTCGCCGTGCCACTGCTCGTAACCGTCAAGATCATCTGCGACCGCGTCAGGCCCTTGATGGCGCTTGGACACTTCCTCGGCGCCGAAGCAAGAACGTAATTTTGCGCATGGCATCGGCTGCAGTTCAACGCTGACGCCCTCCCTGCCATAATGTGTGCCGAAGCGGTTTGGGGGGCGCTGGCACCGCCGTATAATCGCCAACGACCTGCGGGTGGAAAAAGATCGGCGCTGTCAGCCTATTTTTTCCGTCCACGTCAAGGAGACACCAAGAATGCCGGTACGCCACAGAGAACGACACCGCGCGGAACACATCGGATGGCTGCGCGCCGCGGTTTTGGGCGCGAACGACGGGATCGTTTCGACGGCGAGTCTGGTGCTGGGTGTCGCGGCCGCGCATGGGACGCATAGCAGCGTATTGATCGCGGGGATTGCCGGCCTGGTCGCGGGAGCTATGTCGATGGCCGCAGGTGAATATGTATCCGTGCATTCGCAGGCGGACACCGAAGAGGCCGACCTCGAGCGCGAGCGCGCGGAACTCAAAGCAGACGTCAAGGGCGAGCACAGGGAGCTGACGGCGATTTACGTCAGTCGCGGCCTCGAACCCGCGCTTGCGAAACAGGTCGCCGACCAGCTCATGGCCCATGACGCTCTAAGTGCGCATGCCCGCGACGAACTCGGCATCTTCGAGACTCTCAGAGCCCGTCCGATTCAGGCTGCGTTTGCGTCGGCCGGCAGCTTCGCTGCTGGAGCGGCCATGCCTCTCATCGTTGCTGCCTTGGCGCCGCACGCGAATCTGATTGTCGTCGTGTCTGGAACTTCACTGGTCTTTCTTGCGGTTTTGGGCGCTTTGGCGGCGCGCGTTGGCGGCGCAGCCGTGTTGCCGGGCACCATACGCGTCACTTTCTGGGGTGCTCTGGCCATGGGGATAACCGCAGGTGTTGGGGCCTTGTTCGGTACGGTCGTATGACCGGGACGAAAAAAGAACCGCGTCCAGCTGTCCGAGGTCCTTTTTCCTCTCGCAAACGCAACGCGGTTGTTTTCCTCGGACTTCTCGGCGTCGCGGTCTTGATCGGTGTTGCCGCGATCGTTTTGGCCGCAACCATCGACCCTCGGCCGTTGCTCGAACACTACGCGACCGAAAAGCTCGATCGTCGCGTGGCGATCGGCACGCTCCGGATCGGATGGGGCAATCCGCTGTCGGTGGAGATAACCGACCTGCGGCTCGCCAATGCGCCCTGGGGCGGAGACCCGGAGATGGTCCGCATCGAAAGCCTGTCCGCGGAAATCGATTTGAGCTCACTTTTTAGCGGCGCCTTGCGATTCGAAAAACTGGTTATCGCGAAGCCGAAGATCATCCTCGAGCGCGATGCGAGCGGAATCGGCAATTGGCGCTTTAACGGAACGGCAGCGGCGGCGCCGGTGAATTTTGCGATCATCCCGAACAATCGCACGCGGTTTCCCACCTTGATCGATTTCCGCCTGCACGACGGGAGTGTCACCTATAGAACCTCCAGCGGCGCCATATTGCGGACCGATCTGCACGATCTGACGATCCGATCCGCCGGCGAAGACCAGCCGGTCAATCTCGCGCTGGATGGCGCTTACAATGCCACGCCGGTCCAGCTAAGCGCCGAAACACAATCGTTTTCCGTCTTGCGGAATGGATCGGCGCCGTTCGGCGTCGACCTCTCCGCTTCGACGCCGACGGCCAAGGTCGACTTCAAGGGAACGATGATGGATCCGTTGGATTTCGACGGCGTAGAGGGGCCGATGCAAATCGATGCGCGCCAGTTGGGCAATCTCTTGAATATGGTCGGCGCGGACGTCCAGGCGGATTTCCCGCTGCTTCTCGCCGGCGCTTTCACGAGGTCCGGAGATCATTGGCAGCTATCCGATGCCAAGGGAACGCTCGCGAACAGCGCCTTCGACGGCGTGCTAACCTTGACGGAAGCCGGCCGCGGCAAACCCGATGATATTGCTATCGTCGCCAATTTCGGCCAACTCGACCTCAATCCAATTTTTGCCGGCAATGGCAAGGAAAAATCCGCCAAAACCCGGACCCCGGCCAAAACCCGGACCCCGGAGAGCAATGATTACGGCGCCCTCTCGCTGCGCGTCGAAACAAAGCGCGGCACGAATTTCGACGCGCAGATCAAAGCCAAGGAGCTTCTATACCGCACGATGCACCTCGCCGATTTCGGGGTGCATGGCCGTCTGGCGTCCGGCGAAATGACAGTCAGTCAGCTGACCTTCGCTTTCGCGGGCGGCACGGTCGACGCATCGGGATCGGCGCATAGCGCGGCCCCGGGAAGCCATGTCGTTGCGGACGTGGCAGTTTCGGAAGCGGACGCCAGCCAGATCGCCGGAATGCTCGGCGCTGAAACCGGTCAGATTGCGGGGAAAATCAACGGCCGCGCCACTCTGGATATGACCGGTGAGACCGTGAAAGATGCCCTCAAAACGAGCCGGGGCCATGCCGTGCTGGCGATGGCGCAGGGGCGGATCGCGCGCGCCCTGCTTGAGAAGGCATCCACCGATCTGCGTTCCCTGTTCCGAAAGAACGAGACCTCGGCGCGGATATCTTGCCTGCTTGGTGTCATCGACCTGCAAGACGGCCGGGGCACCATTTCGCCGCTCAGGCTGCAGACGCCGGGGACAACCCTGATCGGCGGCGGACAGGTGGATTTTCCCAAGGAGCGGCTCGACATGACCATCAAGAGCGAGTCCGCTTCGACCGGCGTTTTTGCCTTGGACATACCGCTGCACGTCAGTGGCGATTTCGGACATCTGAGCGTGCAGCCGACGATCGGCGCCTCTGCGGCCTGGTTGGATGCGCCCACCAGAAATGATCCGGCCCACGCGCTGCCCCCGGATCTGCAACAATTGGCGGATCGCAATCCATGCCCGCGTTAACCCAAAAAATTTGGTCGCGTGCCTTCGACGGCGGCTCCGCTGACTGAATTTGCAAAACTTTTTGCCGCGCGGCCTAAGCCATTGAAATATTGGTGAGCCCGTCGGGGATCGAACCCGAGGCCCTCTGATTAAAAGTCAGATGCTCTACCGCTGAGCTACGGGCTCTTTGCCTGTGGGAAAAACAGGCTGGCGGAAAATAGGCCACAGCGGCGCGTTTAGCAACGCTTACCCCCGCCCCGTCCCGACCTAAATCTAGGGATTTCCGGCAGCGTCTTGGCGCGGCAGCAAGCGCAAGGTTCGGCCGATCCGGCGCAGGATGATCATCACCTGATGGCCGATAAGGTTCTTCGCGGCACTGATAAGTCCCTTAGCGGTGTTCGGATTGAAAACCAGCATTCCCCATTTTTCGCGACGCCGGGGCAGCCATTTCTTTTTGTATTCGTCGTCTCCGCGGCCGAAGTCGATCTCCCGGGGTTTATCGACGTCAAGCACGTGGCGCGTGATTTCCCAGGTGAGCGCCGTCGCCACCGAAAGCTTGCCGAATTTTTCGGCGTAGCCGAGGCGGAAGATGGTGGCGCGGCCGCCATGGACGATCCAGATCTGCGCCGCCGCCGGTTCGCCGTCGATATAATAAATTCCCA
>JBGOXX010000035.1:0-16729 GCA_041479345.1 Alphaproteobacteria bacterium
CTCCGGGCCGCAGTCGTCGTTGACAATACGGCGGCCGGTCCGTCGATTGGCGGCATTCGCATGGCGCCTGATGTCAGCCTATCCGAATGTGCGCGCTTGGCTCGCGCCATGACGCTAAAAAATGCCGCGGCAGGGCTCGCCCATGGCGGCGGCAAGGCGGTCATCTTCGCCGACCCCAAAATGGCGAAGCCGCAAAAAGAAAATCTGATTCGCGCCTTCGCGTGCGCTATCCGCAATCTCGACGACTACATTCCGGGTCCCGACATGGGAACCGATGAGACCTGCATGGCCTGGATCAAGGACGAGATCGGGCGCGTCGCCGGCTTGCCGCGCGAACTGGGCGGCATTCCGATCGATGAGATCGGCGCCACCGGCTGGGGCCTCAGTCACGCCGTAGAGATTGCAGCGCCTTATTGCGGCTTTGCGCTCGACGGCGCTCGGGTCGCCGTCCAGGGCTATGGCGCGGTGGGCAAACATGCGGCGCGATTCTTGGCGAAAAAGGGCGCGGTTCTGGTTGCCGCGAGCGATTCCCGCGGCACCGTGACCGATGACAACGGTCTCGACTTGGAACAACTGGCGGCCCTCAAAGACGAGGGCCGCAGCGTCGTCGACTATCCGAAGGGACGCAAACTCGATCGTGATGGGATCATCGACATTGAATGCGAGATCTGGATTCCCGCGGCACGCCCCGACGTCGTACGCGACGATAATGTCGCACGGCTGAAAACCAAATTGGTTGCCCAAGGCGCCAATATTCCGCTGACGCCCGGCGCGGAGAAATATTTGCACGAACGCGGCGTCATCTGTCTGCCCGATTTCATCACCAATGCCGGCGGCGTTATCTGCGCCGCTATGGAATATCACGGCGCCAGCGAAGCGGCGGCACTTGCCACCGTCGCCGAAAAATTGCGCGCCAATGCCAGTGAAGTTCTGACTGAATCCAAAGACCGGAAAATTCTCCCGCGGGAAGCAGCGATGAATTTGGCGCTGCGCAGAGTGAAGAAAGCCATGAGCCTGCGGCGCTGGGGACTGTTCTGAAAGCGGCGCCGCGCCGCGGAGTGATGCCAAAATGTTCCGAATACGATTTCACGGACGAGGCGGCCACGGAATCAAGACGGCGGGGCATATCTTGGGCAGCGCCTTGTTTGATTCCGGATACGAAGTTCAAGACGCCCCGATTTACGGCGCGGAACGCCGCGGCGCCCCGATTTTTGCCTATGTGCGCGCCGCGAAAACGCCGATTCACGAGCGCGGCGTCATCCGAACACCCGATCTCGTCGTGGTCGCGGATTCGACGCTTATTCCCGTTGCCGCGGCCGGCGTTCTGGTCGGAATCAGCGATAAGACGGTGGTGCTGATCGCGAGCCGCGACAAGCCAGAAGAGTGGTCGCAGCGTTTGAACCTAACCGGGCCCGTCTTCACCCTTCCGGTTCACGAGGCCGAGGACCAAGCGGAGCGGCCATTGGTGGGCGCCGCCTGCGCCGGGGCGGCAGCGCGGCTCATCGGCGTTATTTCGCGCCCGGCGCTTGAAAAAGCGCTGACCCTCGAACTCGCGGCCTTCGGCCCGGCGGTCATCGAAGAAAACAAGAGCCGGGCGCTTTCCGCCTTCGATGCCATGGCGGCCCATGAGGGTTGCGTGAAAGAGGGTGCTGTGGAACCGCAAGAGGCACCGCGCTGGGTCGATCTTGGGCTCGAAGAACCGCCAGTCTCCGCACCCGCCATTTTTGACGGCGCCACCAGTGTCGAAGTGCGAACCGGCTTGTGGCGGATGATGCGTCCGGTCATCGATTATGATCACTGCAACCGCTGCGCATGGATTTGCAGCACCTTCTGCCCGGACAGCGCGATCAATGTCGATGGCGAGGGCTGGCCTCAGGTCGATTACGATCATTGCAAAGGCTGCATGATCTGCGTTGCCGTCTGCCCGCATCATGCCATCGCGGCGGTGCCCGAACAGGGCCAGACGAAAGCGTCATGACCCGGATGCTGATCAGCGGGAATGTTGCGGCGGCCTGGGGCGCACGCCTGGCCGAAGCCGATTACATTCCGGCCTTTCCGATCACGCCGCAGACCGAGATCATCGAAACCATCGCGCAATGGATTGATGCCGGGGAATTCGACGGCCGGATGGTTACGCTCGATTCCGAGCATTCCATGATCACCGCGGCGGGGGCCGCGGCCGCTACCGGTGTCCGCGTGTTCACGGCAACCTCGAGCCAGGGGCTGCTCTACGGCATGGAGATGATTTACACCGTTGCCGGCTGGCGCGTTCCTTTGGTGATGGTCAATGTTTCGCGCGCGCTCGCAGCACCCATCACGCTCGAGGCCGATCACAACGACGTTCTCGCCACACGCGACAGCGGCTTCCTTCAAATCCACTGCGCCAATTGCCAGGAAGTGCTCGACACGGTGCTGATCGCCTACCGCTTGGCGGAAGACGAGCGGGTGCGCTTGCCGGTTATCGTCAATATGGACGGATTCTATCTTTCATTCACCCGCGAGCCCGTCGAGTTTCCCGAGCCCGAAGCGGTGCGCCGGTTTTTGCCGGCTTTCGATCCCAGATCGGTGCAATTCCGCGCCAGCCGGCCGCTCAGCGAAGCGGTCGTCGTGTTGGGTGGCTCGCCCTATTCCTATTTCCGTTACGAAATGCATTTGGCGGCATTGGCCGCGTTAACCGCCTACGACGAAATTGCCGATGCCTTTGCGCAGGAATTCGGGCGCCATCATGGTGCAATCGAAAGCTACCGCTTGGACGACGCGGAGGTCGCGTTTTTCATGATCGGGTCTTTCGCCACCAAGGCAAAGGAAGCCGTCGACCGGCTGCGGGATTCGGGCGTGCGCGCCGGCTTGCTGCGGCCGCGGCTGCTGAGGCCTTTTCCTGCAGACGCGATTCGCGCCGCTCTTTCCGGCAAGAAAGCGGTCGCGGTCATCGACCAGAATCTGTCCATGGGCCGCGGCGGCATTTTGCACACCGAACTTGCGGCTACCTTGTACGGACAGTCAGGCGCCCCCGTCTTGGCGAGTTTCGTCGGCGGCTTGGGCGGGCGGGACATCAGCACGCCGGAGCTTTTGGGAATTGCCGCCGCCGCCATTAAGGCCGGTGAAACGGGCACATCGCCGCCGCCGCGCCTTCTCTATACCGAGACCGAGTTGCGTGAAATCCGCAAGCTTCAGGCAATCGCCCATGTTGAGCGCCATGAAGTCGCCCGGCGCGAGGCGGATCTGGGAAGCAAGGGAGCGAAGGCATGACCACCCATTTCGAAACGATCCGCGATTTGCCATCCACTCATCTCTTGGGCGCAGGCACATCGATGTGCGCCGGTTGCGGCGGCCTCCTGGCGCTTAAGGAAGTCTACGATGTGCTCGGCGACAAGACCGTGTTCGTGAATGCCGCGGGATGCATGACGATGCTTTCCGTCTATCCCTTCACGCCGTTCCGCGGATCTTGGCTGTACACCGCCATGGCATCGGCGCCGGCCGGCGCGCAAGGGGTGCGCGATGCGCTCGATATTCTGATTCATAAGGGCCGCATGACAAAGACTGAGGATCTGAGTGTCGTGGTGCTGACGGGCGATGGCGCCGCTTATGGCATGGGGCTTTCGGCGACGTCCGGCGCGATCGAGCGCGGACTCGATTTTCTTTATTTGTGTTACGACAATGAAGGCTACGCCAACACCGGACAGCAATTTTCCGGCGCAACGCCCCATGGCGCGAAGACCGCGACCAGCCGCGGACCGCTCGGCTATCCCGGCTACAAGAAAGATCTATTCGGCATTTGGGCGGCGCACCGGCCCGCTTATGTCGCAACCGCGATTGGAACCGAGCCTCTCGATCTTGCCCGAAAAATTGAAAAAGCGGCGAGCTTGAAGGGGCCGCGGCTCGTACTCGCCCTGGCGCCTTGCCCAACGGGATGGGAATACGAACCGGACAAATCGGTGGAGATCGGACGGTTGGCCGTGCGCAGCGGCGTGTGGCCGCTCAAGGAATTTGTCGATGGCAAGATCGTTCATACCCGTATTCCGCACCCGCGGGTTCCGGTCGAGGACTATTTGAAACTCCAAGGTCGGTTCGCGCATCTGTTTACGCCGCGCCGCAACGACCTATTGCTGAACGAGATTCAAGCGCGCGTCGATGCTTATTGGGACGCCGTGAACTGAGCCGGTATCCAGCGGATCAGTGCTTATCGCGAAGGCTCATGATGAAACGGGCGATATCCCGTGTTTGATCGTCGGTGAGCTGGGGATTCGGCATGTTCTTCGGATTGCTCAGCGTCGTATGCGTCGTCGCGAGAAATTTGCGCAAGGACTTCGTGGTTGTATCCGGCCGGCCGGCAATCGAATGAAAATCCGGCGGGCCGGTGAATGTGGGGGCAAATTCCTGGTCCGGCGAGACGATGTGGCAGGGCGTGCAAAGTCTGAGCGCCAAATCGTGGCCGGCTTTCGCATTGCCACCCTCCGCCGCGCGCGCCACGGACGCTGCCCCGACGAGCGAACATAAAACAGCTGTTATCACCAGCCTGCGCATTTTCATCTCCTGCCCGATCAAACCGTCAATTGTGTTTTGACGCAGCTTTCGGCAGCACACGCCATATATAGATCAAGTGGGGTTGGCGCGATACCTGCCGGACGCCGTGTGGCGGGACTGCTTCACCTTTGCGTGAAAATCGAAGACCATCGATAGCCGGGACTTCTGCTGAACCCGAGCTCTACCTACCTATATGTCTATTTTGGGAATAGAGGGATTACGCCCAAAGTTAAGGCGTTCCGGGGGTTTTAAAGTGATATCCGTAGAAATTCTTGAGATGACAGTGCCCCGCTATCCGGTTAAAGACGGGACCGGTTCTAGCGGCTGCTCCCACATGGCGGCCGGATTTTAAGGGAACTCTATGGACTCGCTAAACAATTTGGGGCCCACCGGGCGCCGGACCGAGATGCGGCCGAAGCCAAGCCGGTTCAGAGTCGCGTTTTGGTTCTGCGGGGTGGCATTGATATTGGCCATCGTCGTTGGCAGCCTCTACGGCTTCAATCACTGGTTGATGACCACCAGAATCCCGCAAATGATGGCGGCCGGTGCGCCACCGCCACCGCCCGTTTCCGTGGTTGAGGCGAAATCCGAGCCCATGCCGCGATTTTTGGATGGCATCGGATCGCTGCAAGCGGTGCATCAGGTGACGGTTTCGCCCGAGCTCGATGGGCGGGTCGTCAAAATCATGCTCGAGTCAGGCGCCGTCGTCAAAAAGGGCGATCCGTTGGTCCAGATCGACGACGCACCGGAACGCGGCGATCTATTGAATTATCAAGCTCAGGCGAATTTGGCTCAAGCCACCTTGCGGCGGACCGAAGCACTGGCGCGACAGGATTTCGCGACTCAGGCCACACTCGACCAAAACAAAAGCCAGCTCGAACAGGCGAACGCCGGCATCACCAAGACCAACGCGCTGATCGCGGAAAAACTGATCACGGCGCCTTTCGACGGCAAGCTTGGCGTCCGGCAAATTGATCTTGGCGAGTATCTGAAGGCGGGCACGCCCGTCGTGACCTTGACCAATCTCGATACGCTCTATGCGAATTTCACGTTGCCGGAACAGGACCGCAGCCAAGTCGAGGTTGGCCAAGATGTCGAGATTCGCGTCGATGCCTATCCGGACCGGGTTTTCACCGGCAAGGTGACGACGATCGAGCCGCAAGTCGATCCGCAAACCCGCACCTTGAAGATCCAGGCGACGCTTGCCAATGCCGACCAATTGCTGTTTCCCGGCATGTACGCCGACACCCGCGTTACCTTGCCGCCGCAAGGCGACTCGATCACGTTGCCCGAAACCGCCGTCTACAATACCGCCTATGGCGATTCGGTTTACGTGTTGCAGAAAGACAGTCAGGGCAAGGATGGCAAGCCGGTGTTCAAGGCGGTGCAGAGCTTTGTGAAGACCGGGCCGCGCCATGATGGGCGGATTTCAATTCTGAGCGGGCTCAATCCAGGCGACCAAGTCGTGAAATCCGGCCAGAACCGGCTTCATAGCGGTCAGGCGGTCGTGATCGGCGAGGGCGAAAGTCCATTGAAGATTCCGGGCAAAGTGCCGGTCGATTGATCGGCCGCCGCACGAATTTTTGAGAAGCTGAGAAGCAAAGACCATGAAATTCACGGACATCTTCATCAGCCGGCCGGTTTTGGCCGCGGTCGTCAGTCTTCTCATCCTGTTTTTGGGCTTGCGCGCGTTCTTCGATCTTCCGGTGCGCCAATATCCGAAGATCGAAAACACCGTCATCACCATCACCACGATCTATCCTGGCGCCTCACCGGAATTGATGCAGGGCTTCATCACTCAACCCTTAGAACAAGCCGTATCGAGCGCCGAAGGCCTCAACTACATGACCTCGTCTTCGACCCAAGGGACGAGCACGATCCAGGCTTATGTGAAACTCAATTTTGATCCGAACAAGGCGATGACCGAAGTCATGGCCAAGGTTCAGCAGGTCAAATACCTGATCCCGAAAGAAGCCAACGATCCGGTGATCGTGAAATCGACCGGCCAAACCACGGCGGCCATGTATATCGGCTTCGCGAGCCCGCAACTCACCTCCGCCGCTATCTCGGATTTCCTGTCCCGCGTCGTGCAGCCGCTCATTGCAACGGTCGACGGGGTTGCCTCGGCGGATATTCTGGGCGGCCAGGTTTTCGCCATGCGCATTTGGCTCAATCCGGACAAAATGGCCGCGCGCGGAGTTTCCGCCCAGGACATTTCGAACGCGATCGCCGCCAATAATTTCCAGGCCGCTCCGGGCCAGGCCAAGGGCTATTTCACCCTTACCAACGTCGTCGCCAATACCGGCCTCACCGACATGGAGCAATTCCGCAACATGGTGGTGAAATCCCAGAACGGTGCGCTGGTGCGGATCAAAGACATTGCGGTGGTCGATCTCGGCGCTCAAAGCACCGATTCTTCCGTGTGGATGAATGGCGAGCATGCTGTCTTTGTCGGCGTGCAGGTCTCGCCAACCGGCAATCCGCTCAACGTCGTCAAAGGTGTTCGCGCGCTCATACCGACGATCGAGCGCGCCGTTCCGCCGACGGTCAAGGTCGCGATCCCCTATGATTCGACCAAATTCATTCAGGCGTCGATCGATGAAGTGGTCCACACCCTGGTGCTGGCGGTCGGCATCGTCATCGTGGTTATTTTCCTGTTCCTGGGGAATGTCCGGTCGGTGGCGGTCCCCGTCGTGACCATCCCGCTGTCCCTGATCGGCGCCTGCATCATCGTGTTGGCACTGGGATTCAGCATCAATCTGCTGACTCTGCTGGCGGCGGTGCTCGCCATCGGTCTGGTGGTCGACGACGCAATCGTGGTGGTCGAAAATATTTATCGCCACATCGAAGCGGGCAAGACGCCGGTGCAGGCTGCTATCGTTGGGGCGCGTGAAATTGTCGGCCCGGTCATCGCCATGACGATCACCCTGGCCGCGGTCTATGCGCCGATCGGGTTCCTGACCGGACTGACCGGGGCGCTGTTCCGCGAATTCGCATTTACGCTTGCCGGCGCCGTCATCATTTCCGGCATCATCGCCCTGACCTTGTCGCCGATGATGTGTTCGATGCTGTTGAAACATGGTACGTCCGACCGGGGCTTGACCGGGCTCATTGATCGTACTTTCAGAGCGGTGACCAACCTATACGGGCGCATTCTCGACCGTTCGCTCGATTACCGTCCCGTGACCATGCTCTTTGCCGCGGTCATTTTGGGCTTGGTTTATTTCCTTTTCACTCATTCCAAGGACGAGCTTGCGCCGCCGGAAGATCAAGGCGTCATCTTCGCGCTGATGAAGGGACCGCAATACGCCAATCTTGATTACACCGAGGCTTACGCGCGGCAGATCGACAACATTTACGCAAGTTATCCCGAGACCAATACGCGGTTTGTGGCGAACGGCCGCGGCGGGGTGAATCAAGGCTTCTCCGGCTTCGTCCTCAAACCCTGGAACGAGCGCAGCCGCAGCGCCATGCAGATCATGCCGTTGGTTCAGCAACAACTGAACGGCATCGACGGCCTGCAAGTCTTCGCCTTCATGCTGCCGTCCTTGCCCGGTTCGACCGGCGGCCTACCGATCCAGATGGTGATTTACGCGCCGGATGATTTCCGGACCATCTATGAAACGATGGACAAAATTAAAACCGAAGCGCGCAAAAGCGGCATGTTCATCGTCACCGACAGCGACCTCGATTTCAACAATCCAACCGTCCGCATCGATGTCGACCACGCCAAAGCCAATGACCTCGGCATCAACATGGCGGATGTGGGCAACACGCTTGCCACCATGCTGGGCGGCAATTACGTCAACCGCTTCGATTTGAATGGCCGATCTTACGAGGTGATCCCGCAAGTGCCGCGTATCGATCGGTTATCGCCCGGCAGGATCAGTCACTATTACGTCAAGACCGGCAGTGGCGATCAAACCCCCCTATCAACCATCATTTCGGTTTCGCAAGGCACCAATCCCAATGCGCTGACCCATTACAATCAGCTCAATTCCGCTACGTTCTCGGCGGTCCCGATGCCGTGGGTCACCATGGGCGATGCGGTGAATTTCCTCGAGCGGACGGCAGCGCAGAGTTTGCCGCCCGAATTCAATCACGCCTATCTCTCCGAATCGCGCCAATACGTGACCGAAGGCAGTCAGATCATGGTGACCTTCGCTTTTGCCGGCATCATCATTTTCCTGGTGCTGGCGGCGCAGTTCGAGAGCATGCGCGATCCATGGATCATTCTGGTTTCGGTCCCGATGGCGATGTGCGGTGCCATGTTCCCGCTCTTTTTCGGGATGGCCACATTGAACGTCTACACCAAGGTCGGGCTGGTGACGCTCATGGGCTTGATCTCCAAGCACGGCATCTTGATGGTGTCGTTTGCCAACGATCTCCAGCGGCATGAGAATTTGAATCGCCGCGACGCCATCGAGCGGGCGGCCCGGGTCCGGCTGCGGCCGATCCTGATGACCACCGCGGCCATGGTGGTCGGCCTCGTCCCGCTATTGATCGCAACCGGTGCCGGCGCTGCCAGCCGCTTTTCCATCGGCCTCGTCATCGTCGCCGGCATGTCGATCGGCACGCTCTTTACCCTCTTCGTGCTGCCCGCGGTCTACACCGTTCTGGCCAAGGATCACCGAACCGAAGCCAGTTCGCAACGCGCCGCCGAAATCGCCGCGGTTTCTTAGCCCACGAAATCTTGACAAACTGGCCGGCGCTGCTACCGATTCACTCAGACAACAATCGCTTCAGGAACAACCCACGATGGCCGAATCGACTTTTGGCGGCGCCCCCCTCTTCGAATCGAAACTGAGCGGCTTAACGCTCGAACGCCGGGGCAAGGTCCGCGACGTCTACGCCCTGGACAAAAACCGGCTGCTGATCGTTGCCAGCGACCGTTTGTCGGCCTTCGACGTGGTGCTGCCGACCCCCATTCCCAACAAGGGGCGCGTTCTGACCGCCCTGTCCAATTTCTGGTTTGCCCGCACCAAGGGCGTGATGATCAACCATCTCCTGGATACCAAGGTCGAAGAGGTCATCACCGACAAAGCCGAGCGCGAGATGCTGCGCGGCCGCGCGGTGGTAGTGCGGAAATTGAAGCCGCTGGCGATCGAAGCCATTGTCCGCGGCTATCTCGTCGGCTCCGGCTGGAAGGATTACCAGGCAACCGGCGAAGTCTGCGGGGTGAAGCTGCCGAAAAACCTGCCGCTCGCCGCCGAGCTGCCCGAGCCGATCTTCACCCCCTCGACCAAGGCGGATATCGGCGCCCATGACGAAAACATCGATTTCGCCGCGGCGGCGAAGATCGTCGGGACCAAGACTGCCGAACAGGTGCGCGATGCCGCGCTCCGCATCTATAAGGAAGCACGGACTTTTGCGGCCTCGCGTGGAATCATCATTGCCGACACCAAAATGGAATTCGGCCTCGACGAAAAGGGCAACATCATCCTGATCGACGAACTGCTGACGCCCGATTCGTCCCGCTTCTGGCCGCAATCCGAATATCGCCTCGGGGAAAATCCGCCGAGCTTCGACAAGCAATACGTGCGCGATTGGCTCGAGGCTTCGGGCTGGAACAAAAGGCCGCCGGCACCCGCCTTACCCGCCGACGTGGTCGCCAACACCGCCGCCAAATACAAGCAGGCTTACGATTGGCTGGTCGAAGGCGCCGGCGCGCAGAAATCCCCGGTGCGCGAACCGGTATGAAATCGTCGGCAATCGACAGGCTGATTTCTGGATTCAAGGTTTTCCGCACCCGTCATTTCGAACAGCGGCCGGAACTTTTCGCCAATCTGGCGAGCAAGGGCCAGAATCCCGAAGTCTTGGTCATCGGCTGCTCGGATTCGCGGGCAGACCCGGCGATCCTCTTGGACACCGAACCGGGCGAGCTTTTCGTCATCCGCAACGTCGCCAATCTCGTCCCGCCCTATCAGCCGGACGGCCGTTATCACGGAACTTCGGCCGCCGTGGAATTCGCGGTGCTTGATCTTGCCGTGCGCCACATCGTCGTCCTCGGGCATTCGGGGTGCGGCGGGATCAAGGCGCTGATCGACTCGGAGGAAAGCGGCAAACTCGAAGGCCGCGAGTTCATCGCCAATTGGGTATCGATCGCCGGCCGCGCCCGCGCCGTGCTGGCCGCCGATTCGGTTCGCGCCGATCCGGAGCAAGAATGCCGCCTGGTCGAACAAGCTTCGGTTCGGGTCTCGCTGGAAAACCTGATGAGCTTTCCCTGGATTCGCCGCAAGGTCCGCGCAGGCGAGCTTTCGATTTACGGCTGGTGGTTCGATCTTGAAAACGGCCAGCTCTGGGGCATTGATGCGCCAGAAGCGGAGTTCAAAATTCTGTCCTGAAGCCTGCGGCGCGAAGCACCGCTCGATCTTCCGCGCGGATCATTCCCAGTTCTCGTTTTCTTATCATTAGTTTCCTGCCGGGTCGGCTCGGTGCCCGCCCGGCAGGGCCCCGTTATTTACAGCTACCTACTTCGCGCGCCGCGAATACGACACCGCATAGGCTTCGCCGCGGGCTTCGATGATCGGATCGTTCGAAGCCTCGATGCCGTCAGTCACATTGATCGGCGTGAACAGAATCTGCCGCTGAGCGTTCGCGTTATCCGGCACCAATCCGGTAATCGTGATCGTGCCAAGCTCGATTTTCGGATTCGAATCCGGCCATACTTTGGTCCCGTCATTGATCGGATCGCCCTTCTTGGCGAGCTGCACCGATAGCTTGAACGACACCGGACCTTTCTTCAGGTGCTCGGTCAGTTCGTCGTTCAGAAAATCGGGCGGACGCTTGGCCGCATCCGCGGGATCGAGATAGGAAGCACCCGCGACCGGAACGAGGAAATAGCGGCCGTATTTCTTGGCGCCCCTCGCATTGGTGAAGCGGAAGGCATTCACGCCGAAGAACGGCTGGGTGGCAAAACTCGCCGGTGTCGGCTTCGGGATTTCGACGAAATGCTTGGTGGCGAGATGGCTGCCGACGAAGGCTTCGACCGGCGTTGGATGCGGTGCATCGGGCGGGCTTTGTGAAATCGCGGTCAGGAAATCGTAGAACTCCTTCGGCGTGCTGGCCGGAAAGCCGTTGATCGAAATGCAGACGATGTCGGTATCGGTTCCGTCGGGGAGCTTGAATTTGACCGCCATGCCTTTGGGAAAGGCGTGGGGATCGGAATCGGGAATATTGGGAAGGCCGCCCGAGGCGGAAAAGCGGACCGTGACCGGCACCGCGGGTCCCTGGAGATGGGCGGCCTTGCTAAGGCTTTTGGCCTTCTTGGTCGGCGTGAACGTGCCCTCGGCCATGATGCCCTTGGCGTGATTGGCGCGAAAACCTTCATGGGCGCCGTATATTTTGTTGAAGACAGCGACAAAATCCTCGCCGCTTGGCTGATCCCCGGCCCAAGCCGGTGTCAAAACGGCCGGCGCTGCTGAGACAATTGACCCTAAAATCAGTGCGAGAAATCGGTGTTTGAACGGCTGCATGGCGCTCCCCATCTTGGCCAAAACCAGGATGTAGAGATGGCGGATCGCGTGTTCAATGTAGATTGCTACTAATTTGCAGGATTTGTCTCGCGCTTGGCGCCGGAGAAAAAGTGCAGGGGCGTGCATATGGTTTGACGCCTCCTTCGTCTTGAGCAGCGAATAACCGCGCCGTTGAATCTTTTGCCTCTAGGGGCGCGATGTTGCCGGCATGTTGGCGCCAGAAATCAGTTTAAATTCGTCAGCCGTGTGATCGCCGATGTTGTTCTTCGACGCCGAATGAAAATGTTGATTTGAGCGAATAAAATGAATGTCGCGGATTTTATTTAAGTTTCTTTATGAACGCGTTCGCGGCTTATTCGAATTCGCAAATTGACTGCAACTGAGTTGCGATCGTGCCAAATGATATTTCATTCGGCTTGAAAGTTACTCATGGCTGGGCCATATAACCATTAACATCTTCATGAAATTTCGACGAGAGGAATTATGATGGTTTTTCGCCACCTGAAATTCGCATTGCCAATTTTATTGATTAGCGGCCTTACGGCATTTTCCGTCCGGGCCGATTCGATGGGCCCGCAGCAAGTGATCGAGCAAACCGCAACCGCGCTCCTCAGCGTGATGAAAGACGCCAAGACATTGGGCTTCGACGGGCGTTTTCAGCGTCTGACGCCGATCATCCAATCGGTCTTCAACTTTCCGCTCATGGCCCAAATTACCGCCGGTGGTTATTGGGCGAAGGCGACCGACGATCAGCGCAATCGATTTGTTCAGGCTTTCGGCCGGATGACCATTGCTACTCTGGCCGCGCGCTTCGATGGTTATGGCGGCGAGAAGTTCGATATCCTCGGCACCGAAGAGCAGTCGCCGAACACGGCCCTGGTGAAAACCGAGGTTGTGCAAAGCGACGGCGGGAAAGTCCCGGTCAATTATCTCCTGCGCAACTCGGGTGGCGAATGGAAAGTCGCGGACGTCTATGCCAATGGCAGCATCAGCGAACTCGCGGTCAGGACCGCGGATTTTTCGCGGGTGCTGAGCACAGGGGGCGTCGATGCGTTGGCTGACGCGCTCGACAAGAAAACCGCGTCGATCGCCGAAGACAAAAAGTAAACCGGCGCAATAAGTCGCTGTCGATCAACCCTAGCGAAATCCGGCGCGTGACCCACCGGCGCCAATGCGGCGATGGGGACGCGCCGGATTTAATGCAGTGTGCTGAGGCTGGCCGCGAATCGGAATTCCGCCGGACGGATGAGCTCACTGCTCGCGACTCGCACCATGTGGAGCTTGCCGTCGAGATTGAGCCGCCAGAAATCGAGAAACCGGCGCAGCACGGGAAATTTCGGGGCGATGTCGAGATCCTGCCAGACAAAAGTCTGAAGGACCGCGGGATGGTCGGGCAGGTGGTACAGAATTTCCGCCGTGGTTAGGCGGTAGTCGGGTAGAATTAGGTTTTTCATAGGACCCTCGCCTTCCTGGCTATGACAAGCAAACCGCTTGCAGAGGTCATGGTTCCGCAAGGGTAACCATCCATTATTTTCATCTTCGTTAATTTGCGGCGGTCGTTTCGTCATCTCAAGAAAAATATTGTAGATCAAGTGATTAGCAGTCAATCGCCGCCGTGGCTGCTAAGTTTTGCGAAGATTCTGAGTGAAACCGCAGAAAAAGAAGCAGGGCAGCGGTCTTGACATGCCGAACCGCCCCCCTTAGATGACTGGCACTCGCCGAGTACGAGTGCTAATGCCGGGTCGGCGAGCTAAGGGAAAAATATTCACTTTCAACAATTTGGCATGGCGGAGGGGTTCGCAATGAAGTTCAGGCCGTTGCATGATCGCGTGTTGTTGCGCCGGGTCGAACCGGAATCGAAGACCGCGGGCGGAATCATCATTCCCGATACGGTGAAGGAAAAGCCGGTGGAAGGCGAAGTGGTTGCCGTCGGCGAGGGCGCGCGCAACGAAAAGGGCGAACGCGTCGCCTTGGACGTCAAGGCCGGCGACCGCGTGTTGTTTGGCAAGTGGTCGGGAACCGAAGTCAAGATCGACGGTGAAGAGCTGTTGATCGTCAAGGAATCGGACATCATGGGCGTCATCCAAGGCGCCGCGAAATCCAGCCGCAAAGCTGCTTAAGTCAGGAGAACAATAATGGCTGCCAAAGAAGTTAGATTTTCCACCGATGCCCGCGCCAAGATGCTCCAAGGTGTGGACATTCTGGCGAATGCGGTGAAGGTGACGTTGGGCCCGAAGGGCCGCAACGTCGTTCTCGAAAAGTCCTATGGCGCTCCGCGCATTTCCAAGGACGGCGTCACCGTCGCCAAGGAAATCGAGCTCGCCGACAGGTTCGAGAACATGGGCGCACAGATGGTGCGCGAGGTCGCAACCAAAGCCAGCGACACCGCCGGCGACGGGACGACGACGGCCACCGTGCTGGCCCAAGCCATCGTGCGCGAAGGTGCAAAAGCCGTCGCCGCCGGCATGAACCCGATGGACCTCAAGCGCGGCATCGACATTGCGGTCGAGACCGTGGTCGAAGACATCAAGAAGCGCTCGAAGAAAGTCCGCACCAACGAAGAAATCGCCCAGGTCGGAACCATTTCGGCCAATGGCGAGCGCGCCATCGGCGACATGATTGCCAAGGCGATGGAAAAAGTTGGCAACGAAGGCGTCATCACCGTCGAAGAAGCAAAGAGCCTCGAAACGGAACTCGAAGTGGTCGAAGGCATGCAATTCGACCGTGGCTATATTTCCCCCTATTTTGTGACCAATGCCGAGAAAATGATCGTCGAGCTCGACGATCCCTATGTCCTGCTTCACGAAAAGAAACTCTCCGGCCTTCAGGCCATGCTGCCGCTTCTTGAGTCAGTCGTGCAGTCCGGCCGGCCGCTCCTGGTCATCGCCGAAGACATCGAAGGCGAGGCGCTTGCCACTCTCGTCGTCAATAAGCTCCGCGGCGGCCTGAAGGTCGCGGCGGTCAAGGCGCCGGGCTTCGGCGATCGCCGGAAGGCGATGCTCGAAGACATCGCGATCCTGACCGGCGGCCAGGTCATCTCGGAAGATTTGGGCATCAAGCTCGAGAGCGTGACGCTCAATATGCTCGGCCGCTCGAAGAAGGTCGCCATCACCAAAGACGATACGACGATCATCAGCGGGGCCGGCAAAAAGACCGAGATCGAAGCCCGTTGCAACCAGATCCGCGCACAGGTCGAAGAAACGACTTCAGATTACGACAAAGAGAAGCTGCAAGAGCGTTTGGCGAAGCTCGCCGGCGGTGTTGCGGTCATCCGCGTCGGCGGTGCGACCGAGATCGAAGTGAAAGAGCGTAAAGATCGCGTCGATGATGCGATGCACGCCACCCGTGCCGCGGTCGAAGAAGGTGTCGTTGCCGGCGGCGGCGTGGCACTTCTGCATTCCACCAAGGCACTTGCCAATCTGAAGCTGGACAATCACGACCAGCAGGTCGGTGTCGATATCGTGCGCCGCGCCATCCAATGGCCCGCCCGCCAGATCGTCGAGAACGCCGGTTTTGACGGTGCGGTCGTCGTCGGCAAGCTCCTGGAATCGAAGGACGTGAATTACGGCTTCGATGCCCAGGCCGGCGATTACAAGGATCTCGTCAAGGCCGGCATCATCGACCCGACCAAGGTCGTGCGGAGTGCCCTTCAGGGCGCCGCATCGGTCGGCGGCCTGTTGATCACCACCGAAGCCATGGTCGCCGAAAAGCCCGAGAAGAAATCGGGACAGGCGATGCAGGGCGGCGGCGGTGGCATGGGCGATATGGACTTCTAAAGTCCCAAAGCATAGAACGTCAAAGGGGCGCCTTTCGGCGCCCCTTTCTTTTCCTGCTGCTGCTGGCTAAAGCCGCTAAATTGGCCCGATGATCGAACCGCGTCCGACTTTGAGCCTCCTGCCTGGCCGCCATAAAAGGCTGGTTTCCGGGCATCCTTGGATTTTCTCCAATGAGGTCGCGATGAATGCGGCGGCTAAATCGCTCCCGCCGGGGAGCCTTGTCACGGTGGCCGCCGCCGATGGCCGCAAACTCGGCACCGCGTTCTTCAACCCGCACAGCTTGATTGCCGGACGGATGCTATCATCCGATCCGGACGTGGAAATCGACGCACCATTCTTCGAGGCGCGATTGCGGTCGGCGCTCGCTCTGCGAGACTCTCTTTACGATCGGCCGTTCTACCGGGCGGTTCATTCCGAGGCTGACAATTTGCCGGGATTGATCGTCGATCGTTTTGGCGATGTGTTGAGCGTGCAGATCAATGCCGCTGGAATGGAGCGCTGTCTCGACATGCTGATGGAAGCCTTCGATGCGGTATTCACGCCGCGCGCGGTCGTCTTGCGCAACGACAGCGGGGTGCGGGTGCTGGAAGGCCTGGAGAAATACGTCCGCGTCGCGAAAGGCGAGGTTTTGCCGCCGATCGAAGTCGAAGAGGGCGGGGCGCATTTCTTCATCGATCCGATGGCGGGCCAAAAAACCGGCTGGTTTTTCGACCAGCGCGATAACCGTGCTTTCATGGCGTCATTGGCAAGAGGCAAGCGCGTCGCCGATTTCTATTCCTATGCCGGCGGTTTTGCCATTCGCGCGGCTTTGGCCGGCGCCAGCGAAGTCCGCGCCTTCGATTCCTCGGAAGCGGCTCTTGAATTGGCAAGACGCACGGCCGAACGCAACGGTGTTTCCTCGATCTGCAAATTCGAGCGGGCCGAAGTCTTCGCCGAGCTCGAGAAATTGGCGAA
>JBGOXX010000036.1:0-16597 GCA_041479345.1 Alphaproteobacteria bacterium
CATACTCGATTTCTTGCGGCGCAACGACGCGCGCTATCGCATCGAAAAACGCGACGACGTCCTCAATGCCGATCAGATCATGACCCAGGCGCGTTCTTTTGTCGTGCGCGCGGAATGCTGGAAATAGATCCGGACCGCTCGCGGCTCGTGTGAATCGTCGCGCCTGAGCGATGCCGGGTCGCCGAATTCCGGCGATTCAGATCTAGGCGATCGAATCACGGCCTCGATGTTGAGCCAGCCATTCGCCGGCGGCACGGCGATGTTCTTCCGCAGCCGAATTGGCGTAGATGTGAACCTGTTCGATTGAGGTCACGGGTCCGTCGGACAGTTTTTCGATCAATTTGCGAATAAGAATTGGAGAGATGGCGCAGTAGATGTCCATGTCGCCGATGTCCTCCTGCAGCTGCTCATGCATCTCTTTCAGGAGGTCCAGACGCTCGCGCCAATCCTTCAGTACGAAGAACGGCGCCCAGCGTGAGGTGAGTTCCGCGGCCAATTCTTCGATATCTCGGTTGACTCTGATCGATCCAGGAAGTCGCATCGTCTGTTCCCACGTCGCTAAAATTTCCATCGCCACGGTTCCTGGCTGTTTGTCTTTGGATGGTAAAAGCGGCCCGTTACGGCGGAACGGATCGGCCGCGACAAAAATGGGTCGAGTGGAAAGCGCTCTGCGCACAACGCGTCTCGCGGCGACGCGCGAAACGAACGAACGGCCCAGGTGATACCGGCAAAGGTATCCGGTGATCCGGCCGTTTTTCCGCCACCACTGTGGTTCGGTCGTTCATGGCCTCCCCTCCGCTGCTAACCCCAAGGCGCTGAGAGTGGCGTTTACCGTGCAAGTATCGTGCCGGTACAATTTGTGCAGTGCACAAGGGAAAAGCCGTCGCCTGTCATCGGTTCGAATAACGCCGTGGAGCGGTTTTCTCCGATGAACAAGACGCGAACGGCTTTTCAAATCTTCGGGTTGGACTCCAAATCGGACCGCACGGTTGCCGTTGCCCCTACGACAAAAGTGTAAATCATGGTTAACGCACCGTAAATATTTCTGTCACAGTTCCGCGGTCAATTCCCGCCGACAAGGCAGGCGACCCGCCGTTCAAAAAGAGCGGCCGCCTTTTGTGAAATGGCGGTAAAGATCGGAAGAAGCGTCCGATACGGCCGGCCACCGCCACTATCGTGGCGCGCGCGGCGCGGCTACGGCAATCAAAGCCGGGATAGCTCAAAAATCTAGAGGGCCGGGCAAATTTCCGGACGAATCGCCGCGGCCGGCCGACAATTCTTGCTGCTGGAAATAAGCGCCCATACTTCCGGCTGCTTCAATCTCGCCCCATCGAGAATTTTGTCGAGTGAGGCATGACAGGGTTGCCGAGTGCCGTGATAATTCACCAGGGGACCGATCGGGTCGAGGTGGATGCCGACACGGTTGAGGAGGCGAAGCAAGGCCGGCTCCATGACCGCACAAAGATGGGTGATGCCGTGGGCGACGCTCATGTCGATGCACGCCTTCACCAAACCCAGCGTAATGTGCGGCGCAACCCGCCGGTCCATCGAATTCGGCTCGGCGGTCCCATCGATAAGCGGATAGCCCGCGCCATTTTCGTCGGCGGCGCGGCGGCGGAATTGATTGGCATTCACCAGTCGCGAAATCTCCCCCGTAAATCGGGAAACCTCCGCGGTGGTTTCGGGCGCGATGTCGAGACGTTCGCGAAGCATCGGATGATGACAGATCTTGGTGATCGGGAGCGGCGTGTCGGTGGTGGGCAGAACGAGTCTCACTGTTCCAGTGACAAATCGACTCGCCCGGTGGATCAGCAGACTGTGAACCGAATGCGAATCATAGGTGTCGGTTTCGCGTTCATCCGGATGTTCGGAAGGATCCTCGAATGCGTGTTCGACACAGTATACGTGGTATCGAAGCCGATAGCTTTCATCGAGGCGTTCCGGTGTGTCCGCGGGGACTACTTCAAAATGCCGGTTATAGGACTCGACGAGTGATCCGCCTTCGACGAACCCGAATTTCGAACTCGGGCGCGCCTCCGTCTTGAGGGCTAAATTTCCGCTATGCATCGCATCTTGTCCTCACTATCCGTCAGTTTCCGGGTGGAGGTGCTGATGCTCCGGCGCGATTCGCGCTCTTCCACGGCAGGCATTCTAGGCATTTCACGCTTCCCCCTTACGTAAGGCGAATTATCCTTTAAGAACCGTAAATTATACGCCTTCGTCATGTGTCAAAAATCGGACCATTCTGTTTCGAATCGAATTTGATTTTTCTATCCGCTCATAGCGGCAGCGGCCCATAAAATCCCGCCCGCCAGTGTTCTCGGCGGAGATTTTAATGCGGTTCGGCAACGGAATTTTGACAGGCTCACAGGATGGACGGCGTTTTCGAATTATCGAGACAGGTCGGCGTCGATGACTCACGAGCATCATCGCTTATACCGTCCCTGATCGCTTTTTTCGAGAGCTTAAAAGGGGGATCGCTGTCCGGACGATCGCCTGTGGATAATTAAACGTCTCTGCCGCCGGTGATCAACGTCCAGATCTCGGGTTGAATCTGGCGCAATCTGCCAAGGAGCTCGCTGAGCCCGGAATGACAGGGCTGCCGGCCGCCGTGATAGTCGACCAGCGGGCCGATGGGATCGAAGACAATCCCGATGCGGTTGATCAGGCGCAGCAGCGCAGGCTCCATGACGGCAAAAAGATGGGTAATGCCGCGTTCAAGACTCATATCGAAAACCGCCTTCATCAGGCCGAGCGTAATATGGGGCATAACCCGCCGATCCACTGGATCCGGGTTGGCCGGGCGCTCGACGACGCCGTAATCGACAACCGGCGTATCGGTCGCGCGGCGGCGGAACTGCTTGGACACCGCAAATCGCGAGAGCTCCGCCGTATTTCGGGGAGCCAGTGCCAGGCGTTCTTTCAGCAATGGATGATCACAGATGCTGGCTATCGGCAGAGGGTCGTCGTCGTATGGAAGAATGAGCCGCACCGTCCCGGCAACCGAACCGGTTGGACGGTGGATCAACAGGCTGTGGACGGAATGGGCGTCGTAAATGTCCGTCTCGCGTCCGTCCGGGTGCTTCAATGGATTTTCGAACGGGTGCTCGACGCAATAGACCTGATAGCGGAGCCGATAGGCCTCATCGAGGCGCTCCGGCGTATCGGCCGGGACCGTTTCGAAATAGCGGTTGTAGACTTCAACCAGCGATTCATTTCCCGCGGGTTGAGACCGCGAATCCGGGCGCACATTGGGAGTAACGGGCAGGTTTCCGCTGAGCATCAATTTCGTTCCTAACCATCCAACCGGCAGATGTGGGGAGGCGCCGATCTCGAATCTGGTTTGCCCTTGCTCACAGCAGGCAAGTCACGCACGTGCCCCATCTACGCTACCGGAGATATGCTTTAGAAACCGTAAATGTATTTCCCGGTTGCATATAAGGAACTTGACGGAACCCTACGCATCAATGGGTTAGGGGGTCCGGCCGATCGGTCTCCGCGGTGGCTGCGCTGGGCCGGCATGAGGCACTGGGGGTTACTCGGTGGCCGGCCTATCCATCAGGTCAGGGAGTGGCCGGCGCGTGGAGCGTTGAAGGGTGACCCTCGGCCGCGGCTCGCCGATACGGCCGATGAAGATCAAGTTCTCGGAATTGGCGAGAGTTCTTCGCAGGTCCGCGGCCAGGGTCTTGGCCTTGGCCTGCATCGCCGGGTCGGCGGTGAAGCTTGCCGAAATGTCTCCGTAATGGGCGAAGGCCAGGACCGCCAGCCCGGGATGGACGGCGAGGCGCAGCTTGGTCGCGGTGAGCCAAAATCGCTGGATGCCTTGACCGGCGCGTAGCAGTGCGACCGGGCGATCGTGAGGCGCTGGCGGCCCGTCCCGGAATCGAATCGTGAAAAAGGCGGCGCTGGCCAGACCGGGAAGGTAATCCATCTGCAGCGCCGCCATGAAGGCTCCCCCGAACCGATTGAGCCATTGCATGCGCGACCAATCCTGCATCGCCCAGCGCATCAGTATTGTGCTCATCGCATCGAGACCGGCGGCTCTCGCTGGAATGCCGGCCGGACTGTGATCGTGATCCCAATCGATCACGCGTTTGTGGATCGCGAAGGCTTCTGGTATGCGCAATCGGATGTCGGTCGCTTGGGCTCCGAGTTTGGCGATTTTCCAGCGGACACCGATTTCATGATGCCAGTCCACCGCGAACTCGCTTCCGAGCGCTTGCTCGAGCGCGGCAATTTCGGAACTGGTCAAGCGGCGCATCCGGTAGGGCCGGCGATCGACCGAGCGCAGAGTCAAATAAGAATAGAGCGGATCCGTCTCGGTGCGGATGGAAGGGAATCGAACCGTGATTTGATGGCGGCGGTCTTTGAGTCCATCATACTGGCATTCGATACCGCGTCCCCGTGCCGTGGCGGCAAGGCGCATGCTTTCAAGCAGCATGCCCGTTGAGATCAGAGTCGGCTCGGCGTTCCGGTATTCGTAGACGTCGTGATCGGATTCGTCCGACACGCGGACGATGACTCCGTCATTGCCGAGCAATTGGAATCGCCAGGGCTGAGAATTGTCGCCACTGGGCGCCCACCGCGCGGCATTGAGAATTTCTTCGACCGGTGAAGACGGCCGATAAGCTTCCGAGGCAACCGAAGCGCGCATCGACATCGCGCGTGCGGCGCGCTCGGCGATCGCGATCTTGATCCGCTGCAGCGGACCGGCATTGCCAAAGCGTAGCTTGGTGACCGCCAATTTGCCGCGATAGGCGTCGAAATGGTGGTGATAGGGCGCCGGTTTGACGTCGCCGCGCCCCAGCAACAATTTGACGGCGGCCACCGCGGTGATACCCGCGCAAAGCTGGCAGGCGGCGATGGTCGATGGCCCGCGGCGTCCGGCGAGATCGACTCGCGTCGGATCGACAAGATAAGAGCGATGGAGTCCGCGCGGTGCCATGCCCATCAAAAATCGCACGTATTGTTTTTCTTCCGACTGACCTTCAAGTCGAAAATATTGTTCGAAGCTCATTCCGCCTGGCATGAACGCGACAAATCCGGCGCCCATGCCGATCGGCGCTGCCGTCACCGCGGGGATGCCGAGTTCCGCGCAGCGCGCAAAAATCTGGCGCCGGATGCCGAGAACGAAGAAATCGAGGCCGTCGACGAAGAGATCGACGCCTTCGAGAAAGCGATCGAGGTTTTGGGAATCGACGCCGGAGTCGAATCGCGTCATCCGCAGCTCAGGGTTAATACCGCGAGCCATCTCATCGAGAACTTCGGCCTTGGGCCGGCCCAAGGTCTCGACCGACGCGCCGATCTGGCGATTGAAGTTGGCGATCTCGAAACGGTCGAAATCGGCGATGTGAAAAGCGCCGATGCCGAACCGGGCGAGCGTCAGCAAGTCAACGCCGCCGACACCCCCCATGCCGGCGATGGCGACACACTTCCCGCGCAGGGCTTGCTGCTCCCACTCCGTCACCCAGCCGATATTGCGGTCGAAGGCCAGGTCATAGGAAAAGCCCGGAGCCTCAGCCATCGTCGGATTCTCGAAAGAGCGTGTCTGGTTTCCCCATTGCCCAGCCAACCGAAGACAATCGTCGGTCTCGATATATCACGGCGATCTGGCGTTTTCCGGGATCGTTGGTGTCGATCGCATGGCGGTTACGGACGATCATCAAAGTATCTAAAACACTATATCTTATGAAATCTTCGAGTTGCCTACAGAACATGGTATTCGGCAACCATCGCAGGCCTGCTGACATAGGAATGCGCAATATGCGGAAGTCGCCGCGTTGCCATGATTCGTGGGTCTCTTACGTTCGGGTTTTGGACCCTAAGTGATGGTTATCACCGATGAAGTTCAGCCAAGCGTCGGGCAATTTTCCAGTCGTCCGCAATGAAAATTAACGTCCAAGATTCCATTAACTAGTTGAAATAAAATAATAAAATGTAATTTGCGCCGGCACCGGTCATGTCACAGCGATCCAATATCGTCGAAAAAACTTACAGAATCGATTTCCAGCCGCCAGTCCAGGATTGTCCGGATACGTTAAGTTGCTGTTACTGAAGGATGTTTTGAGAATGGCATAACGGTTGCATCGTTGTGGGCCAACAGGGCAGTCAGAGGGACTCGCCTCTGAGCGAAATGTGAAGGAGCCGAACAATGAGGGCCAATCTAGTTAAAATCGCGGCGATGGGAGCGGTGCTTTCCGTTGCGGCAATCAGCCCGGCGTCAGCCGCACTTTTGAATTTTACGTGGAATCCGAACGGGGCGACCCCGGTACTGGGCGGTACGAGCTTTACCGCCAACAATATGATTGTGTCGGATTTTTCGACCATCGCTCTAAGTCCTATCGACGCTACGCACGCCGCGTTCACGGATAGTGGCTTCCTGCCGATCACCCAATTTCAATTGACCGGTAACCCCGTCATTACACCAGGGCTTAACAACCTTGCGGCGACGGGCGGTTACGGTTTGTATTTTCAATTCACCGCGACCGGGACCCAGGCGGCGGTTGGCGGCAATCCCATCCCGGCACCGAGCACCACTTTAACGGGCACCATTACGTCGCTGACGTTCCAGCTCATCGGATACACCATCCCCGGAGCGAACGCTGGGGCGCAGTTCGCGTTCAATGCCAGCAACCAAGTCGGTATCACGCTTCCTGGTGGCAGCGTAAGCGCGGTCTTGGCCCAGGGTACGCTCATTCCCGGCACAACCACGGTGAGTTTGGCGGCAGACGCCGGTGGAAATCTGACGCCGGCTGCGTCTTCGAAAGAGACGTTCCTTCCTTGCACGGGTGCCGCTGGCGCCTGTACCACGGATGAGAGCGGCTTCTTCCTTGCGCCGCCGCTTACCTTCGCGCTCGATATCTTCGACGCATTCGTCAATACCAGCTCGGTTATCTTGGCACCGATCGCGTGCGCTGGCCCCCTCGGTACCGAATGCATTGGCATCAATGGCGGTGGCGGCAATGCAAATCTGATCAGGGAGGTTCCGGAGCCCCGCTCGCTGGCGCTCTTCGGTACGGGCCTTCTCGCCTTGGGGATGCTCTTCATGCGGCGTCGTAAGGTCAGCAGCTAACGGCTTCCCAACCAAACTAGCGAGTCAATCGGCGGCGCCTTCGGGCGCCGCCTTTTTTTTTACCGAGATAGCAGTCACTTCGCCGACGAAACCGCCGGTCGCAATCGGCACTCTGATCCCCCTGAATCACCTGTTGCGACGTGAAGGTAGGGCACCGTCGGCGTCACAGGTTCATCGCCATGAGGCACCCCTGTGGGCGCCTCTCATGTACCCACTCTCAACATATCCATCGGAACGGTTCCGACGCGCAGGCCATGGGGCCGAGCGATCGAGCCAATCCTCGGTAGATGGTAAGCACAATCATTGGCTTTCCCTGCTGTCGAGATTCACGCCGCGGCAAGGGGGACACAGGATCAAGATTCTAGCGTGCTCTTGGCTCGCGTCAGCGTCGTAGGCGGGCCCATTCTCCCGAGGTTAAGCCCGCCTCTCGGGGCGGACACGGCCTCGGTCTTAGTTTGCGCCGACCTTCGTTTGAATAGTGTTCGCGGGATCTTCCCGAAGATCGGCCGAGCGGATATGCCTCTAATACCCCTTGGTTTGCGAATCCCTTAGCTTCCCGAGGTCTTAGCTTCCCAAATCATCGAGTAGCTTCTGCGCTTGGGCTCGCTCTTTGAATTGTTCTCCGGTGCCAAGCAATGCCCGCAAGCTCTCCCGGGCGTCATCTTTTGCGCCGGTTGCAACGAGCGCCTGCGCAAGATGGAAACGAACGTCTGGACCGGGGTTCGGTGTTGCGTTGGCGGCCTTTTTCAGCGCGTCGAGAGCCTCATTGGATTTGCGGTTTTTCAGAAGCACAACACCCAGCGTGTCGAGTACCTGGGACGAATCGGGGGCCAATTCTGCGGCGCGATGCGCGTGCTTCAACGCGTCGTCAGTTTGTCCCTCCTGAAAGAGGACCCAAGCGAGATTGTTTTCGGCAATGGCGTCGTTCGGGTTCTTTTGCAGGATCGCGGTATATTGCGCCTTGGCGTCGGCACCTCGGTTCGCCGCGAGATAGATATCGCCCAAGGTCAAGCGCGCCGCCGCATCGTCCGGATGGGCTTCGATCCAGGGCAGAAGAGTTTTTTCCGCTTCCGCCGGTTGTCCGGCCTGCATTTGGGCTTCCGCCAACCGAGTGCGGAAAAAGGCGTTGTCGGTGAGCGAAATGCCGCGCTGGAAGGCTGCGATTGCATCCTGCACATGGCCTTGCGCCATCGCGACATCCCCTTGCAGCTGTGCCACATTTGCGTCCTTGGGAAGGTCCTCGGCAAGTTCGTGGGTGAGTTTATCGGCGCCGGCATAATCCTGTTTTGCCATGTCCATGCGGGTCAACATGATCTTGGCTAAAGAATCTTTGGGATCCAGCTCGACCGCTTTACTTGCCTCGGCAAAGGCCTGATCCATTTCGCCCGAGGCCGCATAAGCCTCCGCCAGATAACGGTGGGACGCGCCTGCGTCTGGTTTGGCTTCGACGAGCGTTCTAAAAGCGCTTGTCGCCGCATCGACATTTTTCAGCCCCATCTGGGCGCGGCCGACAACTTCCAGGAGCGGGGCGCTATTCGGATTTTTGACGAGGGCCGGGTTCACCGAATCCAACGCCTCCCGGTATTTGCCCGTCAACAAAAAGAACCGGGCCAGCGCGAGCCGAGGCGAAATGTTATCCGGATCCTGTTTGATCGCATCCCCGAGGGTTGCCTGCATCTGGTCAACATGACCCTGATTTGCCTGCAACGCGGCTAGATCGATATAAGCCTGCATGTCCTTGGGATTGGCCTTCAGAATCTCTTGAGTATACTGAATGGTTGCATCGACATTGCCGGCTTGGAGCGCAAGATTGGCAAGGGCGCGGCACGCGAACGGGTCGCCCGGATGCAGTTCACGCGCCTTGAGCAGGGCGGTATTCGCAGCATCGCGCTGATCCTTCCCCAAATAGGCGGCGCCGGCGAAATCGAAACCGATCGGCTTATCGGGATATTTTTTCTGTAAACGCTCTGCAATCTCCAGCGCTTTGTCATACTGTTTGTTCCGCAAATAGGCCGCAAACAAGGCGACTTCCGGACGCAAGGCTTCCGGGTCCTGTTGGGCGGCTTGCTCGAGTTCATCGATGCCCGCTTCAGTGTCGCCGAGCGCAACCTTTGTGACCCCAAGCTGGGTGCGCAAGGATGCGTTGTCAGGCTGTTGGGCCACGGCTTCGCTGAGATAGCGGCTGGCGGCGGTCAGATCGCCGTTTTGCGCCGATGCGACGCCGATGATGCCGAGAAGCTGCACATCGTTGGAGGTCTCCGACACCGCCGGCGACAACGTCTTCACGGCGTCGCTCGAGTGGCCGAGCATGATTTGGACGGACGCCAGTAGCTTTCGCGCCTGCACGTTCTGCGGAACCAAATAGACGTATTGGCTAAGATAGGTATTGGCGATCTCGTATTGCTTCATTCCATAGTTCGCTGCCCCGGCCAGCAATATCGCCGGTGGAAAGTTTTTTGAGACGGCCAATGTCCGTTGGATACGGGTTTGGGCGTCGGCGTAATTCCCCTCCTGGTATGCGGCAAGAGCGGCAAGGTAGTTGGCATTCGGCTCATTCGGTGCCGCCTTGAGCACGACGCCAAGCGTCGTTTCGGCGTCTTTCAATTTACTCCGGGCGATCTGGGCTCTCGCCAAGCCAAGCCGGGCCGAGAAATTCCATTTCGCGGCGTCCAGCATGTTTTGATAGGCCTGCTCGGAAGCCGCGTAGTCTCCGGTGGCAAAAGCAATGGCGCCCTGCAGCGAAAAGAGGCTCGGGTTCTTCGGATCTTCTTTCTGCGCCTCGGCAAGCCGATCCCGCGCGGTTTGCAGATCGTGTGCCCCGAGCGCCTGGCGCGCCATTGCGGACAGGACGTCAACCGAGTGGGGGTCCTCCTTGAGACCCGCTTCCAGCGCCTGCCGCGCGTCTTCGGCCTGACCAAGCTCCATGAGGGCCAGGCCTCTCATGGCGAACAAGCCTGCTTTCTGCTCGGGCGTAGTACCGAAACTTGGATCGGCCTCTTTCAACGCGGCGTCCGGTTTGCCGAGCAAGAGTTCGGCTTCGGCAAGGGGTTTTGCGGTCGACACTTTGTCGGCGCCCTCTTCCCTTGCGCGCTGAATCTCGGCTTCGGCACCCGCGGGATCCGAACGATCGAGGAACAACCGGGCGAGAAGCAGGCGGGCCGCTTGGTTCTTGGGATCTTTTTGCAGCGCGTTTTTAAGGTCGATGATTGCTGCCGAAATTTCGCCGTTGCTTCGGTGCGTCTGCGCACTTTGGACATATTGATCGGCCGATTTGCTGTCGCAGCCAGAAATTGTCGCGACAGATACGGCGAACGCAATCGCGCTCACCAGCCGGGAGTTGTGCTTGGCCAGCTTTAACATCTTGATTTTCCTTGCATGGAGGGCGGCGTTCCGCGAACAACCGATCACAACCTGTTCGCGATTCTGGCTTATCGGCGCAGGTTTTCCAACGTCGCCGATTGTTGAGCTTCTACCCCAATTGAAGTGACGGTGATATCCCGAATATCGGTTAAGCCACAGAAGTTAAAGAACGATCAAAGATTGCGGTAACCGAGCGACCAGGCCCCTGGCAAAGGGCAGGAACGCCCATCGGCGAGACCGCTCCACCCAGCATGGTCAGGCAAGGCCGGGAAAAGGATGAGTAACAGCGTATCCGCCCCTGTTGGCCGTAAACTTCGTGCCTTCGCCCTTCCGAAAAGACTCCGTTCCGGGACGGAATTTGACCACGCCTTGTCCGCCACCACCATTGTCGCAAAATAATCATTGCATTTCAAATAGTTAACAGTTGAAAAATAGATCGCTAATCGAGGTCGCCGGCATCACTCGATATAACAGATGCATACGCGAGAATTGATGGCTCGATTTGGGCTCGACGGCGTTTTAAGAATTGAGAATCCTGGTTAGTGTAACCTTCAGAAACTTAATGTAGCTTATCGTTAACGATGGCGGGCAGTCGCTGCGGTCGGCCTTGAGTGCACGTTTCGAAGGGCAGGGGTAATTAATAATTAAGTCGCACGATGTGTTGTAAAGTGCCGGTGGGCGCGGGGCAGCATGGCGGCTGCAATTCAGACGGCATTCCAGATGCTTAGAGCCGTTCGGCGGTTGCGCGAGCCGTTAATTTGGACGATTTTGCACTGCACGAAGAAGTAAGCATGGGGATCTTAACGAGATTTACAGGGGATGACGATGACACTTAGGACGATTGGCCGGTTGTGCCTCTTTGTGTTGGCTGTGGTGGCTCTGGCAGCGTGCTCGGGTGGAAAGACGCTTCCCCCTGCTTCCGCTGCAGTTCCCGGACCAAGCCCTGACTATTACATTGGACCGCTTGATACTGTGAACATCTTCGTCTGGCACCAGCCCGAGCTCTCCGAGACCATCCCGGTACGGCCTGATGGCCGGATTTCGGTCCCCTTGATCGAGGATCTGCCAGCGGCCGGCAAGACGCCCACCCAATTGGCGCGGGATATTGAGGGCCAACTGAAAAAGTTCGTTAACGATCCCATTGTTACAGTGATCGTAACGGGGTTTAACGGTCCCTATGCCCAGCAAGTGCGAGTGATCGGCGAGGCCGCGCATCCCCAAGCGATCCCATACCGAGACAATATGACGTTGCTCGATGTGATGATTGCGGTGGGAGGCTTGACGCAGTTTGCTGCAGGCGACCGAGCCACAATCGTCCGTGTTGTCGACAACAAGGAGACTTCGTTCACGGCGCGGATCGATGATTTGATTAAGGACGGCGATGTCACGGCGAACGTCCAAATGCTGCCGGGCGACGTCCTCATCATTCCGCAAACGTGGTTCTAGTTAGGAGAGCCGAGCAACGACCCGCAAAAGCCCGCGTGTCTTGCGAAAACAGTAACGCGTCCGAGTCGTGGCAATTGTGCGGCTCGATTGCGGTGATGAGGAGTCATACCGGCCGTGATTAGCGCACGCACCATCGCACTGACCTATGCCCGCTCACTTTGGCGCCGCCGTTGGTATGGCATCGCCGTGGCATGGCTTTTTTGTCTTGCCGGTTGGACCTTCGTGACCTTTTTGCCCGACTTGTACCAAGCCAAAGCCCGCATCTATGTCGATACCGATTCGATGCTGCGACCGCTGATGCGCGGCATTGCCGTCGACACGAATATTCTGAGCCAAGTGGATATCATGCAGCGTACGCTGCTTAGCCGGCCGAACCTGCAGAAGGTTAGCCACATGGCCGATTTGGATCTGACGGCACACACGGCTTCGGACCAGGAAGAGGTTGTCACCACCATCCGTGAGCACATTTCGGTCGACGCCGAGGGACCCAATCTCTTTTCGCTTTCTTATACGGGCCCCAGCCGGGAAACGGCGACAAAGGTGGTTCAGGCTCTGCTGACCGTGTTTGTCGAGAGTAATTTGGGCAACAACCGCAAGGACATGCTTTCGGCGCGCAATTTCATCGACGATCAATTGCGAGATTACGCCCAACAACTCGACGAAGCCGAAAAGCGGATCGCCGAGTTCAAAACGAAAAATATGGGGCTTCTGCCGGGTGAAAACAGTTTCGCCGCGAAGCTCGATGCGGCGAAGCAAGGGCTCGACCAAACGAATGCCGAGATCGACGAAAATCGCCAGAAACGGGACGAGCTGACGCGGCAGTTGGCGATCGTGCCCAAATACATCGAAACCGTAAGCACCGGCCCCGACCAATCCTTCGGCGCCTTTGGCGCCGGACCGCCCATGGGCGGAGGTCCCGATACGAGCACCGGTAACATGGACGCAGATGCCCACGTCGCCGAACTCGAGCAGGCGCTCAAAGCGATGCTAGAAAACTATACGGACCAATATCCGGACGTCATTAAGATCAAAAAGCAATTGGAGAAAGCGAAAGCGGAAGCCAAGCAAGCCAAAGAGGACGCGGATAAGAAGGCGGCAGAAAAGCCCGCGGACATGCCGGCGGTGGACCCGCGCGCGACCACGAATAGGTCGCCGAATCCGGTTTATGAGCAGCTCCAGCTGCAACTCGTGGCGCTCCAAACCGATATCGCGAGTTTGGAATCGCGCGCCAAACGGCAACAGGCCGATATCAAGCAATGGGAAGGGTCGGCCAAGAACGTACCAGAAGTCGGCGCGCAATTGACGAAATTGACCCGAGATTACGACGTCATCAAGAGGGCCTATGACGAACTGCTGAATCGGCGCGAATCGGCCAAGATCGGCAGCGATCTGGAAACACAGACACAGACGGTGCAGTTCCGCATCATCGACCCGCCGCAAGCGCCGCCACTTCCGGTGGCACCAAAGCGCGGTCTTCTGCTTTCGGTGGTCCTGCTCGGTGGACTCGGCGCAGGCGTGGCCTTCGCATTCCTTCTTTCACAGATCGACGATTCAATTACGACCTTGCGCGAGCTGAAGGAAATTGTGGCGGTCCCGGTCTTGGGGGCGATTTCCATGGTCAGACGAGCCTCCGATTTGCGGCGGCGGGCCTTTGCAACCGCAGGCTTTGTCGGCGCTTGTCTTGCCCTGTTAGCCGCATTTGCCGGCGTATTCACTATCGAGGGTCTAGGCCGAATGCTGAGCTGAGCCAGCAACGGATCTCAGGGCGGCATTTGGAGGAAGGATATCCATGAACCTCATCGAGCGAGCCGGTAATCAGCTTGGTTTGAAGTCAGCCAAGTCGAGCATTGAAAAGGCTGTCGATCGCCTGGCGACGACGGATCGGGGCGCCGTTTCGGCGGCCACCGCGCCGGGGCCGTCCAAGTCGCCGCTCACCGGCCGGCGCGAGACGCGCCAGCAGATCACCCTGGATTTTGACCGGCTGCGCGCCATGGGTTTGGCCTTGCCCCAAGACCAATCGCCCCTGGCCGAGGAATTCCGCCTCATCAAACGGCCCCTGGTGAACACGGCCCTATCCACCGAGGCCCGCTCGCCGATGGAAAATCGGAACCTCATCATGGTAACAAGCGCCGGTCCCAATGAGGGAAAGACCTTTATTGCCGTCAATTTGGCATTCAGCATCGCCTCCGAACACGATATGCACGTGTTGCTGATCGATGCCGATTTGACCCGGCCGACGGTGCCCAGTGTTTTGGGCTTCGAAGCGGGTCCGGGGCTCATCGATGCGGTTTCTGACGATTCGATCGATCTCGCCGATGTCATGGTCCGGACAAATATCGAGAATCTGAGCATCTTGTCGTCTGGCCTGTACCGGCCTGGGTCCAGCGAATTGCTGGCAAGTTCGCGGATGGCGCGTTTTGTCGACGATATCGCAAGACGGTATCCGGACCGCATCATCATTTTCGATTCGCCGCCGGTTTTGGCGCGGTCGGAGCCGATGGTGCTGGCCAAACACGTGGGCCAGATTGTATTTGTTGTGGAAGCGGAGCGGACTTCCCGTGCGGCGGTTGACGAAGCGCTTCGTATGATCGGTCAAGATCGGATCGCAGGGATTGTGCTAAATAAGGCGCCAGCCATGGCGGTGCAAGATCGCTTTGGACAGCATTACGGCTATTATGGCCGCTAGGTGATGGCGGGGGAACTGGATGGGGGGAGATGTTGGGCGGTGGCGTGAGCGACGAGCCTTGCGGGGCCGCGGCGCGCCATACCGCATGGGCGTATTGTGCTGCGGTGTTTCATTATTCGGGTTTGCCGCCAGCGCCTACGCTTTAGGTCCTGATTCCCCGTCGACATACGGCCAGCCCGCTCTGGGCGGCACGCCTTCAAGCGTCGGTTCGCCTTACTCGACAGTGCCCACGACCGGCGGCACTCCCGGCGCTCCGGGCGCTCAGGCAGGTCCTCCGATACTTTTGATCCCGTCCGTGTCGGTCGGCGAGACCTTCAACGACAATGTGAATCTTTCCCCCAAGGGGCAGGCCCAGTCCGATTTCATCACCACGGTTTCGCCGGGGCTGAATCTGGCGGTGCAGGGATCTCGGGTCAAATTGAACCTCAACTACAACCCTCAGGAACTTTTCTTCGCGCGCGGCACGTCGCCCGATCAAATCCAGCAGCGCCTGCAGGGTGCCGGCCACAGCGAAATTGTGCCGGAGATGCTATTCTTCGACGCGAATGTGTCGGCTGATCAAGAGTTTATCAACAATACCGGTCCGATCGGGTCGACGACGCTCACGACCAATAACAATCTGCAGACGGTCTACGCCGAAACGGCGACCCCTTATCTACTGCAGCACTTCGGCCCCTACATGGACTCGGAAACGCGTTATCGATTCAGTTCGGTGTCGACATCGGGCGCTCAGGTCGCCCCCCAAACCATCCATGAGGGGTTACAGCGATTTACGGGAGGGGAGTTCTTTGGCCGCCTTTCCTGGGCGGTGACCGCTGATTGGAATTTGATCCAGCGCGGAATCAGCACGAATGATGCATTCTCCAGCACCGATAGTAAGAGCGAGCTTGCCCGGGCCGATTTCCGGTATCCAGTCTATGAAGCGCTCTCGATTATTGGTGGCGCCGGATATGAAAAAATCATCGATCCAACCTTGCTGGAGCAGCCGAGCGGGTTGATCTGGAATGCCGGGTTCCAATATCAGCCCAACCCGAAAATCCTCTATACGCTAACTTACGGGCGCCGCTTCAATCAGACCGATATCGAATTGCATTCGACCCACCAGGTCACGCCGCGATTGACGGTCAATACGCTTTATTCGAAGACGATTCAAACCGGGCAGTCTCAACTCGCTGCGAATTTGGGCCAGCTTATCGCCGGTCCGAACGGCACGTTCATCAATTCCCAGACCGGGCAGATATTCGTGTTGGGCAACACGACATCCGGTCGCTCCAGTTCCGCCTTCGGCATCACCAGTGGTTCGTTCTTGCAAACCCGCTCCGAGGCTGATGCCACGTTCACCAGCGGACGGAACAGCTATTTCGCCACGGTGTATGACGTGAAGGAGACCAGCAACTCGGGCACCATTGCCAGCGAGAAAATTCGTGGTGGTTCTGTCACGTGGAACCGGCAGTTGTGGCCCGATTTGACGTCAAATCTCGGCGGTTCGTACAACCGCGATACCTTCGAAGATGGTAGCGGTCGCATCGACGATTTCTATTCGGCATTTTTTGGGCTTGCGTACAACTTCGGGCCGGACGCCAGCGCCAATATGTTGATATCCCGATCGGATACGGAATCGAATATCGCTACGAACAGCGTCGAAAACGACATCATCACCGTGTCGTTGCGAAAGCAATTCTAGGTGTAGCACAATGTATAACGAATTTTACAAGCTGAGCGGCAAGCCGTTTCAGCTGAGCCCCAATCCGCAGTTCTTCTACGGCAGCAGCGGCCACCGCAAGGCGATGTCGTACCTGCAATATGGATTGCATCAAGGCGAAGGCTTTGTCGTCGTCACCGGCGATATTGGCACCGGCAAGACGACGCTTCTGGGCCATCTGCTGGCGCAGCTCGACAGCTCTAAATACCTCGCCGCCAAGTTGGTGACGACGCAACTTGAGGCGGACGACACACTGCGCATGGTGGCGTCGGCCTTCGGCATCGATGCTCGCGGATTGGATAAGGCGACTTTGCTGCGGACCTTCGAGCGC
>JBGOXX010000037.1:0-16520 GCA_041479345.1 Alphaproteobacteria bacterium
CATGGCAAAAGCGAAATTTGAGCGGACGAAACCGCACTGCAACATTGGGACGATTGGTCACGTGGACCATGGGAAGACGACGCTGACGGCGGCGATTACGAAGGTATTGGCCGAGTCGGGCGGGGCGGTATTCATGGCCTATGACCAGATTGACAAGGCGCCGGAAGAGAAGGCGCGCGGGATCACGATTTCGACCGCGCATGTGGAATATCAGACCGCCAATCGGCATTACGCCCATGTCGATTGCCCAGGGCACGCGGACTACGTGAAGAACATGATCACGGGTGCGGCCCAGATGGACGGCGCCATCCTGGTGGTGTCGGCGGCCGACGGCCCGATGCCGCAGACGCGAGAGCATATTCTGTTGGCCCGTCAGGTGGGGGTGCCGGCGATTGTCGTGTACATGAACAAGGTTGATCAGGTGGACGATCCGGAACTCTTGGACCTGGTTGAGCTTGAGGTCCGGGAACTCCTCTCTAACTACCAATTCCCCGGGGACAAGATCCCGATCGTCAAGGGCTCGGCCTTGGCCGCCCTCGAGGGGCGCGATCCGGAGATCGGCAAGAATTCGATCCTGGAGCTGATGAAGGCGGTGGACGAGTACATCCCGCAGCCCCAGCGCGCCAAGGACAAGCCGTTCCTGATGCCGATTGAAGACGTGTTCTCGATCTCGGGCCGCGGCACGGTGGTCACGGGACGGGTGGAGCGCGGGATCATCAAGGTTGGCGATGAAGTGGAGATTGTCGGGATCAAGGACACGACCAAGACGATCGTGACCGGGGTCGAGATGTTCCGGAAGCTGTTGGACCAGGGCGAGGCGGGAGACAATATCGGCGCCCTCCTCCGGGGTACGAAGCGCGAAGAGGTGGAGCGCGGCCAGGTTCTGGCAGCCCCCGGCTCGATCACGCCGCACACCAAGTTCAAGGCGGAAGCCTATATCTTGACCAAGGAAGAGGGCGGGCGGCACACGCCGTTCTTCACCAACTACCGGCCGCAGTTTTACTTCCGCACCACCGATGTGACCGGGATGGTGCATCTGCCGGCAGGCACCGAGATGGTGATGCCGGGCGACAACATCGCCATGGAGGTCGAGTTGATCGCCCCCATCGCCATGGACGAGGGCCTGCGCTTCGCCATCCGCGAAGGCGGCCGTACGGTCGGCGCCGGCGTCGTCGCAAAAATCGTTGCTTAGAGGAATGCACGGGGCAGGCGGACGGTTAGGAGTGTAGCTCAACTGGTAGAGCACCGGTCTCCAAAACCGGGGGTTGGGGGTTCGAGCCCCTCCACTCCTGCCAGGTTCGAAAAAGAAAAACAGGCGCTGAACGCGGAAATTCCGGGCACAGCGTCGATCAAGGTACCCGAGGCGGCATGGCAGGCATGACAAAAATAAGTCCGGCGCAATTTGTTCGGCAAGTCCGCCAGGAAGTGGCGAAAGTCACTTGGCCGTCGCGCAAAGAAACGATCACGACGACGGTAACCGTCTTCGGAATGGTGATTATGGCGTCGATCTTCTTCTTTGCGGTGGACCAGATCATTTCGATCGGCGTGCGCAACATCCTGGGACTGGGAGGCTAAGTCCGTGACGGCGCGCTGGTATGTGATCCACGTCTATTCCGGTTTTGAAAAGAAGGTCGCGCAATCGGTCCGGGAACAGGCGCTCCAAAAGAGCATGACCGATCTATTCGAGGAAGTAATGGTGCCGACCGAGGAAGTGGTCGAAATGCGCCGCGGCGCGAAAGTGAACGCGGAGCGCAAGTTCTTCCCCGGCTACGTCCTCATCAAAATGGAGATGACGGACGAGAGCTGGCACCTCGTGAAGAACACGCCGAAAGTGACCGGATTTTTGGGCGGCAAGGGCAAGCCCATTCCGATCACCGAAGAAGAAGCGATGCGGATTCTCCACCAAGTCAAAGAAGGCGTGGAGCGTCCGAAACCCTCGATCACCTTCGAGGTGGGCGAGCAGGTTCGAGTTTGCGACGGGCCGTTCACCTCGTTCAGCGGTCTGGTCGAAGAAGTGGACGAAGAACGCGCGCGGGTGAAGGTCGCGGTTTCGATCTTCGGTCGCGCCACACCGGTCGAGCTCGAATACGCCCAAGTGGAGAAGATGTAGAAATCGAAAAGACGCGGGCGAACCAAAGCGAAGACCTAAAATCCGCGGGAGGCCGGCCATGGCCGTACCGCGGCCCAGTAACGAACCGGTACCAAGGAGTTAACTGAGGACAACAATGGCAAAGAAGATAGAAGGCTATATCAAGCTGCAGATTCCGGCGGGGCAGGCCAATCCCTCGCCGCCGGTCGGGCCCGCCCTCGGTCAGCGCGGCGTCAACATCATGGAATTCTGCAAGACGTTCAACGTGCGGACGGCAAGCATGGAGCCGGGGATGCCGATCCCGGTGACGATCACGGTCTATTCCGACCGCAGCTTCACCTTTGAAACGCGCACGCCGCCGGCGAGCTATTTCATCAAGCGCGCGGCCGCCGTCGACAAGGGAAGCGGAACGCCGGGACGCGAGTTCAAGGGTTCGGTGACCATGGCGCAGATCCGCGAGATCGCCGAGAAGAAGATGGCCGATCTCAATGCACACGACATCGATGCCGCCTGCCGCATGCTGGTCGGTTCGGCGCGCTCGATGGGTATCGAGGTGAGGGAATAGCCATGGCGATCGGAAAGCGCATGAAGACTGCCCGCACCGGCATCGATCCGATGAAGACCTATCCGGTTGAAGATGCGGTGAAAATGGTGAAAGAGCGCGCCAAGGCGAAGTTCGACGAGACGATCGAAATCGCGATCAATCTCGATGTCGATCCTCGTCATTCGGATCAATCGGTCCGCGGCGTGATTTCGCTGCCCAATGGAACCGGCAAGTTGCTGCGGGTCGCGGTGTTCGCCAAGGGCGACAAAGCGAAAGAAGCGCTGGCGGCGGGTGCCGATCTCGTCGGTGCGGAGGATTTGGCCGAGAAAGTGAACAAGGGCGAGATCAATTTCGACCGCGTGGTCGCTAGCCCCGACATGATGCCGCTGGTCGGCAAGCTCGGTAAGGTTTTGGGCCCGCGCGGCCTGATGCCGAATCCGAAGCTCGGCACGGTGACGGCGGATGTCGCCGGGGCGGTGAAGGCGGTAAAAGGCGGCCAGGTCGAATTTCGCGCCGAAAAAGCCGGCATCATCCATGCCGGCGTCGGCAAGGCGAGTTTCACCGAGAAGGCACTGGTCGAAAATGTGCGCGCGCTTTACGGCGCCGTGGCAAAGGCAAAGCCGGCCGGTGCCAAGGGAAGTTACATTCGCAAGGTATCGCTCTGCTCCACCATGGGGCCGGGCGTGTGCCTGGATTTGACGAGTCTCGCGGGCGGTTAGCCCGCGATAAGAAATTCCGCGATTGTCTTCGGAAGCAAACCGAGGGCGGGCGCGGAGGAGGGGAAGGAAACTTCCTCGCCTGTCCAAGACTGCAGGTGCCGCCGCGATTTTGCGACGGTTTAAGGGCCGAACAAGCCGCCTGCATAGACAGTGGTGATCCCGTTTGCGGTTTAACGACTGCGGGCGGGGCTTGAACTGCTGGGACAGGGCGTTAGTCGGCCCTGTGGACTGGTCCTCAGGGCCAAACAGCAATGTCCGAAGTCGTTTTTCGGACAAACGGAGAAGACGAGTGGACCGATCGGAAAAACAGAGTTTGGTGGAAAGCCTGCAGAAAATGTTCTCGGGTGCCAACCTGGTGGTCGTAGCCCATCAAGCGGGCTTGACCGTCAAAGAGGTCACTGACCTCAGGCGGCAAATGAGAGCAGCCGGCGCCACCTTCAAAGTGACGAAGAATCGGCTCGCGCGTCTCGCCCTGAAGGACACGCCGTATCAGGAGTTGGGCCCGTTATTTACTGGCCCGACGGCGGTTGCTTGCTCGAAGGACCCGGTGGCGGCGGCGAAGATCGCCGTCAAATACGCCGATGCCAACGACAAGTTCACCATCCTGGGCGGCAGTCTCGGCGATCGGAAGCTCGACGTGGCGGCGGTCAAATCGCTCGCCAAGTTGCCTTCGATCGATGCATTGCGGGCCAAGCTGCTCGGATTGCTTAACGCACCCGCCACGAAAGTGGCCGGCGTGTTGCAAGCTCCGGCCGGCCAGATGGCCCGGGTCATCGGTGCCTATGCCAAGAAGGGCGAAGCCGCATAAAGCCTGAATCCAGCAACAACCGTTCAAGCGAAGGAGAGAAATTCCATGGCCGATTTGGCAAAGATTGTAGACCAGCTTTCCAGCCTCACCGTTATCGAGGCGGCGGAGCTCAGCAAGATGCTCGAAGACAAGTGGGGTGTGAGTGCCGCGGCACCGGTTGCGGTTGCAGCCGCGGCCGCCGCGCCGGCGGCGGAAGCCGTTGCCGAGCAGACCGAATTTACCGTCGTGTTGGTGACGACCGGCGACAAGAAGATCAACGTCATCAAAGAGGTCCGCGCGGTTACCGGGCTTGGCCTCAAGGAAGCGAAGGATCTGGTCGAAGGCGCGCCCAAGACGGTCAAAGAGGGCGTGAATAAAGAAGAGGCAGCGAAGATCAAGAAGATGCTTGAAGACGCGGGCGCGACAGTCGAACTGAAATAGTGAAGCGCTCCCGCTGGACCATGGCGATGCAGGAAGGGCCGGTCACGAGGCTTCGTGACCGCGCTTTTCCGCGCGCCGATTTTTCTTTCGACGTATCGAATGTCACGATGTGCAGAGTGACGGTGGCGAGGAGCAGGCATGGTTAAATCTTTCACGGGCCGTAAGCGCGTTCGCAAAAGCTTTGGGCGTATTCCCGAAGTTGCGCCGATGCCCAATTTGATCGAAGTCCAACGGCGTTCGTACGAACAGTTCTTGCAGCGCGAAGTTAAGGCGGAAAACCGCAAAGACGCCGGTTTGCAGGAGGTGTTCAAATCGGTGTTCCCGATTCGCGACTTCTCGAACCGCGCCGAGCTTCAATTCGTGCGCTATGAGCTCGAAGATCCGCGCTACGACGTCGAGGAATGCCAGCAGCGCGGCATGACCTTTGCCGCACTTTTGAAAGTCACCTTGCGTCTCGTCGTCTGGGATGTGGACGAAGAGACCGGTGCGCGTTCGATTCGCGACATCAAAGAGCAAGACGTCTATATGGGCGACATGCCGCTGATGACGGACAAGGGTACCTTCATCATCAATGGCACGACCCGCGTCATCGTCTCCCAGATGCATCGCAGCCCCGGCGTGTTCTTCGATCACGACAAAGGCAAGACCCATTCCTCCGGCAAGTATCTGTTCGCCGCGCGCGTCATCCCTTATCGCGGCTCATGGCTCGATTTTGAATTCGACGCCAAGGACCTCGTTTATGTGCGCATCGACCGGCGCCGCAAACTGCTGGTCACCACGTTCCTGATGGCGCTTGATTCGCTCGATACCGAAGCCAAGCGGAAGAAAGCGGGTGAGCGCGGACTGCCGTCGGAAGACGTGGCCGGGATGTCAAAGGAAGAGATCCTCAGCTACTACTACCACACCGTTATTTACAGTTTGACGAAGAAGGGCTGGAAGGCGCCGTTCAATCCCGACCGCTTGCGCGGGGTGAAGCTGACCGCCGATCTCATCAACGCCAAGACCGGCAAGGTGGTGGCGGAGGCCGGGACCAAGATCACGCCGAGGCTGGCGCGCAAATTCGCCGACGAGGGCTTGAAAGAGCAACTCGTTACGGTGGAAGACTTGGTAGGCCGTTATGTCGCGGTGGATCTCGTCAACGACAAGACGGGCGAAATTTATGCCGAGGCCGGCGACGCGCTGACGCCGGCAAGCATTTTGCAGTTCGAGGAAGCGGGCGTCACCGAGATTCCCACCCTCGATATCGATCATGTTCGCGTCGGCCCTTATATCCGCAACACGCTGACCGCCGACAAGAACACCAGCCGCGAAGAAGCGCTCATTGAAATTTACCGGGTCATGCGCCCGGGAGAACCGCCGACGTTGGAAACGGCCGAGGCTTTGTTCAAGGGGTTGTTCTTTGATTCCGATCGCTACGATCTCTCGGCGGTCGGCCGGGTCAAGATGAATTCGCGCCTGGAGCTCACTTGCGACGATCAGATCAGGGTGCTGCGCAAGGACGACGTGTTGCGCATCGTCAAAGTCTTGGTCGAGCTCAAGGACGGGCGCGGCGAGATTGACGACATCGACCATCTTGGCAACCGGCGCGTGCGTTCGGTCGGCGAACTGATGGAAAATCAATATCGCGTCGGCTTGCTCCGCATGGAGCGGGCGATTCGCGAGCGCATGAGCTCGGTCGATATCGACACCGTGATGCCGCATGATTTGATCAACGCCAAACCGGCGGCCGCCGCCGTGCGTGAGTTCTTCGGCTCGTCGCAGCTCTCGCAATTCATGGATCAAACCAATCCGCTTTCGGAGATCACCCACAAGCGGCGTCTGTCGGCGCTTGGGCCGGGCGGCTTGACCCGCGAACGCGCCGGATTCGAAGTGCGCGACGTGCACCCGACCCATTACGGCCGTATCTGCCCGATCGAAACGCCGGAAGGTCCGAATATCGGCCTCATCAACTCGCTCGCGACCTTCGCGCGGGTCAACCAATACGGCTTCATCGAGAGCCCGTATCGCCGGGTGACCAACGCCAAAGTCACCGACGAGGTTGTTTACCTCTCGGCGATGGAAGAGGGGCGCTACACGATCGCCCAGGCCAATGCCGAAATCGATTCGCGCGGAAAGTTCGTGGCCGATCTCATCAGCTGCCGCCGCGCCGGCGATTTCGTCATGGCCAAGCCCGACGGCATCGACTTCATGGATGTGTCGCCGAAGCAAGTCGTGTCGGTGGCCGCGGCTCTCGTTCCGTTCCTCGAGAACGACGACGCCAACCGGGCCCTCATGGGTTCGAACATGCAGCGTCAGGCGGTGCCGCTCATCCGCGCCGAGGCGCCGTTGGTCGGTACCGGCATGGAAGAGGCGGTGGCCCGCGATTCCGGCGTTGCCATCACCGCACGCCGCAGCGGCGTCATCGATCAGGTCGATGCGACCCGCATCGTTATCCGGGCGACCGATGCAGAAACCACATCGGCGGCGCCGGGCGTCGACATCTATAATTTGTCGAAGTTCCAGCGCTCGAACCAGAACACCTGCATCACCCAGCGTCCGCTGGTGAAAAAGGGCGATGTGGTGAATGCCGGCGACATCATCGCCGACGGACCTTCGACCCAGCTCGGCGAATTGGCGTTGGGCCGCAACGTGCTCGTCGCTTTCATGCCGTGGCAGGGCTACAACTTCGAAGACTCGATTCTGATTTCCTCGCGCATCGTCCGCGATGACGTGTTTACGTCGATTCATATCGAGGAATTCGAGGTGATGGCCCGGGATACCAAGCTCGGCCAAGAGGAAATCACCCGCGATATTCCGAACGTCGGCGAAGAAGCGCTTCGCAATCTCGACGAGGCGGGGATCATTTATATCGGCGCCGAAGTTCAGGCGAGCGATATTCTCGTCGGCAAGGTGACGCCGAAGGGCGAATCGCCGATGACGCCGGAAGAAAAGCTGCTCCGCGCCATTTTCGGGGAAAAGGCGTCCGACGTTCGCGATACCTCGCTTCGCGTTCCTCCGGGTGTCGGCGGCACGGTGGTTGAAGTTCGGGTGTTCTCGCGCCGCGGCGTCGAGAAGGACGAACGCGCTCTGGCCATCGAACGCGCGGAAATCGAACGTTTGGGCAAGGACCGCGACGACGAAAAGGGAATTCTCGAGCGCACTTTCCACTCCCAGCTCAAGGATTTGCTGATCGGGCGCGTTGCGGCCGGCGGACCCAAAAGCGTCAAGGCGGGCACCAAGCTCACCGACGCGGTGATCTCCGGACTGTCCTCGAATCAACTTCGCCACGTGACGGTGAAGAACGACAAGGTGATGCAGGAAGTCGAGACGCTGTGCAAATTGTTCGACCAGAGCCTGGAAGAACTGCAAAGCCGATTTGACCGGAAGGTGGAGAAGCTTCAGGCGGGCGATGAATTGCCGCCCGGCGTCATGAAGATGGTCCGCGTTTTCGTGGCGGTGAAGCGCAAGCTGCAAGCCGGCGACAAAATGGCGGGACGCCACGGCAATAAGGGCGTGATTTCGAACATCGTTCCGATCGAAGACATGCCGTATCTCGAGGACGGCCAGCCGGTGGATATTGTGCTGAATCCGCTGGGCGTGCCGTCGCGCATGAATGTCGGCCAAATCCTGGAGACTCACCTGGGTTGGGCGTCGGCGGGTCTTGGGCGCCAAGTCGGCGCGCTGCTCGAAAAGGTGCGGCGCAACGGCAAAGTCGGCGAGCTTCGCCGCCATCTCAAAGAGGTTTATGGCGAGGCGGCCTACAAGGCCGATATTGCCGAACTCACCGACGACGAGGTGTTGGAGCTTTCGGAGAATCTGAAGGTCGGTATTCCATTTGCTACGCCCGTTTTCGACGGCGCGCGGGAAGAGGATATCGTCCAGATGCTGCAGAACGCCGGATTGGATCGCACCGGCCAAGTCCAATTGGTCGATGGGCGGACCGGCGCCTTGTTCGATCGGAAGGTGACGGTGGGCTATATCTACATGCTGAAGCTCCATCACCTGGTGGACGACAAGATCCACGCGCGTTCGATCGGACCGTACAGCCTCGTCACCCAGCAACCTTTGGGCGGCAAGGCGCAGTTCGGCGGCCAGCGGTTCGGCGAAATGGAAGTGTGGGCGCTCGAAGCGTACGGGGCGGCCTACACCCTCCAGGAAATGCTGACCGTCAAATCGGACGACGTTTCAGGCCGCACCAAGGCTTACGAAGCGGTCGTGCGCGGCGACGACAATTTCGAGGCGGGCATTCCGGAATCCTTCAACGTGTTGGTGAAGGAATTGCGCTCGCTCGGCCTCAATGTGGAGCTTAAGGAACGCAATTACTAAACGGTAATTCATTGAAGAAGGCGCGGCTTTATCGCGCCCACGCCTCCCCCGGCGGACAAGGAGTACGGACATGAATGAATTGATGAAGATTTTCGGCGCGACTTCGGGCCCCGCGCATTTTGATCAGATCAAGATCGCGATCGCTTCGCCGGAGCGCATCCGGTCGTGGTCCTATGGCGAAATCAAGAAGCCGGAGACGATCAACTACCGGACGTTCAAGCCCGAACGCGATGGTTTGTTCTGCGCTCGAATCTTCGGGCCGATCAAGGACTACGAATGCTTGTGCGGCAAGTATAAGCGCATGAAGTATCGCGGAATCATCTGCGAAAAGTGCGGCGTCGAAGTCACGCTGCAGAATGTTCGCCGCGAGCGCATGGGGCATATCGAGCTTGCCTCGCCGGTCGCGCACATCTGGTTCCTGAAGTCGCTGCCGAGTCGCATCGGCTTGCTGGTCGACATGACGCTGCGCGATCTGGAGCGCGTGCTCTATTTCGAAAGCTACGTGGTGACAGAGCCCGGCTTGAGCCCGCTCAAGCTGAAGGAGCTTTTGAACGAAGAGCAGTATCAAAAGGCGATCGACGAATTCGGCCAGGACGCCTTCACCGCCGAAATCGGCGCAGAAGCGTTGAAGACCATGCTCACGGCGATCGATTTGGAATCGGAACGCGTGACTTTGCGCGCCGACTTGAAGGAAACCAACTCGGAAGCGCGGCGCAAGAAACTGGTCAAGCGTCTCAAGATCGTCGAGGCGTTTTTGGAATCCGGTGCCCGTCCGGAATGGATGATTCTCGAAGTGGTCCCGGTGATCCCGCCCGAATTGCGGCCGCTGGTACCGCTCGACGGCGGCCGGTTCGCGACCTCGGATTTGAACGACCTCTATCGGCGCGTCATCAACCGGAACAACCGCTTGAAGCGCCTGATCGAACTCAAGGCGCCGGAAATCATCGTGCGCAACGAAAAGCGCATGCTGCAAGAGGCGGTGGACGCGCTCTTTGACAACGGCCGTCGCGGGCGCGTCATTACGGGTGCCAACAAGCGTCCGTTGAAGTCGCTGTCCGACATGTTGAAGGGCAAGCAAGGCCGCTTCCGTCAGAATCTGCTCGGCAAACGCGTCGATTATTCCGGCCGTTCGGTGATCGTGGTCGGTCCGGAGCTGAAGCTCCATCAATGCGGCTTGCCGAAGAAGATGGCGCTCGAGCTGTTCAAGCCGTTCATCTATTCGCGGCTCGAGCTCTACGGCATGGCGACCACCATCAAGGCCGCCAAGCGCATGGTGGAAAAAGAGCGTCCGGAAGTCTGGGATATCCTGGAAGAAGTAATCCGCGAGCATCCGGTTCTTCTGAACCGCGCGCCGACCTTGCATCGCTTGGGCATCCAGGCCTTCGAGCCGGTGCTGATCGAAGGCAAGGCGATCCAGCTCCATCCGCTGGTGTGCGCGGCGTTCAACGCCGATTTCGACGGCGATCAGATGGCGGTTCACGTGCCGTTGTCGCTGGAAGCCCAACTCGAAGCGCGCGTGCTCATGATGTCCACCAACAACATCCTGAGCCCCGCCAACGGCAAGCCGATCATCGTGCCCAGCCAGGACATCGTGCTCGGACTCTATTACATGACGATGGATCGTCCCGGCGAGCCGGGCGAAGGCATGGTGTTCACCAGTGTTGGCGAAATTCTGTTAGCGCTCGATCGCGGCATCGTCACGCTGCATACGCGCATCAAGTCGCGCTACAAGACGGTGGATGCGAACGGCAAGCCGGTCGTCCTTCGCGTCGACACGACGCCGGGCCGGATGATTCTTTCGGAAATTCTGCCGCGGAATAAAAACGTCAGCTTCGGTCTCGTCAATCAGCTGATGACCAAAAAGGAAATCAGCAACGTCATCGATATTGTCTACCGCCATTGTGGACAGAAAGAGACGGTGATTTTTGCCGATCGGATCATGACACTCGGTTTCTCTTGGGCGTTCAAGGCGGGCATTTCCTTTGGCAAGGACGATCTGGTGGTGCCGAAGTCGAAGGATAAATTGGTTTCCGAAACTCGGACCAAGGTGAAGGAGTACGAGCAGCAATACCTCGACGGGCTCATCACCCAGGGCGAGAAATACAACAAGATCATCGATGCCTGGTCGCATTGCACCGACAAGGTGGCCGAAGCGATGATGATGGCCATGTCCGATGCCGGCAAAGGCCAGCAGGTGAATTCGGTTTACATGATGGCTCATTCCGGCGCTCGCGGCTCGGCGGCGCAGATCAAGCAGCTCGCCGGCATGCGCGGATTGATGGCAAAGCCCTCGGGTGAAATCATCGAAACGCCGATCATCTCCAACTTCAAGGAAGGGCTGACCGTTCTCGAATACTTCAATTCGACCCACGGCGCCCGCAAAGGCTTGGCCGATACCGCGCTCAAGACCGCGAATTCCGGGTACCTCACCCGGCGTCTCGTCGACGTGGCGCAGGATTGCATCGTGATCGAAGAGAATTGCGGCACCCAGCAGGGCTTGACCGTCCAAGCGGTGATCGAGGGCGGTGAGGTCATCGAGTTGCTGTCCGAACGCATCTTGGGCCGCACCGCATCGGTCAATGTCATCGATCCGGATACCGGTTCGATCCTGGTGCGCGCCGGCGATTTGATGGGCGAAGAGGCGATTGAGAAAATCGAAAAGGCCGGCATCGAATCCGTGATGATCCGCTCGGTCTTGACGTGCGAGTCAAAAAACGGCGTCTGCATCCGCTGTTACGGACGCGATCTTGCCCGCGGGACGATCGTCAATATCGGCGAAGCGGTTGGCGTCATCGCGGCGCAATCGATCGGCGAACCGGGCACCCAGCTTACCATGCGCACCTTCCATATCGGCGGCGCGGTGCAACGCGGTGCGGAACAGTCCAGCATCGAAGCCACGACCGATGCGATGGTCACGTTCAAGAACCGCAACGTGGTGCGCAATTCCGAAGGCGTCACGATCGTGATGGGCCGCAACACGGAAATGGTCTTGCTGTCGGAATCCGGTCATGAAAAGGCGCGCTATCGCCTGACCTACGGCACGAAGCTGTTGGTCGAGGATGCCGTCAAGGTGAAGAAAGGCCAGCGTCTCGTCGAATGGGATCCGTATACGCTGCCCATCATCACCGAAACCGAGGGTGTTGCGACCTTTGTCGATCTCGTCGAAGGCTTGTCGGTTCGCGAAATCCTCGACGAAACGACCGGCATCACCAACCGCGTCGTCGTCGACTGGAAGCAACAGCCCCGCGGCGCCGATCTTCGTCCGCGCATCACCTTGCGCAATGAGGCGGGCGACGTGGTGAAGCTCGCCAATGGTCTGGAGGCCCGGTACTTCCTGTCGGTCGACGCGATTCTGTCGGTCGATAACGGCCAGCGTGTGAGGGCGGGCGACGTGCTCGCGCGCATCCCGCGTGAATCCTCGAAGACTCGCGACATCACCGGCGGTCTGCCGCGCGTCGCCGAATTGTTCGAGGCGCGCAAGCCGAAGGACTACGCGATCATCAGCGAAGTGGCGGGCCGCGTCGAATTCGGCAAGGACTACAAGATGAAGCGCCGGATCGTCGTCCAGCCGCCGGAAGAAACCGGTTTGCAGGCGGTCGAATATCTGATTCCGAAGGGCAAGCACATTTCGGTTCAGGAAGGCGATTTCGTCGAAATCGGCGACTTGCTGATGGACGGCAATCCGGTGCCGCACGACATTTTGCGCGTGCTTGGCGTCGAGGCGCTGGCCAAATATCTCATCAACGAGATCCAGGACGTCTATCGTCTGCAGGGCGTTAAGATCAACGACAAGCACATCGAAGTCATCGTCCGTCAGATGCTGCAGAAAGTGGAAATCGAGGATGCCGGCGAAACGACGTTCCTGGTCGGCGAACAAGTGGATCGCACCGAGTTCGATGACGCCAACGCCAAGGCGGCGGTCGAGGGATTGAAGCTTGCGAGCTGCAAGGCCGTGCTTCAGGGCATCACCAAGGCCTCGCTGCAAACCAATTCCTTCATCTCCGCGGCGTCGTTCCAGGAAACCACGCGGGTGCTGACCGAAGCGGCGGTAGCCGGAAAGGTCGATAATCTCGAGGGCCTGAAGGAAAACGTGATCGTCGGACGCTTGATTCCGGCGGGAACGGGTGCGGCGGTCAACCGCCTGAAGGTGACAGCGGCCAAGCGCGACAAGGACCTCGAGGCAAAGCAGACGGTTGAGGCGGTTCCGGCGCCAGAAGCCGAACAAACGCGCGTCGTCGGGGCCTAAGCCGAGCCACTTCAAGGGGATCGGCGGCCGGGCGCGCAACCCGGCCGCAACCCCCTGATTTCCGCGTGACATCCGCTTGACGGACCCTATTCCCGTCACTAGTATGCCGCCACCTTTTGGGGCTGGTGGTGGGAGAACACCCCAGACGCAGTCCTGGTCGTCCCAGCACGACGTAAAAACGGCGAATTTGGAATCCCCTCAGTGGGGCGAATTGGCGCCCCCTGGGGCTTTTTTGGCTATAGGGCCAGCCCTGTGGGGGCTTGGCTTTGAGGAATTTTGGGTATGCCGACGATTAATCAGCTCATTCGCCGCCCGCGGCGCCAGCCGGCTGCGCGTAACAAGGTGCCGGCACTCGCCGAATGCCCGCAGAAGCGCGGCGTGTGTACGCGTGTCTATACGACGACGCCGAAAAAGCCCAATTCGGCGCTGCGCAAAGTCGCCCGTGTGCGCCTGACCAACGGCTACGAAGTGACGAGCTACATTCCCGGCGAAGGCCATAACCTGCAGGAGCATTCGGTGGTGATGATCCGCGGCGGCCGCGTCAAGGATCTGCCCGGTGTCCGCTATCACATCATCCGCGGCACGCTCGATACCCAAGGCGTCAATGATCGCCGCCAGCGCCGTTCGAAATACGGCGCCAAGCGTCCGAAGTAGAGGGTCCGATGTCACGCCGCCGCGCTGCCGATAAACGCGTACCGAATCCCGACGCCCGCCATGGCGACCGGGTCGTTTCCAAATTCATGAATGTGCTGATGTATGCCGGCAAGAAATCGGTTGCCGAGCATATCGTCTATGGCGCGTTCGACCAGATTCAGAAAAAGACCGGACAGGATCCGATCAAGATTTTCCACGGCGCGCTCGATAACGTGAAGCCGGACATCGAAGTCCGCTCGCGCCGCGTCGGCGGCGCCACCTATCAGGTGCCGGTCGAAGTCCGTTACGATCGCGCGCAAGCCCTGGCCATCCGTTGGCTGATCATGAGCGCGCGGTCTCGTTCGGAAAAGACGATGGAGGATCGCTTGTCGGCGGAACTCATGGATGCAGCGAACAATCGGGGGGGTGCCGTCAAAAAGCGTGAGGATACCCATAAAATGGCGGAAGCCAACCGGGCGTTCTCGCATTACCGCTGGTAAGGAACTCCCATGCCGCGCACCACTCCCCTAGAGCGTTATCGGAATATCGGCATCATGGCCCACATCGATGCCGGCAAGACGACCACGACCGAGCGCGTTCTTTATTATACCGGCCGTTCCTATAAGATCGGCGAAGTCCATGAAGGCACCGCCACCATGGATTGGATGGAGCAGGAGCAAGAGCGCGGCATCACGATCACGTCGGCCGCGACCACCTGTTTCTGGCGCGATCACCGCATTAACATCATCGATACGCCTGGCCACGTCGATTTCACCATCGAGGTCGAGCGCAGTTTGCGCGTTCTCGACGGCGCTTGCGCCGTGTTCGACGCGGTTGCCGGCGTCGAGCCGCAATCGGAAACCGTTTGGCGCCAGGCTGACAAATATCAGGTCCCCCGCATCTGTTTCGTCAACAAGATGGATCGCATCGGCGCGGACTTCTACCGCTGCGTCGACATGATCAAAGATCGCCTGGGCGCGGTTCCGATCGTGCTGCAGCTGCCAATCGGTGTCGAATCCGATTTCGTCGGTGTGGTCGATCTCATCAATATGAAATCGCTGGTCTGGAAAGAGGAAGCCCTGGGCGCCGAATACACCATCGGTGAAATCCCGGCCGATCTTCAGGATAAGGCCAAGGAATATCACGACAAGCTGATCGAGCTCGCGGTTGAGCACGAAGATCAGGCGATGGAAGCCTATCTCGAAGGCAAGATGCCGGATCACGAGACTCTCATGCGCTGCATCCGCAAGGGCACGGTGACGGGTAAGCATGTCCCGGTCATTTGCGGCGCCGCCTTCAAGAACAAGGGTGTGCAGACGCTTCTCGATGCGGTGGTGGATTTCCTGCCCTCGCCCACTGAAATCCCGCCGGTTACCGGCATCAAGCCAGGCACCGATGAAGAGCTGGTGCGCCTGCCTTCCGACGATGCGCCGTTCTCGGGCCTTGCGTTCAAGGTGATGACCGATCCGTTTGTCGGTTCGCTCACTTTCGTCCGCGTCTATTCGGGCGTTTTGGAGAACAGCAGCAGCGTTTTGAACCCGATCAAAAATCAGCGCGAGCGTATCGGTCGTATGCTGGCAATGCATGCGAACCACCGCGAAGACATCAAGGAAGCCCGCACCGGCGACATCGTGGCGCTCGCGGGCCTCAAATACACGACCACCGGCGAGACCCTTTGCGCCCAGAACGATCCGATCGTGCTCGAGCGCATGGAATTCCCCGATCCGGTCATCGAGGTTGCGGTAGAACCGAAGACCAAGGTCGACCAGGAAAAGATGGGTGCTGCTTTGGCCCGTCTCGCTACCGAAGATCCTTCCTTCAGGGTGAGCGTCGATCAAGAATCCGGTCAGACCGTGATCAAAGGAATGGGCGAGCTTCATCTCGAAATCATCGTCGATCGCATGAAGCGCGAATTTAAGGTCGAGGCCAATGTCGGCGCGCCGCAAGTGGCCTATCGTGAAACCATCACTCGTTCGGTCGAACACGTTTACACGCATAAGAAACAAACCGGCGGCTCCGGCCAATACGCCAAGATCAAAGTCAATTTCGAACCGCTGCCTCCAGGGGGTGGCGTCGTATTCGAGAACGATGTCGTCGGCGGCCGCGTTCCGCGCGAATACATTCCGGGCGTCGAAAAAGGCATTATCGGCGCCGCGGAGACCGGCGTGCTTGCCGGATTCCCGATGATCGACTTCAAGGCAACACTCACCGACGGTGATTATCACGATGTCGATTCGAGTGTTCTGGCCTTCGAAATTGCGGCGCGCGCTTGTTATCGCGAGGGCATTGCCAAAGCCGGTCCGGTGCTGCTTGAACCGGTGATGCGCGTCGAAGTCGTGACGCCGGAAGACTACATGGGCGATATCATCGGCGATCTGAACAGCCGCCGCGGCCAAATTCTGGGCATGACCCAGCGCGGCAACGCGACGGTCATCAATTCGATGGTGCCGCTCGCCAATATGTTCGGATATGTGAATACCCTGCGCTCGATGAGCCAGGGCCGTGCCCAATACACCATGCATTTCGATCATTACGCGCAAGTACCTCAGGCGGTTGCCGACGAAGTACGCGCGAAGATGGCCTAGCGGTCACGATAGGGGAGACGGAGTAGCGTCCATGGCAAAAGCGAAATTTGAGCGGACGAAACCGCACTGCAACATTGGGACGATTGGTCACGTGGACCATGGGAAGACGACGCTGACGGCGGCGATTACGAAGGTATTGGCCGAGTCGGGCGGGGCGGTATTCATGGCCTA
>JBGOXX010000038.1:0-16038 GCA_041479345.1 Alphaproteobacteria bacterium
AAGGCAGAAAGCCGGAGTCCATGCACACCGGCACGATGGCGCCAAACCGTGCCTCAGAGCCTGCAAAGAATCCAAGAAAAAGTGTCAGTGGACTTTACAGTTGCACGTCACCAAAGGCACCGAAGTGCGTCTTAAGCCATTGACTCGCAGTGATTCCGCAAAATTGGCGGGATTCTTGCATTATGGTTAATGCCGAATCAAAGCTCTTGAGACATTTCTCGAAGGGCTCGACGGTACCCGCTCGGGAAAACTTGGTCTCCGAGGGCGCGCACGACGAGCACGTGCCCGGCCGCCCACTGTTTTGGGAAGAGGATACGCCCGAATGCGAAGTGAAGCTTTTGGTTGGAATGAATTTTGACGGGAAACCTCCGTCATCAAGACAAGAAACAAGAAAAAGAAAAGAAAGGAAAGGTAGGTTCAAAATGAAAACGCTGAGAACTTTCCTCCGGCGCAGTGCCCAACTAGGCGTCATCGTCCCGTTCGCGGCACTTTTATACGGCCCCTCCCCGGCATCGGCCGGACCGATCCTAGGCTCGGCGGACCCCTACGCGGTCATAGGCAAAACGTTAGTGAGCACCTCCGGGGACGGCGCGACGATCATCGGAAGTGTGGGTTCACCCACCGCAGTTACAGGACCAATGACCATCACCGGCGGAACGCTGGATAACGCGAACGCCGCTACCGCTCTGGGTGCTGCCAACGCTGCAGCGATTTTCTTGGGCGGCTTCGGATCCCCCATAGACAAGTCTGGGATTGATCTGGGTGGGCTCACTCTCGATGCGGGCGTCTACAAATTTACCACAACGGCTGCGCTGACCGGCACCCTTACTCTTGACGCCCAGGGTAACGATAATGCCGTCTTCATATTCGAGATTGGGACCGGATTGACGACCGGCGTGAACGCGAAGGTTTCTGTGATCAATGGCGGTCCGAATGACGGGTTGTTTTGGCTGGTCGGTAGCAAGGCGACTCTAGGCGACAGCACTATTTTTGCAGGAAACATCATCGCGGGCACGGACATTGTTCTGGATCCCTCTGCACAAATTCAGTGCGGTAGAGCCATATCAAATACTCAGGTGACAATGGCGGGGAAGACTGCCACGAACCCGACCAACCTCGTCTCCATCAACGGCATTCCCAGTGGTTGCGCTGGCGGTTTAGAGGGTGGCTTCGACCTTACCGACACAGTCTACTCGCGTGTGAACGGAGGCGAGTTCGTACCCATTTCGACTACAGCCGTGCCGGAGCCCGGTACATTTCTGCTTTTCGGCTTCGGGTTGACGGCCCTGTTTGCCCTTAGAAAAAAGTTCTTCGCCGCCGCTTAAAGGTTTGCGTGCCACGCAGTGAGTCACGGTGCACTTCGTCTTCGGCTGACCTCATCGGCAGCGACGGAGATCTAACAATTTTTGGCGGCGGACTTTTGTCTGCACCTCTCCTCGCCATGGCCCTGATCCGCGTAACCGCCTTGATGCGTATCGGTCGGCGCTAAGCTAAAACGAACCCTGGATTGAACTGAACCGCGTCGGGCGGACGGTCTTGTGTTCTGGAAGTGACCCTTTGGCAGTCGCGGTTCCGCTCGAATTCTTCTCGTGGCAAATAGCCAAGCGCTGAGTGCAGTCGCCCGCTTCGCTAGCCGACCCTTACCAGCCGCCAATCACGGTCAAGGAGATTCCTTGACCACCGTGACGTCGACCACCCGGTTGCGCGGTTCGTCGACTTGGCTGGCGGTCGCTACCGCTTGTCTGATTTCGCCGGTCCAGCTCGTGTCGATGTTGGCGGCCGGCACCCCGGCGGTGATGAGCGCATCGCGGACTGCTTCCGCCCGTCGCTGCGACAGAGCCATGTTGGTGGGCGGGGCGCCGACGCGATCCGTCCTGCCGATCACCGTCACGCGCGTCGGGCCCGCGTTTGCTACGACATAGGCCACGTTCTTGACGATCGTCTGCCCTCTCGCATTGATCTCGACACTGTTGGTGTCGAAATAAACCTGGTACCAGGCGCCGGCCAGCTCAGGACCGGTCGCCGCGGTTGCCGGCGGCGGCGGCGGTGGTGACGCTTGTTCCGCGCATCCAGCTACTATGGAAAGCGCGAGGGTAGCGACGAGCGCTCGTAAGATTTTCTCAGATTGAAACATTGTAACCTCCATTGTCTGCCGACGTTGTCTTGTGTCTGCCGACGTTGTCTTGGACGTGAGCGGCCTACTTCCAAATCGGCCGGCCGAGATTGATTTGCTTTTTAGTGGTGAGCGCGCCGGTGCCAGCGCCGACGGCGCCGCCGATCAGCGCGCCCTCAAGGGGAGCGCCCAACAAGAGCCCGCCGACCGCGCCAACTCCGGCGCCGATTCCGGCGCCGCTTGCGGCGCGTTCGCCGGTGGTGGTGCCGCACGCGCCGAGCGCGAATAGCGAGAACAAAAGGGTGGCCGTCAAAGTGATTCGTTTCATGATTTGCCTCCAAATGTGTAGGTCGTCCATCCGGCATCGAGCGGGTCGACCGATGCCGCAACGCCGATCACGATAGCGGGTCTTGTCTCGTGGTTTTTCGGCTTGCGCCGGCACGCAGACTTCGGCCCGTCAATGTCGTTGCGACGGCCGCGACGTGGAAAACATAGCGCCCGCGACGACGCCCCGCGCGACGACGCTTTTTCTTTGCCACTCCGATCTTGCTCGATGTTCATATCCGCCCCGTGACCAGCAACACGATCACGACGACGAGCAGAACGCCGAGACCGCCGCTCGGGAAATAGCCCCAATTCGCGCTGTGGCCCCATGTCGGAAGCACGCCGATCAGAGCAAGAATAAGGATGATCACTAAGACGGTGCCGATGCGCATGGTGCCGTCTCCCGTGGCTCATGGTGGAATCGCCTGAATGACATCTTCGGCTTCCACTGGTCGAAGGACCAGCAACATAATAATGGCGATGCCAAGCCGGGCGTTGATTTAGATCAAGATCACGACAAAATCACAACCGGAGTGGAGCACACGCCGATCGGTCTGGTTTTGACCATCTTTTGCGCGTCGCCGAACGCCACCGGCGCCAGCGTGATAGCTGAGAGCACGACGTGCAAACGAAGCGACCGGACTAATAAGATTTGATGACGGGAAAACCATGAACGGAGGCCGGATGAACCCCGAAGATCACTGCGGCCCTTGGGGTGGTTAGTCTCCTCGAACTGTCTTGTCCGTAACGCCGAATGGGGACATCATTCCAGGGAATTTCCGGTCATGCTGAGGTCGGCAAAGGAGTGAGGAATGGGCACAATTCTGCTTATTGTCATATTGATCCTGCTGTTCGGCGGCGGCGGCGGCTATTACGCTCATAGCCGCTACGGCACGGTTGGACTTGGCGGCGTTCTTGGCACGGTGCTGATCGTTCTCCTCGTGCTCTGGCTCCTCGGCGTTCTCGGCGGCGGTCTCGGCGGCGTGCATTAAGAGGCTTGAGCCGAATCCCTAGAAACGAAACCGCTCACTTCCAGTCGTCGATCGCCCGCATGTGATCGGGGAATTGATTGCGGATCGGCTTAAAGCCTTCCGCATGTTCCCGCATCATTTGCGGGACCTCGCGGCAGCCGATGGTGAAGGCCATCGAATTCTTTTCCGCATTGTCCATGAGCTGCTTGCGCGCATTGCGGCCGACATCGAACATGCGCCGCGAGAAACCGTCGGAGGACTTCCCGGCGCGCACGGATTCTTCATGAAGAATCGCGAAGGCGCGGTCGGCGATCGGTGTGGCTTCCAAGCTGAAATTGCTGAACGCCTCGCTATAGGCGCTGATATTCGCCTTGTCGATTTGCGCGCATTCTTCGAGAAAGGCGAGGCGGTTGACGATGAATTGGTAGATGAAGAACGCGCTTACCGCCGCCGGCGAATTCTTTGGGGTGGCGATCTCGGGCGGGTCTTCGTGAGCGCCGGCGTTCGGCGGGCTTGTATTTTGCGTTGCTTGGATTTGCGTTCCTGGTTTTGCTGTTCCTGGATTTTCAGCACAAGCATCGGCTGGGGCGAGAATGACGCCGGCGGCAAATACGGCAGCCGTCAATGTGAGAGCGAGCCTTGCGCGGAGCATGGGTGAAGACGCCCGCTACTTCCCCTTTTCCCGCAGCTCATCGACCAAGGTGCCGGTCATGGCGGCGGCGGCGCGGTTTTCTTCCTGGATGCGGTCGTAGATTTCCCGGCGCATCACCGAAACATCGGATGGGAACACGAAGCCGAGCTTCACGGTGCGGCCGCGAACCGCGACCACCGTGACCTCGACATTTTCATTGAGCATGACGGATTCGCCGACTTTCCTGGTCAAATAGAGCATGGCCTTATCCTGGCGCGTGGCGGTGCCGTTAACCATAACGATGTTGGCGTTTCGTCGCCATAGGAATTCCAAGGGGTTCCGCGGGATTCGTATAACTTCGGGGGCGGGGCAGGGGCCGGCGGCGATCCCGCCAAATTATCTAAAATTCACTCTTTTTTAAGAGACTAGGCAGATGATTCCCCCTGCCCTCGTCAGGATGACAATCAAGGGCGCACTCATTGTTACGAGCAGCGCCCGGAACACCGCCGATAGGCATGGGGCAATCGCGGTGGACCCTATGGACCTGAGCAAACTTCCGCTCTTCGACATGATGCAGCGAAAGCTTTCATGGCTTTCCGCGCGTCAACAGGTGCTGTCTCAAAACATCGCCAACGCGGATACCCCCGGCTACAAGCCGAGGGATCTGAAGCCGCTCGATTTCAAGAACATGGCGAAAGGGCAAATCGACCCGGTGGCGCCCACGGTCACCAATCCGATGCACCTTGTCGGTTTTACGCCGGAAGCCCCCGGCACCAAATCGGACAAGGAGAAGCATCCGCTGGAAACCACCATTTCCGGCAATGCGGTGACCATGGAAGAAGAACTGATGAAGGCGAACCGCACCGCCAGCGATTTCGAGCTCACGACCAATCTCTATCACAAGCAGCTTTCGATGATTAAGGAAGCGCTGGGTCACAACTAAGCATAGGGAATCGACGCCATGGATTTGACCAAAGCGATGGAAATTTCGGCCTCGGGCATGTACGCCCAGGGGCAGCGCGTGCGGGTCATCGCCGAGAACATGGCGAACGCCGATTCGACCGCGCAGTCCGCCGGCGGCGCGCCCTATGAGCGGAAGCTCATCACCTTCAAGAGCCTGGTCGACCGGGCGCAGGGAATCGAAACGGTCGCGGTGAAGAGCATCACCCGCGATACCGCCACCCCCTTCGGCAAGAAGTACGAGCCGTCGAGCCCCGCCGCCGACAAGGAAGGCTACGTCCAGACCGCGAACGTCAACCCGCTCATCGAAATGACCGACATGCACGAGGCCCAGCGCTCTTACGAAGCGAATCTGAACCTCATCACCATGTCGAAAACCATGATCCAACACGCCATCGATCTGCTGCGCTAGACGCCAGACTCAGGGAGACAAAATCATGCCCGCCAATATCGCGAGCGCTTTATCCGCCTACGCCAAAACCCCGACCTCGATTGCACCCGGCATGGAGGCGCGCGGCCAGGATCCCGCCGGCGATTTCCTCGGCTTGGTCAAACAGGCGGCGGAAACCGCGATCGAGACCGGTCAGAAAGGCGAAGCCGCGAGCATGGCCGCGGTTACCGGCAAGGCCGATATCACCCAAGTGGTGACCGCCGTCGACAATGCCGAGATCACGCTGCAGACCGCCATTGCGATTCGCGACAAAGTGATTTCCGCCTATCAAGACATCACCCGCATGCCGCTCTAGGCCTGCCGGGCTTCGTTTCATGAACGCCGAAGAAGTTCTTGGGATCGGCCGCGAGGCGATCATGGTCATGATCGAGATCGGCGCGCCGGTCATGCTGGTGGCGCTGGTCGTCGGCCTCGCCATCTCGCTCGTTCAAGCGCTGACTCAGGTTCAGGAAATGACCCTGACTTTCGTGCCAAAGATTCTGGTCATCTTCCTTTCGCTCCTGATGTTCCTGCCCTTCATGCTCAATACGCTCACCTCGTTCACCGAGCGGCTGGCCGAACGCATCGCCACGCTCGGCAGTTGACGTTCGGCCGCTGACCGGGGGCGCGGGCCATGCTGCAGAGCATCCTTCAGACCGATTTCTTCGCCTTCTTCATGATTTTCGCGCGGGTGGGTGCGGCGATCATGCTCATCCCCGGTTTCGGCGAATCCTTCGTGACCCCGCGCATCCGGCTCATGATCGCCATCGGCATCACCATCGTGGTGGCGCCGGCTGTTTCCGCCGGACTGCCCAAACTCCCGGACAGCCCCATTCAGCTTTTCCTGATGTTGGGCGGCGAGATTCTGATCGGCGTTTTCATCGGGTCGATGGCGCGGTTTCTGTTCTTTTCGCTGCAGACGGCGGGCATGGTCATCGCGTATCAGACCGGCTTGGCCAACGCGCTGGTCACCGATCCGACCGCCGCGGTTCAGGGCGCGATATTCAGCGCCTTCCTGGGAATCTTGGGTATTGTCGTCATTTTCGAGACCAATCTGCATCAATTGATGCTGGCCGCCATTGTCGACAGTTATTCGCTGTTTACGCCCGGCCATCTCCCGCCGCTCGACGATTTCTCGAACATGGCCGCCCGCGTCGTTTCCGATTCCTTCGACCTGGCGATGCGGCTGGCGGCACCCTTCCTCGTCGTCGGCCTGGTGTTTTATCTCGGCCTTGGCCTGCTCGGCCGCCTGATGCCGCAAATCCAGGTCTTCTTCATCGTGCTGCCGCTGCAAATCGCCCTCGGACTTCTGGTTCTGATGCTGACGATCGGGGCGGGAATGACCTGGTTCGCCGGATCTTTCGGCGATCAAATCTCCAACGCTTTCATACGATAGGGCGGGCATCCGATAGGACGGGGCGATGGCAGAAGAATCGGATCTTTCCCAAAAAACCGAAGAGCCGACCCTAAGAAGGCTGGATGAAGCCCGCCAGAAGGGTCAAACCGCTTCGTCGCGGGAAATCAATCACTGGTTCATGATCGGCGCCGGCAGTTTGTGGATCGCGGTCTTCGGACCGCAGGTCGCCCGCGATCTCGGCGTCGTCCTCCTGAAATTTGTCGAATCCCCCCACGCGATGCCGACCGACTCCGAGCATTTGCGGATCATTCTTCTTCATCTCATGCGCGACGTTGCCGGCGTGCTGGCGCTTCCGATCGCGATCATGACGGCGGCGGCCTTGGCCGCCGGCGTGCTCCAGGGCGGGTTCGTTATCGCCGTCGACCGCATCATGCCGAATCTCGAGCGAATTTCGCTGTTCTCGGGGGCGCAGCGCCTATTCTCGATGCGCGCTATTCTCGAATTCGTCAAAGGCATCGTGAAGCTCTGCATCGTCGCGGCGGTGGTGACGATGCTGATGATGCCGCAGATGAGGGGTCTTGCCAGCTTCACCGGCCTCGACATGGTTCAGGTGGCGGCCACCATCTATGACCTCTCGAAAAGCGTCTTTCTCGACGTGCTGGTGGTCGTCAGCGTGATCGCGGCTCTCGATTTCCTCTATCAACGCTACGAATTCCGCAAGAGTTTGCGCATGTCGCGTCAGGAGTTGCGCGAGGAATACAAGCAGACGGAAGGCGATCCGACGATCAAGAGCCGGTTGCGCCAGCTCCGCATGGAACGCGCCCGCCGCCGCATGATGGCCGCGGTGCCGGAGGCCGACGTCGTCATCACCAATCCGACTCACTTCGCCGTGGCGCTGAAATACGAGCCGACGGAAATGAACGCGCCGAAGCTGGTGGCCAAGGGCGCCGACCTGATCGCCAAGAAAATTCGCGAAGTCGCCCTGGAAAACGAGGTGGCAATCGTGGAAAACCCGCCGCTGGCCCGGGCGCTCTATTCGGGCGTCGAGCTCGACGAGGAAATTCCGAAAGAACACTACAAGGCGGTGGCCGAAATTATCGGCTATGTCTTCCGCTTGAAAAAGAAGATCATCCCGGGTTAGAGCCGGATTTGAGGGGCGCCCGCCCAAAGCCTTAGCCTTTGAGGCCATGCCTATTCATGCTACATAACGGCAACGATGTTTAGGCAACGGCCCATGCCGGACTCGGGGCTTTCCATAAGCAAGAAAGAATTCGCCGAAGAGATTCCCGGCAGAGGTGCGCTGTGGGCGATCGGATTTGCTTACGCCCTGGTCGCCGGAACCTTGGCTTACCTGGTGGGTCAAGCCGGTTTCGGCATCACCAACGCGTCGGACCCGGCCGAGCGGCTGCGAATCATGGTCGGCGGCGGCAGTGCGCTTCTCTTCCTCTTTGCCGTGACCGCGGCCTCCGTCCGCAATATGGCCGCCGCACACCGGGGCGCCGCCGCCCGCAACCGGATTTTGGCGGAAGCTTTCCAATCCCTACCCATGCCCCGCCTCTTGATTGGCGACAGGGGTGAGGTCGTCTATGTGAACACCGCCTTCCGTCAAATCTTCGGCTGCACCGAAGACAACGCGCAGGAGGTGCTGGCTTCCCATTTCGGCCGGGAAAGCGAGCCGCGCCAGGAGTACGAGCGGCTCGCCGCCGCCGCCGCGCACGGTGCCGCCGCGCGGGGCGAAATCGAATTGGCGGCCGTACCGGGCGAGAGCGAGTGGTACGAGATCGCGGCGCAGCCCATCACCGGCCGGCCGGGCTATGTTCTATGGCGAGTCGAGGACGTCACCGCCCAACGTGAATTGGAACAGGTGATTCGGCAAGAGCACGAAACTCTGTTCGATTTCCTCGAGCACGCGCCGGTCGGATTCTATTCGGTGAACGAAGACGGACGGTTCTTGTTCATCAATCAAACCCTTGCGTCCTGGCTTGGCTACACGCCGGAGGAAATCCTCGGCGGGAATTTCCGGCTCAGGGAATTCGTGGTCAATCCGCCGGCGAGCGCCGCTCCCGATTACGATCCGTTCGATGGCAGCGGCCAGACCAATGGCGAAGTGACGCTATGCGGCCGGGAAGGTCGCACACTCCAGGCCTTCGTTACCCAAACCGTGGTTTCCGGCGGCGACGGAATCGGAATCAGAACCCGGTCGGTGGTGCGCGATTTGACGCCGGAGCGCGGCTGGGAGCGGGCGTTGCGCCTCTCGGAGCGCCGGTTCAAGCATTTGTTCGAGGATGCGCCGGTCGGCATCGCCCTCGTCGATTCCGAAGGCCGCATCGCCGAATACAATCACCAGCTGCGCCGCCTGGGTTCGCCTTCCGGCGCGGAGCTGCTCGGCGTTTCGGTGTTCGATCTCATCGCCGATGAAGACCGGGCGGCGACCGAGGCGCGGATGCGCAAGGCGGCGGCGGGCGAATCCCTCGGGCCGATTCAGGTCCGCCTGTTCGGCGAGCCGGACCGCGTCGCCTCCCTGTTCGTCAGCCGTGCCGAAGACGCGGCGGGTGCGCCGGCGGGGCTGATCCTCCACTTCCTCGACGTGACCGAACTGAAACGGCTCGAAATTCAATTTGCTCAGTCGCAGAAGATGCAGGCGGTCGGGCAATTGGCCGGCGGCATCGCCCACGACTTCAACAATCTGCTGACCGCCATGATCGGATTCTGCGATTTGCTGTTGCTGCGTCACGGTCCCGGCGAGGAATCTTTCGCCGATATCATGCAGATCAAGCAGAATGCCAATCGTGCCGCAAATCTGGTACGGCAGCTGCTCGCTTTCTCGCGGCGCCAAACGGTTCAACCGAAAATTCTCAACGTCACCGACGTGCTGGCCGAAATTTCGAATCTGCTGCGCCGGCTCATCGGCGAGAAGATTGAACTTCGCATGATTCACGGCCGCGATCTCTCGCCGGTCAAGGTGGATCAGGGCCAATTTGAGCAAGTGGTCGTCAATCTTGCGGTCAATGCCCGTGATGCCATGCCGAGGGGCGGAATTCTCACCATCCGCACCAGCAATGTGACGAATGCCGAGTTGATCTCGCGCGGCGTCGAAGAAATGCCGCCGGGCGATTACGTGCTGATCGAAGTCGGGGATACCGGAACGGGGATTCCGAAGGCCGATATCGACCGAATTTTCGAACCTTTTTATTCGACCAAAGAGGTGGGGGCGGGGACCGGGCTTGGCCTTTCGACCGTGCACGGCATCGTCAAACAGGCCGAAGGCTATATCTTCGTCGACAGCGTCGTGGGAGCCGGCACCAAATTCAGCATCTTCCTGCCGCGCCACCAGGCGACAGCCAGCGAAATACAGGCGGCCGAGGCGGCTCCGGTGCTTCCCGGCGATCTGACCGGAACCGGAACCGTCCTTTTGGTCGAAGACGAAGACGCGGTGCGGCTGTTCAGCGCCCGCGCGCTCCGCAACAAGGGATATAAGGTCTTGGAAGCCAAGGGCGGCGAAACCGCGATCGAGCTCATCAAAGCCTTGCCGGAACCGGTGGATCTGGTCATCACCGATATCGTGATGCCGGATATGGACGGGCCCGCCTTGGTCGAATGGGTGCGCGAGCGCGATCCGAACATGCGGGTGATCTGCATTTCCGGCTATGCCGAGGAAACTTTCCGCAAGCGCCTTTCCGCCGCCGCCGACATCCATTTCCTTCCCAAACCCTTCAGCCTGGAACAATTGGCGGCCAAGGTGAAGGACGTGATGCGCACGCTCCACTAATGGGCTCATTGCGCATCCGGAAATAATCACGGAATAGCAGCCGGCCATTCAGCATCCGTGCAGGAAAGGCCGGGGTAATATGTGGGTAGCCCGCGATGCTCAAGGAGGAGTCATGACTTTGCGTTATTTGGCGGCCGGAATGATCGCGCTCGCTGCGTCTTGCCTTCATCCGGCCGAAGCCGCCGATCTCCCGAAGCTCCTGGTCTTCAATACGGTCTTATTCGACGCCTTGACGACCGGCGAGGGCAATTCGGTCGCAAGCCCGGAAGAAAAATCGCAAGTGGAACGCACCGCGGACGTCTTGCGGGCGAAAATGGCCGAGACCGGCCGCTATCAGGTCTTGCCTGCGCCCAAACCCGGATCGGACGACATCGATCTCTCCTGCGCCGAATGCATTTTGAAAGAAGCTCATGCCGCCGGCGCCGACTTCGTGCTGACGAGCGCCGTCAACCGTGTCAGCTCAACGGTTATGGTTCTGACCGTGGAACTCGACGATGTTGCCAATCAGAAAGCGGTGTCGGGCGGCAAAGTCGAGCTTCGGGGCCTCAACCCCGAGGCCATGCGCGGGGCCGCGGCCTATGCGGTGGACAAATATTTCGCGCCAGCGGCATCACCGTCCGGCGCGGAAAAACCCGAAACCGGAAAATCCGCGAAATAGCCGGCGCCACGGCGTTGAGACGCCGCCGCGCGCTCCGGCGCGCTTCGTGTGCGGCCTAGTGCGCGCCGGCGCCCGAGGTTTGTTCGGGCTTCTTCATGAAGGCGATGGCAAGGTGGATATTTTTCTGAATGGCGTGAAGGCGAGGCGTTGAATTCCGCTGGGTGCGCCCAAGATTTCCCCATGCAAGATTTCCCCACGCAAGATTTCAATGACGGCCGGATCCGGCCAGGAGGACAGCATGAATCCGAGATTGAAACACCCGAAAGCCTCGCCCGTGGCCTATAAGGCCATGCTGGCGCTCGAAGAGGCGGTCAATAAAATCGGTCTTGAGCAAAGCCTGCTCGATCTGGTTCGCATGCGGGCTTCGCAGATCAACAACTGCGCTTTTTGCCTTTTTTCGCACGCCGAAGAAGCGCGCGGCCATGGCGAATCCCAACGCCGGCTCGACGTCCTGAGCGCGTGGCGCGATTCGCCGCTTTTCTCCGATCGCGAGCGCGCCGCTTTGGCCTGGACCGAAGCGGTGACCTTGATCGCCCAGAACGGGGTTCCCGACGACGTCTATGAAGAAGCGCGGCTGCATTTTTCCGAGGAAGAGATCGTCAATCTCACCTTGGCGGTCAACGCCATCAATAGCTGGAACCGCTTGAACGTTGCCTTCCGCACCATCCATCGCGCCGATCCCGCCCAGGCCGCATAAGCCCAAGCTCCCCAAGCCCAATCCGCATAAGAAAAGCGCGAAAGAAGAGCGGGCCGCTCTCCCCAGTGGCTGCTCTTTTTTTCAAAGTCGAATCGGAAATCGCCGCTACGCCGATTTTCGCTTCGGCTCCCGGGCCTCTTGTTCCGTCGCCAGATAGTCGTGGAGCACCCGCCCGAAAGGCAGGGTGAGATCGGCCAGAATGTGCTTTCCGCCCACGACGCGCCGCACCGGAAGATCCGCAAATGGCGCATTGACGTGGGGGATCAGATGCAACCGCGCCGGCCCGCGCCAGGCACCCTTCACCGTGATGTCGGTCATGTTGTATCCGACGAGCTGGGCGATCGCCGGCTTCCCGTCCACATCCGGAATGAGCTTCAGACAAATCTGCGTTTTGCCGACAGCGGCTTGGGCGTCGCGAATTTCCTGGTCGTCGGTTTCCGGTTTGTAGACCATCGTTCCCATCGCGACCCGTTCGCCGCTGTAATCGACGGTGCCGGTCAGGGTGTCGCCGGCAACGCGAAATTTCGGCTGACCGTATTTCTTGGGAAATCCCCAGATCTCGCGGCCCGCTGCGATCGGCGCCTCGTCGTCGAGATACATCTGGGCGACGAAGCCGCAAGGGTCGCCATCGAATGTGCAGGGGATGACGAGACCGCTCTCGGTGTAATCGCCGAAGCCCGAACTGTCCGGCATCCGGATCGCTTCGAAACTGACCAGCGCATTCGGAGTCGGCACTAGCGGTTCGGGCAAGGCCGCGCGCACCGCATCCGGGTCGCTTTCATAGGTGATGATCAGGTATTCCCGGTTGATGAAGCGGTAGGGTCCGCGCGGGAAAACTGGGCTCGCCGCGGGCATGGACGGAAGCGAGAGGATGTCGCTGCGTTTCATGGATGGATCTCCTGAAGGGGCATTCGGATGGGACTCGCTATTGCATGAACCAGCCGTGGCTAACGATGACCGATTGGCCGGTCAGCGCGTTCGAACCGAAAGAGGCGAAGAAGACCGCGAGGGCCGCAACGTCGGCGGTGGTCGTGAACTCGCCGTCCACGGTTTCCTTCAGCATCACGTCCTTGATGACTTGCTCTTCGCTGATGCCGAGCTCCTTGGCCTGTTCGGGGATTTGCTTGTCGACCAAGGGGGTCCGCACGAAGCCGGGGCAGATCACATTGGCGCGGACGTTGTGCTTGGCGCCTTCCTTGGCCACGGTTTTGCAAAGCCCGATCAGCCCGTGTTTGGCCGTCACATAAGGCGCCTTCAAAGGCGAGGCCTCCTTGGAATGCACCGAGCCCATATAGATGATCGAGCCGCCGCGGCCCGACTTATACATGTCGCGAAGACAGGCCCGCGTGGTCAGAAACGCGCCGTCGAGGTGAATCGCCAGCAATTTCTTCCAATTGGCGAAACTCAAATCCACCACCGGGTCGATGTGCTGAATCCCGGCATTGCTGACCAAGATATCGACGCCGCCAAAAGTCTTGATGACGTCGGCGACGGCGCTATCGACCTCCGCCTCGTCGGCGACGTTCATGGCAACGCCCATCGCCTTGCCGCCTTCGGCCTCGATGCTCTTGGCCGCTTTGCTGGCACCGTCGAGATTGAGATCGGCGACCGCGACCTTAGCCCCTTCATCGGCAAAGGCCCGGCAGATTTCGAGTCCGATGCCGCTCGCTCCGCCGGTGACGATGGCGACTTTGTCTTTCAAGCGCATGAGCGCTCCCTCATTGACACTCCATCATTCGCGGCCGTCCGCGGCGAGATCGAACGTGAAAATGCCTTCCACGCCCTTCGGCCGTTCGAGCACTTCGGGATGACGAAGAGTCCGCACCGCATCGTTGTAACCGGCGCGCCAGTGTTCCTGCATGCTGCGGCGGGAAAACTCGTAATCCTTCGAATCGCCCTCGTAATTCTGGGCACGGTAGATGAGATGAATGATGTTGTAGGCGCTATGGTCGGCGACCGAGCTCAGCAATTTCGCTTCGGGCGTGTTCTTCAGCGCGTTCGGCAGCTTGGGAAGGAGGCTGGCCAGCGCGCAGCGCATTCGTTTCGAGGTCTTGAACCAATCGGTGTTGGCGCGGGTGCGGCTCGAATACTGGATTTCCTTTTGCCGGGTCACGACTTCCATCATGTTGCCCGGAACTTCGCCGCGGGCGCTCCACAGATCGACCTGGAAGATCAGTGTGTCTTCCCGCGGCCCGTTTTTCACCACCCATTGCAGCGGCGTGTTGGAAACCATTCCGCCGTCCCAATAATGCTCGCCCTCGATTTCCACCGCCGGAAATCCGGGCGGTAGTGCTCCGCTCGCCATCACGTGTTCGGGGCGGATTTTGCGCGTCGTATTGTCGAAATAGACGAAATTGCCGGAGCGGATATTGACCGCGCCGACGCTGAATCGCGTGTCGTCGGCGTTGATGCGATCGAAATCGATCACCCGCTCCAAGGTCGATTTCAAGGTGCTCGTATCGTAAAAACTGGTCGCCTGGGGCGTGCCCGCGGGACTGAGCCAAGGGGCCGGCACGCGGAGCCCGAAAAATCCGGGCACGCCGGACGACAGGGCGCGTCCGGCGCTGATTTGATTCATGACTCGCCGCGCGTCGTCGCCCCCGGTCAGCGGCGAATCAAAATATTCCGCCCAGCTGGCGATGCGTGGCGCGGTGACCTGTTCCCAGAACGCGCGCAGCTTCTCGACCCGCGCTTCCGGCTTGTTTCCGGCGATGATCGCGGCGTTGATGGCGCCGATGGAAATCCCGGCCAGCCAATTCGGCTCGATCCCCGATTCTGAAAGCGCTTCATAAGCCCCCGCCTGATAAGCGCCGAGCGCGCCGCCGCCTTGGAGCAGCAAGGCCACGCTTTTGAACGGGAGTTTTTTCGTGATGCGCCGGGCTTTGAGCGAAGAGGAGGTATCGGGTAGCGGGTTCAGCAGAGACGGTTTAACGGAATTCCGCTTCGCCGCTGGTGATTTGCTTTTCGGCCGGGGGCGCTTCGCGCTGCGCTTTTCGCTCGGGCGGGGCCGCTTCGCGCTGCGTTTTTCGCCTCGCCCAGCTTTTTCGCCTCGCCCAGCTTTTGCGCCTCGCCCAGCTTTTGCGCCTCGCAGAGTTTTGGCTCTCCGGACTTTGTTTGGCCGGGCTTTGTTTGCCCGCGCCTTATTTGATGGATTGCGGATCGTGGTTTTATTGTGATCGGACGCGTCGAACACGGTGCTGGTTCTCCCGCGAAATATCGGAAGGCTCGGCCGCGCGGCGCAAAGAAATTCCCCTGCCGATTGGCTTCGCCCGAATTTCAGGCCTGAAGCTTAAGCCCAAAATTCAGGTAAGTCGCCTTCGCAGTTGCGGCAAGGCGTTTGTTGCATGGCGACAAACACTACAACGGTCACATTGGCGGCGCAGGATGGCGTCCCCAATGACGTGTATGAAGACGACGTGTAGGAAGAAGTGCGGCCGCATTTCTCCGGTGAGAGGGGGCCCGCGTCGAAGAACGCCCTGTTCACGAAAGGAGCCCGTCATGAGACTAAGCCGCTCTGCTCGAAACGGAATCGGCCTGGCCGTGGCCGTACTATCGGTCGCGGTACTGATTGGCCTCGTCTTCCTCCCGAAGGCGTCGGTTATCCGGTCGGATCTGAGGGCCGAGATCAAGGCTTGGCCCATGGCCTCCCACATCCTCGGCCCCGTTCCTGGCAGCCGCGTTCCCGCCACGGGGAGGGGCTAGAAACCGCGAAGGGCTAGAGACCGCGTGAGGGCGGCTAGAGTTCAGAGTCCTATTGGCGATTGGAAAGGTGGTGGGCCGTCTTCGGCGCCATCGCGACTCTTCTGCCCTTGGCCGCAATTGCAGTGATGGTGGGGAAGGTGGGGTGATCACGGCCAATGAAATTTTACGGTGCGACGCCAACTAGGACGAGTGGCACTGCCGGCACACCTCGGCCCTCTCGAATAAGGTTGTATAGCTCGCCTTCATAGTACGACACGCCCGACGACTGAGCTGGTCCTGGTCGTTTGGACAGGTTGGCAGCGAAGTTAAGGTGTATTCCGATTGCTGATCACGCTGCCATAATCCCATTCATGTTGAACGCCTTTTGTTGCTGTTGGGCCTGTGGAGATGTGGGCAAGGCGCGAGCCTTGTCCATCATATCCATAG
>JBGOXX010000039.1:0-15398 GCA_041479345.1 Alphaproteobacteria bacterium
TCTCGCCTCGGCACAACATCGCAACGGGATTCTGCTCTTCGTGTCGCTTCGCGAGCGCTATGTGGAGATCATCGCCGATCGCGGCATCCATAGCCGCGTCGCCGAAGGAACCTGGGATAAGATCGTCGCCGAGTTCTTGGCTGCGGTGAAGGCCGGCCGACTTGCCGAGGGACTTATCGCCGCGGTCGAATCGTGCGGTGCCGTGCTGCAAAGCCATTTTCCCACGGAGGGGCAAAGCCCGTGACTGGGTTTGCTGCGGGAATCCGGATATTGTTGCCCGTCGACGAGCTGCTTTTTATTGAATAGCGGCCGGCTTGCGGCCGGCGCTGGAGGATGTTGCAATGGTATTTGGAAAACTTGCGACGCTGGCTCGCGCGGCGCTGCTGCTCTTCGCGGTCCTCGCCCTCTCCGCCTGCGACGTCAATGCGATCCCGCGGCAAGACGAGGCGGTAAAGGCCGCATGGAGCCAGGTGCTCAATCAATATCAGCGCCGCACCGATTTAATCCCCAATCTCGTCGAAACGGTGAAGGGTTACGCCAAGCAGGAACAGCAGGTCCTGACCGAAGTCACCGAAGCACGCGCTAAAGCGACCCAAATGCAATTGCCGTCCGATGTGCTGTCGAATCCCGAGGCCTTTCATCAATTCGAGCAGAACCAAGCGGCATTGAGCGGCGCACTGGGGCGACTGCTTGCCGTCAGCGAACGATATCCCGATCTCAAATCGAATCAGAATTTCCTGGAGCTGCAATCACAACTCGAAGGAACCGAAAACCGGATTGCGGTGGCGCGCCGCGACTACATCGAAGCGGTGCAGCAATACAACACGACGCTGCGTTCCTATCCGAGCAAATGGATCGCGGCCTGGCTCTATCCCGACGCCAAGGTGAAGGAGACCTTCACGATCTCGGAAGAAGCTCAAAAGACGCCGGCAGTGAAATTCTGAATAGGCGCGTTCGGAGGCCGGAGCATTGTTGCTTGCCAAAAGCATCATTTAACGCTGTCCTTTAGGCGACCGATGCGGCCATTAGCCGCATGTGGCCCAGGCATTGCGAGACCCAGATTAAGTGTTTCGCTCCAACCATTGGGCGCGGACCGAGCTGAGGTGAGCAAAACCATGGACATAAACGATAAAGTCATCGCCGTGACCGGTGCGGGCGCCGGCATCGGCCGCAGCATCGCGGTAGAGCTGGCGAAAAAAGGGGCAGAAGTTGCCCTGATCGACATCAATGCCGCAGGCTTGGAAGAAACCGCTCAGCTATGCCGAAGGGGCAATAACGGCACGCGGTCCTATTGCTGCGACGTTTCGAAAGAGCCGGTGGTCGAAGAAACCTTCAGCAAAATCGAGGAAGATTTCGGTCGCGTCGACGGGCTGATCAACAACGCCGGAATCGTGCGCGACGGCTTGCTGGTCAAGGTCAAGGACGGCGCCGTCGTCGGCAAGCAATCGATGGCGAATTGGCAATCCGTCATCGATGTGAACCTTACCGGGGTTTTCTTATGCGGCCGCGAAGCGGCGGCGAAGATGATCGGCAAGGGGTCGAATGGCGTGATCGTCAACATTTCGAGCATTTGCCGGGCCGGCAATTTCGGCCAGAGCAACTATTCGGCGGCTAAGGCGGGCGTTGCCGCCATGGCGGTGACCTGGGCCAAGGAACTGGCGCGATATAACATCCGGGTCGCTGCGATTGCACCCGGATTCGTGTCTACACCGATGGTGATGGCGATGAAACCGGAAGCCCGCGCCCGCATGACCGACCCGACCCCGCTGAGGCGCCTCGGCACGCCCGAAGAAATCGCCAAGACCGTCACCTTCATTTTTGAGAACGATTTCATCACCGGCCGGGTGATCGAAGTGGATGGCGGATTGCGCTTGTAATCACGCCATCCGCGAATGGCCTAACTTGACGGCGCTTCGCCCAATTCGGCGATGGCCTTGGCGAGCAGCAACATGCGCCGAGCACCCTCGACATGCAGGTTTTCGATCAGTCGTCCGTCGACCACCACGATACCTTCGCCGCGGGCGCGGGCTTCCTTATAAGCATCGATGATCTTATGCGCCCAGGCGATATCGCTCTCCGACGGCGAGAACGCCTCATTGGCGATCGGAATTGTCTTTGGATGAATGAGCGTCTTGCCGTCGAAGCCCATCTCGGCACCCTGTCGGCAGGCATGGACGAAACCGTCTTCGTCTTCGAGATTCAGATGCACGCCGTCGATAATCGCAACGTCCGCGGCACGCGCCGCCAACAGGCACAGTCCGAGACTGGTTAGAAAGGGCAGCCGCTCGCGGGTGTGGCTGGCGCCCAAATCCTTCGCCAGATCCGACGTTCCCATGACAAGGCAACGAATGCGCGGGCTAGACCGCGCGATTTCTTCCACATGGAGAATGCCACGCGGGGTTTCCACCATGCACCAGATGGCGGTCGTCGAGGGTGCGCCGGCACCGGCGAAAATGCTTTCGGCTTGGCGGACCATGTCGCCGCTTTCGACTTTGGGGAGCAATATGGCGTCGGCACCGGACCGGCCCGCCGCCACCAGATCGTCATAGCCCCAATGGGAATTGAGGCCATTGACCCGCACTACTTTCTGCCGCTTGCCGTAACCGCCGGCTTGCAGCGCGGCGGAGACCCGGGCGCGGGCTTCCGCTTTGGCCGAAGGCGCCACCGCGTCTTCGAGATCGAAAATGAATCCGTCGGCGGAAAGGCCGCGCGCCTTCTCGATCGCCCGCTCATTCGAGCCCGGCACGTAAAGCACGCTGCGCAATGCAAGAAAGGTCCGGGGCATTGCAAGACTCCCCTATTGCTCAGCTAGCCTAATCGATAAGCGCTCGATTGTGAAATGCGACGAAAGAACCAGCGCTTCACGAGATCTGCCAAGATCAAATAGCACGCCACCATGCCGCCCAATGCGACGAGAAAACCGGACGGCAGCGGTACAAAGCCGAACCACCGGCCAAGCGCCGTATAAGGCAACAAGACGCCCGCCGCCGCCACCGCGATCGAGGTTCCCGCTAGAATCGGATGCGGCCGGCTGCGCAAGGGATTGCGGCGCGTGCGAATGACGAAGATGACCAAAACCTGGGATGCCAGGGATTCCACGAACCAGCCGGTCTGAAACAAGGGTTCAGCCGCATGAAAAGCGATCAAGAGAAGCCCGAACGTCAAGAAATCGAACAATGAACTGACGGGACCGAGCACCAGCATGAAATTTCGGACGAATCGCATGTCCCAATGCCGTGGTATCGCCACCTCTTCGGGATCGACCTCGTCCATCGGTATCGCCACCTCGGAAAGATCGTAAAGCAGGTTGTTTAACAGCACCTGCACCGGGAGCATCGGCAGGAACGGCAGAATGAGCGATGCGCCCGCCATCGAAAACATATTCCCGAAATTGGAGCTGGTGCCCATCATGATGTATTTCATGATGTTGCCAAAGGTGCGGCGTCCTTCGCGAACGCCGCGTTCGAGCACGCTTAAATCTTTTTCCAAAAGAATAATGTCGGCGGCGTCTCTCGCGACGTCGGCGGCGCTCTCGACGGAGATTCCGGCGTCTGCAATATGAAGCGATGGTGCGTCGTTGATTCCGTCGCCCAAGAATCCGACGACATGCCCTCGCCGCTTCAAAGCGGCGATGATGCGGCTTTTTTGGGACGGAGTTACACGGCAGAAAAGATTTGCTTGTTCCACCCGCGCCAAGAGCGCCTCATCATTGAGCTGCGACAATTCGGCGCCGGTTAGGACTTCACTCACGCCGATGCCAAGCTCTTTGCAGACGTGACGCGTGACCAATTCGTTGTCGCCGGTTAGAATCTTGATTGCGACCCCTGCGCGTTGAAGGCCCGCGATCGTCGCACAGGCACTTGCCTTCGGCGGATCGAGGAAAGCGAGAAAACCCACGAAGACAAGCTCGCGCTCATCCGCCGCGATGGCATGGCTTCCGGCAACATCCCGGCAGGCAATTGCCAGAACCCGGAATCCTTCCGATCCAAGCCGATTGAAAATCTCATTGGCTTTGGCTTGCGCCGCGGCGTCGAGCGGCATTGCAGAGCCTGTGCCTTCGGGATCGCCGGGCTCGTAAGACCGCGATCGAGCCAGCACCTCCTCCGGCGCTCCTTTGACGATGAGGACATGCCGACCTTCGCGCTCGAGCAGCACCGAGACTCGCCGCCGTTCGAAATCGAAGTGGACCTCGTCGAGCTTGCGCCAGCCCGCGGTATCGAACGGGCCGGATTCGAGGATTGCCGTATCGAGCGGGCTTCGAAGACCGCTTTCGAAATGGCTGTTAAGCCAAGCGAGTTCGAGAACGCGCCGGCTTTCGGCCCCCGAAAGCGACAGCTGCCGCGTCACCTGGATATGCGCCTCCGTCAGTGTCCCGGTCTTATCGGTGCAGAGGATATCCATGCTGCCGAGGTCGTGGATTGCGGCAAGCCTCTTGACGATAACCCGCTCTTTGGCCATGCGCAGCGCACCCCGCGCCAAAGTCACCGATACCACCATCGGCAGTAGTTCCGGGGTTAGGCCGACTGCAAGAGCAAGGGCGAATAGAAACGAATCCAGCAAGGGCCGATGGAAAAGGACGTTGACAAGAAGCACGAACAAAACGAGGAGCGTCGTCACGCGCACGATCATCATGCTGAATTGGTGCATGCCGCGCTCAAGGGCTGCGGGCGGCGACGCGCGCCGCAGAGCCTGACTGATATTTCCGAACTGGGTGCCCGATCCCGTCGCACAGACGAGAAGTTTGGCCGAACCGCTAATCACCGAACTGCCCATGAACGCCGCGTTGGTCGCTTCGGCCATTTCGACGGCGGCGATATCATCGGCGCACTTTTCCACGGGATAGGATTCGCCGGTCAGAAGCGATTCGTTCACAAAGAAATCCATGGCTTCAAGGATCCGGCCATCGGCCGGAACCAAATCGCCGGCGGCGAGAAGAACGACATCGCCCGGAACCAGCTGTTTTGCGGGAATCTGGATCTCCCGCCCGTCGCGCAGCACCCGTTCCATCAAAGCCACGGAAATTTTGAGCCGTTCGGCCGCCTGTTGCGCGCGATGCTCCTGGACGGCATCGAGCACGACGCCGAGAAGAACGATGGTTACGATGATAAGGAAGCTGGCGAACTCTCCGGTCATCGCCGAAATCGCCGCCGCCACCAGAAGGACGATGATGAGGGGGTTGCGCAAGCGCTTGAGAAATTGAACGAGAAAGGACAACCGCTGCTTAGCCTCAAGCGTGTTGGCCCCGTAACGGACAAGACGGATTTGCGCCTCGTTCGACGACAACCCGCCGGGGCCCGCATCAAGCTGCCGTTCGATTTCGGCGAGCGGAACTTGCCAAAAGGTCTTTGGCGGATCGGCGCCGGTTGGGCCGGGCGCGTTCATGGGAGCAGACCGGTCATTCGCAGCCGATCGACCGTCCGCTTATTCGAATCCGGAAGGGGCGCAACGCCATGCAACACCAGTAAACTCCGCAGCACTGCCGATCTTTGGCGCACCTGCGCCTATACGAGCAGGAATCGCAGCACCGTCGGAATCTGCGCCGCGGAGAATGTAATTGCAATGCGGGATTGAATCAGGATTTGCGGCCGGCGGATCGCGACGATCTCAGGCCTTCGCAAAGAGCGATTATCCGGTGCGCGAGCGTAGCGATCCCGGTGACGTCGAAAAACTCGGACGCGGCCGAAGCGCGGAGTTCGGCCAGCGCGGCCCCGAGTTCCCCCAGAATCTCCCGGCCGTATCGCCGGTCGATCATTACCGCGCAGTCCTTACGCCGCCCTTACGCGCTCAAAGAACTTATTGACCTCGGAGCGCAGAGTTTCCGCCTGGGCCGCCAATGCGTCGGAGGCTTGCCGCACTTCATCGGAGGCTTTGCCGGTTTCGCTGGCCGCCTGAACGACGCCGGAAATGTTGGCGGAGACATCGGTGGTGCCTGCCGCCGCCTGTTGCACATTGCGCGCGATTTCCTTGGTCGCGGCGCCCTGCTCTTCGACCGCCGAAGCGATCGAGGTCGCGATCTCGCTCACCCGGCCGATGGTCGCTCCAATGCCTTTAATGGCCTCGACCGAGGCTGAGGTCGCCGATTGCATGGATGAGATCTGCGCCGCGATTTCTTCGGTCGCCTTCGCGGTCTGATTGGCGAGCGATTTCACTTCCGACGCAACGACCGCGAAACCCTTCCCGGCTTCTCCGGCTCGCGCCGCTTCGATCGTGGCATTGAGGGCCAAGAGATTGGTTTGGCCCGCGATATCGTTGATCAGGTTGACCACGTCGCCGATCTTCTGGGCTGCTTCGGCCAGACCTTGAACGGTGCGATTGGTCTGTGTCGCTTCATCGACCGCATTGCTAGCAATCTTGGTCGATTCCTGAACCTGCCGCGAGATTTCACTGATCGAGCTCGACAGCTCCTCCGCCGCCGAAGCAACCGTCTGAACATTGCCCGAAGCTTCTTCGGCCGCCGCACTCACGGCCGTCGAAAGGCGCCCAGTCTCCTCAACGCTTCCCGAAAGCGTTTTGGCGGTCCCCTGCATGCCTTCGGCCGCGTTCGATATCGTGCCAACCACGGTCTTCATCGCCGCGTCGAAATCCTTGATCGCGTCGTTCATCACATCTTGACGCTTTTGACGCTCGGCGAGCATCGCTTCCTGGTAAACCGAAATCGCAAAATCCATATCCAGCATCACCGCCGAATTCACCGCGGCGATGACGGCTGGCAGCTTTTTCGAACGATAGGTACGTGCGGCAAGCTGCTGCAGGAGGCTGAGCACCAAGTTATAGCCGCCGATATACCAGCGCGGCTCAAGGCCGATGCGGTTATGAGTCATGCCGATGGTCCGCACGCCGTTGATATAGGCGTCGTCAAACCGGCCCGAAAAAAGCCGCTCCCAATGCGCCTTTTGTGCGGATTTCAGACGGGATGACTGATCACCGACCATCTTGGCGAGGCTCGGCACCGCGCCGACATGCTTGTAGAAAGCTTCAAGTATTCCGGAAAGCTCGGGTTCAACATATTTCCAAAAATCGCGGAGGAGCTCGCCGGTTTCCGGGGTGATGGTCATAAAACGCAGACGGCCGTCGCGGTCGATGGTGTTGTCAGTCATTAGCCTTACCCTTCCAAGTCGTTGAAACCGCGTTGCCGCGGGGATCGTTGAACCAAAATCGAAAGACTTATTCGTTCGGATACACCCCAAGGAATGTATTCTTTCGACATAAGCCTTAATATTTATGGGATTGGTTAACAAACTGTGAGGCTTGGCGCAAAATGGGATTTAATCGCCAACCCATTGTTTTGTTTATAGAATTTTAAGTGAGGTTTTGCGCGGCAGGAATCGGCAATCACGTCCGACAAGACCGCTCCTCGAAAAAGGGCGGTCGATCTTCGGATTTTCAAAGACTGGACGTTGAAACAAACGCCGTTAGAGGAGATCGTTGCCGATCAGGGTAATCCGACCACACGCCGCCGTCAGACCAATCAATTCCTCGACGACTTGGCTGACGCTTTGCCTTTCGATCCCCGCCTTCGGGCGACTAAGACGGCGAGCGACGTGCGATTCTTGACGCCGGTTTTTTTGAAGATGCGCTGCATGTAAACCTTCACCGTCGCTTCCGCCAATCCCAAGCGGCGCGCCGTCTCTCTGTTCGACAATCCTTCGGCGACGAGCCGGAGGATCTGCTTTTCCCGAGGCGTCAATTGGTCGAACGGTCCATTCCATGCTTCGTCGTCGGCGTCACTTTTCTGTTGCGGCGCACTTGCCAGCAATTGCCGGGCTAGACCCCCGCCGCTCTGGGCCGCAGTGATCGCGCGTTCGACGATCTGCCGCTGCCGTTTTTCGTCATAGGCGATCGAAAGCAAATCCAGGTTATCCATGACGAGACCCCGAATGTTGTCGATGTTATGCGCCGCGGCGCCCGGAATCTTGCCTTGACCAATCCTATGCTGGGCCTGGTGCAATCGCGCCTCGGCATCGGCGAGCAGCATTTCCGTCCATTTTCTGAAGCGGCGACTCATCAGGCGCAGTTCCATTTCGGCAACGACGCGACGGCTTAGCATGCCGAGCGCTCTGCGCTGATCGGATGTCAACCGGCGTGGATTGAAATCGACGACAAAGAGCGCCCCTAATTTATGGCCTTCGGCCGTAACGAGAGGCGCCCCCGCGTAAAAGCGAATCGCGGGTTCACGGGCAACAAATGGATGATTCTTGAAGCGCTCGTCCTCGATGAGGTTGGGCACTTCAAAGAGCAAATCCTGACCACCGATTGCATAATTACAAAAGGCCAATGGGCGCGGCACCTCCTTGAAGCCGACACCGACCCTCGCCTTGAACCATGCGCGCTCGCTATCGATGAGCGAAATGTTAGCGATTGGCGTTTCACAAATCTGCGAGGCCAGCCGCACCAGCTCATCGAACGCGGATTCTTCGGGCGTATCGAGGATTTCATAATGACGGAGCGCCGCAAGGCGGGCCTCTTCGTTACGAGCCAGAGATATATCGCGCATGGAAGTGCATCGAGAAAGATTGCCCAGGGATTCGTGCAATCTAATCCCAATGCTCGCGGATGAATACAAGGGTCTGGTCGGCGCTCACCAATATATTTCACAATTTTCCGAGCCTCATCCCGCCATCCTGTCGGAAAGCGATCGTTACTAATCAGTATGTCGTAAGCAGTTGGGGTATGCTTGCCGATTGGGCGCCACACAGATACACAAAATCATGTTCGGCCAATTTGGCCGCACCACGCCGGCCGGCCCGAAGCAGGATTTGATTGCCCTCAATTATTGGGAACTTGCGTGCGACAGAGACGTTGCCGCCGCTCGGCCTGAAACAGGCCAAGGGTCGCCGGATCAATTCTCCGAGGTCTTCGCGGATTTTTCAGCCGGAATCTTACCGCTCGATCTGCGCTTTCGCGCGACCAAGACAGCGAGCGCCGTGCGATTGTTGACGCCGACTTTTTTGAAAATCCGCTGCACGTAGACCTTCACTGTCGCCTCGGCCAATCCCATCCGCCGTGCCGTTTCCCTATTCGACAGACCGCGGGCGACGAGGCGGAGAATCTGCTTCTCGCGAGGAGTCAAATGGTTGAACGCGGCACCGAAGGATTCGTGCTCGCCGTCGTCCCGCTCCCGGTCATTTGTCAACAATTGCCGGCCGGGATTGCCGCCGCGTCGGCCGGCGCTGATGGCGCGTTCGACGATGTGTCGCTGTGGCGGCTCATCACAAGCGATCGACAGCAGATCCAAATTCTCCATGACGAGAGCACGAATATTGTCCAGGTTGCGGGTCGCACCGCCTATTTGTTGGGCTCGATCCGACTGCATCTCGGTGTCCAAGAGCAGCGTATCCGCCCATTTCCTGATACGGCGGTTGATCAGACGCAGATCCATTTGCGCAATCACCCGGCGGCTCAGAACTTCGAGGGCCGTCCGCTGAAGGTCCGTCAACTTTCGCGGAACAAGATCAATGACGCAGAGCGTCCCCAATCGATGGCCGTCGCCGGTAATCAGCGGTGCACCCGCATAAAAGCGGAACTTGGGATACTCGACGACATAGGGATTTTCTTTGAATCGGCTGTCCTCGAGCGCATCCGGCACCTCAAACAACTCGTGACCGGAGATCGCATAGTGGCAGAACGAAACGTAACGCGGTATTTCGCTCGCCGGGCAACCCACCTTGGCTTTGACCCAGGTGCGATCGGAATCGATTAGGGAAATGACAGACATCGGCGTTTCGCAGATCTGCGCTGCGAGCGACACCAGCTCGTCGAATGCGGGCTCTCCAGGCGTGTCGAGGATTTCATAACGATAGAGCGTCGCGAGGCGGCTCTCTTCAATTCGGGCTTCATTTCGGGACAGGGGTAGATCAAGCATTTAAGTCCACATGCCGGGTTTCGTTCGAGGTCGCGTAACTATCCCCAATGCATATACATTAATACTATTCCAATTTGCAGTCACCAAAATATTTTAGAATTTCTCTTGGGATTACAAGGCCATAGCATTGACAAATAAAAGCTTTTTGCCCCTTAAGATTACTCAACTTTTGCCCTTTAAGATTACGTAACTATAGGTAAGTTCATCGCGTAGGCGCCGCGCCGGCGCCAAATTGCGTTTCGGCGATTTCAAATCCGCCTTGGGCAGAGCCAGCGCGGAATATTTGTCCGCGCCGCATTCGATGCGCCGGAATGCGTCCCGCATTCGATGCGCCGGAATGCGTCCCGCATTCCATGCGACGGAATGAGACGGGCGCCACTGACAAAGCGGCGGTGGCGCGCTGCGGCTACTTCTTTTTCGAATACATCGCCGAATAGGACGAGCTCGAAGATGGCTTCGACGTCAGTGTAGCCGCCGGCGCCTTCGGTTCAGCCGATTTCTTCGGCTTCTTCGCTTCCCTGCCCGATTTCATCTGTCCTTTAGCCATAGTCTTCTCCGTTCATAGTGACGAACCGAAACGCGGCCCTTAATTTCGCCTCGCATTATGTCACCCTGCGAAGCGGGATGTCCGCGGCTGAATACTTGGCGGAGGGGGAGAGATTCGAACTCTCGGTACCCAGTAAAGGGCACAACGGTTTTCGAGACCGTCCCAATCGACCACTCTGGCACCCCTCCGCCGCGGAACCTAGCTTGCGGATGGTCCTGGGGCAAGCGAGGCGGAGCGAGCGCCCCGGGCTGGCGCAAGCCCGGCAAGCGGCGGAAATGATTGGCCGAAACGAGGGCTGAATCCATAGGAAAACTCCAGGAAATCCGTTGACTCGGGTCTTTCCCCCGCTATAGTGCCGCCTCTCTCGCGGCGGGGCCGCGCTTCGAACAATTCCAGGCAGATTTTTCAAGGCAGATCAACATGTTCGCAGTCATCAAGACCGGCGGAAAGCAATACAAAGTGGCCTCCGGCGACGTCCTCGCCATCGAGCGCCTGCCGGTCGAGGTCGGAAGCCATGTCGATTTTGAAGAGGTCCTGTTGATCGGCGACGGCGGGAAAATGACCGTCGGCACGCCCTTCGTCGCTGGGGCCGCGGTTGCCGCGACGGTGGTCGACCAGACCCGGGGCGAGAAGATCCTCATCTTCAAGAAGAAGCGCCGGCAGAACTATCGCCGCCGCAAAGGTCATCGCCAAGAGCTGACCATCGTCAAGATCGCCGATATTTATCCGCCCGGCGCGACCCGGAAGGCAAAGCCCGCCGTGGAACCGAAACCGGTGGCTAAGAAGCCCGAGGCGCCCAAGGCCAAGGAAACCAAGACCGAAGCAAAATCGGCGAAAAAAGAAGCCAAGAAGCCGGCGGCCAAGGCAAAGAAAGACAGCGGCAAGTCGCGTAAGGAGAAGAAGTAATGGCGCATAAGAAAGCCGGCGGCTCGTCGCGCAACGGCCGCGATTCGGAAGGACGCCGCCTCGGAGTCAAACGATTCGGCGGCGAAATCGTCATCCCCGGCAACGTGCTGGTCCGCCAGCGCGGCACCACCTTCCACCCCGGCGACAATGTCGGCATGGGCCGCGACCATACCCTGTTCGCGCTCACCTCCGGCCGCGTCGTATTCCGCACCAAAGGCAAAGGCCGCACCTTCGTTTCGATCGAAGGCGCCGCCATGGAGAAGCCGAACTAGACGCTTCCCCGATAGCCCCGGAGACCCCGGGGTTACGCAGGGGAATGGCGCGCCATTCCCCTTTTTTATTGGTAAATTCCGTATCGAATAAGAGTCCGGGCCATGAAATTTCTCGACCAAGCGAAAATCTTCGTCAAAAGCGGCGACGGCGGCCAAGGCTGCGTCAGTTTCCGCCGCGAGAAGTTCATCGAATATGGCGGGCCCGACGGCGGCGATGGCGGGCGCGGCGGCGCTGTCATCGCCGAGGCCGCGGAGAATTTGAATACGCTCATCGATTTTCGCTATCAGCAGCATTTCAAGGCGAGGCGAGGCGGCCAGGGCGAAGGGGCGCAACGTTCGGGAGCGGCGGGCGAAGACGTGATCATCCGGGTTCCCGTCGGAACGCAGATCTTGGACGGCGAAACCGAAGAGCTGATCGCCGACATGATTCATCCCGGCCAGCGCGTCGTGCTCGCCAAGGGCGGCGATGGCGGATTCGGCAATACCCATTACAAATCCTCCACCAACCGCGCACCAAGACGCGCCGGAACCGGCTATCCCGGCGAAGAGCACTGGTTTTGGCTGCGCCTGAAATTGATCGCGGATGCCGGTCTCGTCGGTCTGCCCAATGCCGGGAAATCCACCTTCCTGGCGGCAACGACGCGCGCCAAGCCGAAGATTGCCGACTATCCGTTCACGACTTTGGTGCCGCAGCTCGGCGTGGTTGCCGCCGACAATGAGGAATTCGTCCTCGCCGATCTGCCGGGATTGATCGAAGGCGCCCATGAAGGCACGGGGCTCGGCGATCGTTTTCTCGGCCATGTCGAGCGTTGCGGTGCGATATTGCACTTGGTGGATGGAACGCTTGAGGACGTCGCAACCGCCTATAAGACGATTCGTGCCGAGCTTGCCGCTTATGGTCACGGCTTGACCGAAAAGCCCGAGGTGGTTGCGCTTTCCAAATGTGACGCGATGCGCGCGGAAGACGTCGAAAAGAAGCGTAAAATTCTTTCGCGCGCGGCGAAGAAAGACGTGTTCGCCATCTCGGCTCATTCGGGATTGGGCGTTCCTGAAATCTTGCGCGAAGTCTGGCATCAGGTTCGTGAGTATCGAAAGGCTCATGCCGAAACCGAAACGGCAGTCGCAGCAGGCGGCGCCGGATGAGCGAACGCGCGTCGTCGTCCAAGGTGCGATGGGACTCTTGCCGCCGCATGGTGGTGAAGGTCGGCTCGTCGCTGCTTGTCGATCAAGGGACGGGAAAGCTCCGCCGCGACTGGATCGATTCTCTGGCCGATGATATCGCCGAGGCGCGGAAGCGCGGTCGCGAGATCATTATCGTCTCATCGGGCGCGGTCGCGCTGGGACGCCATCGCATCGCCTTGAGCGCAAAGTCGCTGCGGCTCGAAGAAAAGCAGGCGGCGGCCGCAGCCGGCCAACCCGGTCTCATGTTGGCCTGGCAATCGGCACTCGACCGCCATGACATCCCGGTCGCACAAGTTCTTTTGACGCTTTCCGATACCGAAGAGCGCCGCCGCCATTTGAACGCCCGCGGCACCCTCGAAACCTTGCTGCGGCTAAAAGCGGTACCGATCATCAATGAAAACGATACGGTGGCAACCGAAGAAATCCGTTTCGGGGACAATGACCGGCTCGCCGCCCGGGTCGCCCAGATGGCCGGCGCCGACACGTTGGTTCTGCTTTCCGACATCGATGGGCTCTATACGGCGGATCCGAAAAAGGATCCCAAAGCCGCGCTCATTCCCGAAGTCTATGAAATCAGCCCGGCGATCGAGCAGGCGGCCGGGGCCGCCGCCCCCGGTTACGGATCGGGCGGCATGGTCACGAAACTGATGGCGGCGCGGATTGCTCTCAATTCCGGCTGCCGGATGCTGATCGCGCTGGGGACCGCCCTTCATCCCCTAGCGAAAACCGAGCGCGAGGGCGGCGGCACTTGGTTCATTCCCTCGGCAACGCCCCGCTCCGCCCATAAACGCTGGATTGCCAGTACGCTCAATCCTTCCGGCACGATCGTCGTCGATGACGGCGCAGCCCGCGCCTTGACCAAGGGCAACAGCCTGCTTCCCGCAGGTGTCGTGAAAGTGGACGGGAATTTCGAGCGGGGCGATGCGGTGGTGGTGAAAGCCTTGGATTTGCGGGAATTGGCGCGCGGTCTTTGCGCCTATTCGTCCGAGGACGCGCGCCGCATCATGGGCCACAAAAGCGGTGAAATCGAAGAGCTTCTGGGCTACCGTGGCCGCGAGGAAATGATCCATCGCGACGATCTGGTATTGAGCGGATCGGCGGGACAAAGAGAAGAATCGGCGGTCCAAAACGGGCGCGAATGAAGACGGGCGCGAATGACCATGGCCATCGCAAACCGGATTGAAGGCGAGGACCTGAGGCTGCAGATGCGGCGTTTGGGCGAAGCCGCGCGCCAGGCCTCGGCCGTTCTGGCGCTCACGCCTCGTGCCGGCAAAGATCGCGCACTGCGCGCAGCGGCTTCGAGTATTCGCTCGCATCGGCAGAAAATCTTGGAAGCCAATGCCAAGGATATGTCCGAGGCGAAGAATTTATCGCCGGCGCTTCGCGACCGGTTGTTATTGAACGACCAGCGGATCGAAGCGATAGCAAAGAGCCTCGAAGACGTCGCCGATCTGCCCGACCCGATCGGCACGGTGCTGGCGGAATGGGAACGGCCCAATGGACTGAAAATCGCCCGCGTGCGCGTACCGCTTGGCGTCATCGGGATCATTTACGAAGCGCGGCCCAATGTGACGGCGGATGCATCCGCGCTCTGCCTCAAATCCGGCAACGCCGCGATTTTACGCGGCGGTTCGGAAAGCTTCTACTCCTCGAATGCGATTCTCGAGTGCCTGCATGAAGGATTGCGCGCGGCAAATTTACCGGAAAGCGCGGTGCAGCTCGTTCCCACCCGGGCGCGCGAAGCGGTCGGGATCATGCTGTCGATGTCGGACGTCATCGACGTCATCATTCCCCGCGGCGGGCGGTCGCTGATCGAGCGGGTTGTCGCCGAAAGCCGCATTCCGGTCATCAAACACTTGGAAGGCATTTGCCACGTATTCGTGAGCGCCAACGCGGATCCCGAAATCGCGCGCCGGATCGTGCTCAATTCCAAGATGCGGCGAACCGGCGTTTGCGGGGCGGCCGAAACCTTGCTGATTGCCGAAGGCGCCAAAAAATTTCTGCCGCCGATCTTGGAAGATCTGATCGCGGCGGGCTGCGAAATCCGCGGCGACGCGGCGACGCAAAAACTCGACAAACACGTAATTCCGGCAAGCGAGAAGGATTGGGATACGGAATATCTCGATGCCATCATCGCGGTGAAAATCGTGAAGGATGTGGACGAGGCGATCCAGCACGTGAATACGCATGGCTCGCATCACACCGATTCGATCGTCACCAGCGATGCCGCCGAGGCGGAAAAATTCCTTAGCCAAGTCGATAGCGGCATCGTGCTTCACAATGCATCGACCCAATTCGCCGACGGCGGCGAATTCGGCATGGGGGCCGAAATCGGCATTTCGACCGGCAAACTGCACGCCAGGGGCCCGGTTGGCGCCGAACAGCTGACGAGCTACAAATATGTGGTTCGCGGCAACGGCCAGGTCCGACCCTGAAAACCAAGCGCAAAATTTCGATGTCTGGCCCCGCGCGAAAGAGCAAGCGGGCACGCCGCCTGCGCCGCGTCGGGGTGCTGGGCGGCTCGTTCAATCCCGCTCACGAAGGTCATTTGTATATTTCGCGCCTGGCCCTGAAAAATCTCGGCTTGGACGAAATCTGGTGGATGGTTTCGCCCCAGAATCCCCTCAAA
>JBGOXX010000040.1:0-15188 GCA_041479345.1 Alphaproteobacteria bacterium
ACGCCATGTTCGTCGAGATGGGCGAGATCGCGTCCGACGATATGGCGCACCGCGGTTTTTGCTTCGTCGAGCCCTTCTTCGCGGAGGGCCACGGCGACGGCATAGACATGATCGAACAGGCTGCGCTGGGCCAGCATCACGATGACAAAGAAAAGTTCGACGATCCAACCGTATGGGTACCGGCGGGAAAATTCGGCGATGACGTAGCCGAGCCCTCCGAAAAGCGCCACCAGCAGCAGAACCACGAAGGCCCCGCGGCGAATCCGCGTCGCGTCGTTCCGCCAATCCCGGTTGAGCCGCTTCTCCAACGCGCCGACCAGCGCGCCAATGATCCGCACCGGATGGGGGATGATGTTGAACAGAAGCGGCATGTCGCCCACCGCCCAATCGGCGATCAACGCGATCGCGAGCAGGAACATGGTTTCGGGCTCGGCAAAGCCGCCGGGGTAATGGGCGAGCAAGGTGGTGGCGTGCATGACGGGGGCGAGCATGGTTGGACGAAGGGCGCCGGTCAACCGTCAAGAAGCCAACGATCAAGAAGCCGGCCATCAAGAAGCCGGCCATCAAGGAGCCTACCGGCAGGCGCGCAATTCGAATCATCGAGGGACTAGGGACAGGGCATGGAAAAGACCGGGGTCATGATTTGCGGCCATGGCAGCCGCGACGCGGAAGCCGTCGCCGAGTTCGACGCGTTGGCGCGGGGCTTGGCGCGCCGCCTGCCGGACCGCGAGGTCGCGTCGGGCTATCTCGAATTCGCGCGGCCGACCATTCGCGAAGGCTTGGACGAATTGAAGGCTCGGGGCGTCAAGCGCATCTATGCCCTCCCCGCCATGCTGTTCGCGGCAGGCCACGTCAAGAACGACATCCCCTGGGAGCTCAACAGCTTTGCCGCCGAGAATTCCGATATCCGGCTCGATTGCGGCCGGGATTTGGCGATCGACGCGCGGCTTTTGGCGGCGGCCCGCGCCCGGATCGAAGAAGCCGAAGCGGTGGTTGCCTCGTCGATCTCCCGCGATCAAACCCTCCTTCTCGTGGTCGGCCGCGGAACCAACGACCCGGACGCCAATTCCAATATTTCGAAAATCGCCCGGATGTTGTGGGAAGGCATGGGGCTTGGCTGGGCCGAAGCAGCCTATAGCGGCGTTGCCCATCCCCGCGTCGGCGAAGGCCTCGAACACGCGGTCAAGCTCGGCTTCCCGCGCATCATCGTGTTCCCCTATTTCCTATTCACCGGCGTGCTGGTGAAGCGCATCTATGCCGAAACCGATGCGGTCGCCACCGCCCACCCCACTGTCGCCTTCCTCAAAGCGAAATATCTCAACGACCACCCGCTGGTGCTGGAAACTTTCGTCGACCGGCTGGAGGAAATCGCCAAGGGCGAAAACCTGATGAATTGCCAACTCTGCAAATATCGCGAGCAGGTAATCGGCTATGAGCAGGATCAGGGCAAGCCCCAGGCCGGACATCATCATCACGTGCGTGGTATCGGCCTGGCTTCGGACCACGACCACGATCATCATGATCACGGCCATAGCCACGATCATCATCATGATCATCATCATTCCCATGATCACGCCGAAGCGAAGGGCGTTCGCCGCGCCAAATAGCATGCCAAATAGCGTGAATGATTATGTCCGCGACCCCGCCGAAATTTACCGGCGCTCGGTTGAAGCGATCCGCCGCGAAATCGACCTGTCGCGTTTTCCCGGCGGCATGGCGGAGGTCGCGCTGCGGCTCGTCCACGCTTGCGCCATTCCGGAAATCGTCGGCGATATCGTCTTTTCTCCGGGCGCTGCCGAATCTGGAAAACGCGCGCTGGAGAGCGGCGCTGCGATTTTCGTCGACGGCGAGATGACCGGCCACGGCATCATCCGCTCCCGGCTTCCCGGAAAGAACGCCGTGATCTGCACCCTCGGCGAGCCGCAAGTACCGGTGATCGCCAAACAGAATGCGACGACGCGGGCCGCCGCCGCCGTCGATCTCTGGCGCGGCAAGCTTCACGGCGCAGTTATTGCCATCGGCACGGCTCCGACGGCTTTGTTTCGGCTTCTTGAAGTGCTGGCGGAAGGAAATGAACGCCCGGCCATGGTTCTCGGCTTCCCCGTGGGTTTCGTTGGCGCCGCCGAATCAAAGGAAGCCTTGGCGAATCAGGCCTCTGTTCCGTTCATCGCGCTTAAGGGCCGAAGAGGCGGTGCGGCACTTGCCGCCGCCGCGGTCAACGCCTTGGCGGCACCTCTTATTGTGGAAGAAGCGCCGTGACCCCCTGGCTCTCGGTTTTGGGCGTTGGCGAAGACGGGCTCGACTCCTTGCCGGCGGCGGCCCGTGCCTTGATCGATTCGGCTGAAGTCGTGATCGGCCAATCCCGCCATCTCGAACTACTCAAGAATGGCGGCGCCGAGCGTTTGACCTGGGCATCGCCGCTCTCCTGCAGCCTCGATGCGATCGCCGAACGCCGCGGCCGGCGCGTCGTCGTGCTCGCAACCGGCGATCCGATGTTCTACGGCATTGGTGCGACCCTGGCGCGGCGATTTTCCTCCAATGAAATGACGGTCATTCCGGGCGTCGGGGCTTTCGGCCTGGTCTGCGCGCGGATGGGCTGGCCGGCAGCCGATGTCGAAACGGTGACGCTTCATGGGCGGCCGCTGGCACTTTTGAACCTGCACATGCTTCCGGGTGCTCGGCTGGTGATCCTGTCCGAAAATGGCGAGACGCCGCGGAAAGTTGCCGAAGCGCTTGCCGGTGCCGGATTCGGCGAAAGCTCGATCACCGTGTTCGAACATCTGGGCGGACCCACTGAGCGGCGGATCGACGGAACCGCCGGGAATTGGCCGGCCGACGCCGTTGCCGATCTGAATACGATGGCCGTCGATTGCCGGGCCGGGCCGGATGCGATTGTTCGCCCCCGCGTTCCCGGCCTTCCCGACGAAGCTTTTGAGAATGATGGACAACTGACGAAACGCGAGGTGCGCGCGGTCACGCTTGCCGCACTCGGGCCGGTGCCCCGCGCTTTGTTGTGGGATGTGGGTGCGGGAAGCGGTTCGATCGGTATCGAATGGCTGCGCGCCGAAAAAACCGCCCACGCCATCGCGATCGAACGCGACCCGGCGCGCGCCGCGCGTATTGCCAGAAATGCGTTGATGCTTGGTGTGCCGCGGCTTGAAATCACCGTGGGAGAGGCACCGCAAGCGATGGCAACTCTTCCGCGCCCGCAGGCGGTCTTCATCGGCGGCGGAACATCCAATCCGGATATTCTGGAAGCGGCGTTCCGGGCGCTTGTTACCGGCGGAACCTTCGTCGCCAATGCGGTGACCGTCGAAGGCGAGGCAGCGCTGTTGGCCTTTCGCGAGCGCTTCGGCGGTGCGCTGCGGAGGATTTCCGTATCGCGGCTTGAACCAATCGGGCCGAATCTCAACTCGAGCCACGGCTGGCGCGCTTTGCGAACCGTCACCCAATTGGCGGTGACGAAATCGGCGGAGCAAGCGTCGTGACCGGCACGCTCTATGGCGTGGGTGTCGGCCCCGGCGATCCGGAGCTCCTGACCCTCAAAGCCGTCCGCGTGTTGCAGGACGCGCCCGTCATCGCCTATCCAGCGCCCCTCGAAGGCGAAAGCCTCGCCCGCTCGATCGCATCTCCTCACATTCCAAGCGGCAAGACCGAGGTTGCGATCCGTTTGCCGTTTTCGCCAGACCGGGGCGATACGGAGGAGCGCTACGACCGCGCGGCAGAAGTTTTGATATCTCATCTTGAAGCGGGACGCGACGTTGCTTTGCTCTGCCTCGGCGATCCCTTGCTCTATGGCAGCTTCGTCCATGTTCTGCCGCGCATTGGAAATCACTTTCACGTTTCCATCGTGCCCGGGATCAGCTCGATTTCGGCAGCAGCGGCGGCAATCGGCCTGCCGCTGGCTATCCAAGACGAAACCCTCTCCATCATTCCGGCAACCCTCGACGCCGAAACTCTGGCGGCGCGAATTGCCGCTGCCGATGTGGCCGCGGTGATGAAGATCGGCCGTCATTTGAAGAAGCTGCAAGCCGTTATCGCAACTCTCGGGCTATCGGCCGAAGCGCGTTACATCGAATATGCAGCCACGGGCACTGAGCGGGTGCGGCCGCTTGCTGATGTCACCGAAAGCGACTCCGTTTATTTTGCCCTTGTGCTCGTCCGAAAGAGGGCGTGGCGATGATGCCCGTGCGCAACGGCAAATTGCAGGAATCCATCGCCATCGTCGCGCTGTCGGCGGGCGGCTTCGACTTAGCGCGCCAGATTCGCCGGATGCTTCCAGGCGCCTGCCTCCATGCGCTGGAACCCCGGCTTGCCGGATCACAAGCCGAGGAATTCTTTTCCGATACGACGGCGCATCTTCGCAGGCTCTTTTCGGAGGGAACACCGATCGTCGCGATCTGCGCCGCCGGCATCGTGATCCGGGCGTTGGCGCCGCTTCTCGCCGACAAAAACCGGGAGCCGCCGGTGGTGGCGGTGGCCGAAGACGGTTCCTCCGCCGTGCCGCTGCTCGGCGGCCATAAGGGCGCTAATGCGATCGCCCGCATCATCGCTCACGAATTAGGTGGGAGCGCGGCGATCACGACCGCGGGCGATCTGCGCCTTGGTATCGCGCTGGACGATCCGCCGCCGGGCTGGCGGATTGCCAACCCCGAGACGGCGAAAGAAATCATGGCCGCAATTCTCGGCGGTGAGCCCGTCGAAAAATATTTGGAGGCTCCCGATGGCGGGTGGCTTTCGGGAATACCTTCCGTCGTGGCCGCCCGTCACAAGATACGGGTAACGGACCGAGCCGTTGAATTTCGTGAAAACGAGTTGGTGCTTCATCCGCCGGTTTTGGCAATCGGCGTCGGCTGCGCGCGGGGCGCGTCGCCGGATGAAGCCATCGAGTTAGTGAAATCCACGCTGGCGCAAGCGCAATTGAGCACCAATTCGGTTGCTTGCATCACCTCCCTCGAGTTGAAGGCGGACGAGCCGGCGGTCCATGCCGTGGCCGATGCCTTGGACGTCCCGGCGCGGTTCTTCGATGCGCCCAGTTTGGAAACCGAAACGCCCAGACTTCTCAATCCGTCCGATCTCGTCTTCCGCGAGACCGGCTGTCATGGCGTGGCCGAGGCATCGGCTCTGGCCGCGGCCGGACCGGATGCGTCCTTGATCGTGCCGAAAATCAAATCGAGCCGCGTCACCTGTGCCATCGCCCGCAGCAACGTTCCCATCGATGGCAAATCCATCGGCAAGCCGCGAGGGTCGCTCGCCATCATTGGCATCGGCCCGGGAGATCCGTCCTTGCTTTCACCCGCGGCCCGCTCGGTCATAGCGAAAGCAACCGATCTCGTCGGCTATGGGCTCTATCTCGATATGCTCGGCGATTGGGCGCGGGGCGAACGCCATGCTTATGCGCTGGGCGAAGAGGAAGCGCGGTGCCGTTTTGCCCTTGATCGCGCCGCCGACGGCCGGCAAGTTGCGCTTATTTGTTCGGGCGATCCTGGAATTTACGCGCTTGCCTCGCTAGCCCTCGAACTCGTTGCCGGAAAAAGCCAGGTTCGCTGGAATCGCATTGCGTTGTCGGTCCATCCCGGCATTTCGGCCATGCAAATGGCGGCCGCCCGCATCGGCGCACCGCTGGGCCATGATTTCTGCGCGATTTCCCTGTCCGACCTCCTGACACCCTGGCCCGACATCGAGAAGCGATTGAAGGCCGCAGCGGCGGGCGATTTCGTGATTGCGCTCTATAACCCAGCGTCGAGACGCCGGCAAAATCAGATCGAGCGGGCCCGCGATATTGCGCTCGCCCACCGCAATCCGGTAACCCCGGTCGTCTTGGCGCGCAATCTCGGCCGGCCCGGCGAACAGGTCACTGTCGTCAAGCTCGCCGACCTTCGCGCCGCCGATATCGACATGCTGACCGTGGTCTTGATCGGCAATTCCCATACCCGGACGTTCACCCATGGCGGCAAGATTTGGGTATACACGCCTCGCGGCTACGCGATCGCAGAAAACCATCCGAAGCGCCCCTCTAAGCAATCCGGGCCATGACCGTCCATTTCATCGGCGCCGGACCGGGTGCTCCCGATCTCATCACCGTGCGCGGACTGGCACTGATCCGCCGCTCTCGCGTGGTGCTTTATGCCGGCTCGCTGGTGCCGAAAGAAGTCGTCAAAGAGGCGCCAAAGCGGGCCCGCGTGATCGATACCGCGAGCATGACGCTCGATGAAATCATTTCCGAAATGCACGCCGCTCACAAAAAGGGTCTCGACGTCGCGCGCGTGCATTCCGGCGATCCGTCGATCTATGGCGCGATCGCCGAACAGATGCGGAGGCTCAATTCTCTTGGGATTCCGTACGACATCACGCCGGGCGTGCCGTCCTTTGCCGCGACCGCGGCGGCCCTGGGTCTCGAATTTACTCTCCCCGAAGTTTGCCAGACGGTGATTCTGACCCGTACCGGCGGGCGCGCCTCGCCAATGCCGAAAGGCGAGGAGCTTGCGACTTTGGGAAAAAGCCGCGCCACATTGGCGCTTCATCTGTCGATCAACAATCTGGCCCGCGTGATCCGCGAATTGACGCCGCTCTACGGCGCCGATTGTCCGGTTGCGGTCGCTTGGCGGGTGAGCTGGCCGGATCAGATCTTGCTGCGCGGAACGCTCGCCACGATCCGGGACAAGGTCAAACGCGCGAAGTTGACGCGAACCGCGCTTATCATCGTTGGCCGGGTTCTCGATGCGGAAAATTTTTCCGACAGCAAACTTTACGCGGCCGATCACAGCCACGTGCTGCGCCCCAAACGTCGTTAAGGGACGCGGTTGACGGCCAACGCTATTTCGCGCCCGCCCTCGTCAAAACATCGACCACTTGGCGCTTGCTGGCCGCTTGTGCCCACATCAGCGCGGTGCGCCCGGTGTAGTCGGTCTTGTTGATATCGGCACCCTGGCCGATAAGAAACTTAACCATCTCTTTTTGGCCTTGCTGCGAGGCCTTGATCAACGCGGTCTGGCCTTGCGGATTCTGCGCGTTGATCGGGGCGCCGCCGTCGATCAGCAATCCGGCGATGTCAGTTTGACCTTCCTCGGCGGCCCAAATGAGTGGCGTGTTGCCGACATCATCGCGGATATCGGCCCGCGCGCCGGCGCCCAACAAAAGCTGGACGAGGTCCCGGTTTCCCGAAACCACCGCATAGACGAGCGCGGTCTTGCCGTGGTCATCGACCGCGTTGGGATTGGCGCCTTTGGACAATTCTTGCCGTACGCCGTCGACATCGCCTTCGCGCACGGCGCCGAAGAAGGCGAGAATGGGTGCGATGTCGCTATGGATGGGTGTCGCCAGCGCCGCTTGTGCCAAGCCTAAGAATACCAAAATCCCGGCGGCAACGAGCCGAGTCAATCGATCAAGTTTTCGCATGACGATATTAGGTCCGCGCGGCCGGGGTTTCGTCAAGCCGTTCCAGCATCCCCGTCAACCAATCCAGGGCTTGCCCAATGTTTTCCGCTATTTCCCCGGGTTCCGGCGCGGGCCGGCTCAACAGGATTACCGGCAGCCCGAGCTCCCGCGCCGCCAAAAGTTTCGCTTCGGTGGCGCCGCCGCCGCTGGCCTTTGCCACCAGGACGTCGATGCGATAACGCTCCATCAGCGCCCGTTCATCACCGACTGCGAACGGACCCCGCGCGACGATCAGCTCGTAGCGGTTATTGGGAAGCGGGATAGGATCTTTCGGCTGTTCAACAAGACGAATCAAAAACCAGCAACCCGCTAATCCCGCGAACGGCGCAAGCGCTCGCCGTCCGACGGTCACGAACACGCGCTTTCCCAAATCGGGAATGAGTTTTGCGGCGGATTGCGCATCCGCGACCTCAAACCATCGGTCCTTTGGATCCCGCTGCCACGGCGGCCGGGTCAGAATCAGCCGCGGGACACGTGCCGCGTCGCACGCTTCGCGCGCCGATGCCGATATTTTCGCCGCGAAGGGATGAGTGGCGTCGATCACGAAATCGAATCCGCCTTCGCGCAAGTAACGCGACAGCTCCTGCGAACCGCCGAAGCCGCCGATCCGGCGCTCGCCGGAAACCGCCCGCGGATGTTCGGTACGGCCGGCCAGCGACGTCACAATGCGTATGCGTGCGCCGAATCGCGATTGAATGGCGCCGGCCAAATCCGCCGCTTCGCCGGTTCCGCCGAGAATCAAAAGTCGGTGCGCCGCACCCGGCATCGTTGCGGGCAAGACCGTCATGGACCGGCCCTGCCGATCGCTTGACCGTCACGATCGACGACAACGACGTCAACGGTGACGCCACCGCCAACCGTTGCCAGTGCTACTTCGCGGGCGCGCCTGGCCACAAGGTCGGGCAGAGGAATTTCCTTTGCTTGCGCGAGAGCGAGGACTTCGCCGCCCGATGTCGCGTTACGCGCCGCCGTCGCCAAATCATCGGCCCCCAGATCTTCGAGCATGCGCGCGAGCGTTTCGCCTTCTATTTTCGACCGGCTGGAATGAAGATCGAGATGGCCGGCGGCGAGCTTCGCCATTTTGGCAAAACCGCCCGCCAGCGTCACCCTCGGTATGGAATGGGCGCGTAAATATTTGAGCGTGCCGCCGACGAAATCCCCCATGTCGATGAGCGCCACGTCGGGAAGGTCGTAGAGTTTTTGCACCGTGCGTTCCGACGTGCGTCCGGTCGATGCCGCGACGTGGCCGATGCCCGCGGCCCGCGCCACGTCGATGCCGCGATGGATCGAGTGAATCCAAGACGAGCAGGAATAGGGAATGACAATCCCGGTCGTGCCCAGAATGGAAAGCCCGCCCATGATCCCGAGCCGGGCATTGAGGGTGCGTTCGGCGAGCTCGGCCCCGTTTGGAATGATGATCGTCACCTCGAAATCGGCGGCGATTCCGGGAGCGCCATGAGCCGCCAGGGCTTCTGCCATCGTTTCCGCGATCATTCGCCGCGGCACCGGATTGATGGCCGCTTCGCCGACGGTGAGCGCCAAGCCGGGTCTCGTTACGGTTCCCACACCTTCGCCGGCGCGGAATTTGATTCCGCCGCCTCGCAAGCCCGGTGTGATCGAGGCCAGGATGAGGGCGCCATGGGTGACGTCCGGATCGTCGCCGGCGTCCTTGACGATTCCGGCCTTCGCCCAGTTTTCCGCCAACTCCGTGAAAGCCAGGGGAAAGGAGGGGGTTTCGCCCTTGGGCAAGGTAATTGTCACCGGATCGGGGAATCGGCCGGTGAGCAGCGCCTCGATCGCAGCTCTCGCTGCGGCCGTTGCGCATGCCCCAGTGGTAAAACCCTTCCGCAGACCCGGTTTTCGCGCCATCGCATGATTATTCTACAAGCCCGCGCCGTCCGCTATGAAAGGGAGATGGACGAAATCGACCTCCCCGCATTTGAACCCGGCTCGGTATGGCTGGTGGGGGCCGGCCCGGGCGATCCCGGGCTGTTGACCCTTTATGCGCTGCACGCCCTGCGCTCGGCCGATGTCGTTGTCTATGACGCGCTGGTGGATACTCGGATCCTCGATCTTGCCGGCAAGAAGGCCCGGCTCGAATTCGCCGGGAAGCGCGGGGGACGGCCCTCGCCGACCCAGCCCGACATTTCGCGGCGGCTGGTCGAGCTCGCCAAGGCCAATAACCGGGTGCTGCGCCTTAAAGGCGGCGATCCTTTCGTCTTCGGACGGGGCGGGGAAGAGGCGCTGGCCCTGGTCGAAGCTGGCGTCCCCTTCAGGCTTATACCGGGCATTACCGCCGGCATTGGCGGCCTTGCTTATGCCGGTATTCCCGTTACCCACCGCGAAGCCAACGCCGCCGTCGCTTTCGTGACCGGGCACACTGCCGGCGGCGATCTTCCCGATACCCTCGATTGGACGGCCCTGGCCAAGGGCGTGCCGGTCATCGTCTTTTACATGGCGCTGACCCATTTGCCGCAAATCGTCGAAAAGCTGATGGCGGCCGGCAGGCGCGGCGATGAACCGGTCGCCATCATCTCCAAAGCCACCACCGCCGCCCAGAAAGTGCTGATTTCCACGCTTTCCGCCTGTGTCGCCGAATCGGAAGGGATCGAGCCCCCGGCGATGGTCGTGGTGGGCGAGGTCGTGAAGCTCAGCGCCGCGCTGGATTGGTTCACGCCCCTGCAAGCGACAATGCAGTCTAAGCCCTGACCGCATGGGGTAATTTGCCGCCGCCGCGGTCCTTGAGGCGAGGCCCGGCCTCCGTTAATGTCGATCCGTTACGCCCCTTCCACCCGAAATTGGCTTTCGATTAGGCCCAGGCAATCGTGACCGGCCACATCTTGTCGCTTCGGCATAAGCTGGCCCATAAGCTGACCAGGGAAATCGCCGCGGTTCTGGTGTTCAAGGCGGCATTCCTGGCCGCGCTCTATTTCGCGTTTTTTGCAAATCCTGCCCCGCGCGACGCGAGCGGGATTCTCTTCTCCCCGGCGGCATCGACCATGCCCGCCGAAACCCGGTGACCGGAATGGATGTCGTCGAACTTTCCCGCCTCCAATTTGCCCTGACCGCGCTCTACCATTTTCTCTTCGTGCCGCTGACGCTCGGGTTGTCGGTTCTGCTCGCGATCATGGAGAGCGTCTATGTCATGACCGGCCGCGAAATCTGGCGGACCATGACGAAATTCTGGGGCCTGCTCTTCGGCATCAACTTCGCCATGGGGGTTGCGACCGGCATCACCATGGAATTCCAGTTCGGGACGAACTGGGCTTATTACTCCCAATATGTCGGCGACATATTCGGCTCGCTCCTCGCCATCGAAGGGTTGATGGCGTTCTTCTTGGAAGCCACTTTCATCGGGCTCTTCTTTTTTGGCTGGAACCGGATGAGCAAGACCGGTCATCTCGCCGTTACGTGGCTGGTGGCGCTGGGCTCGAATTTTTCCGCGCTGTGGATTCTGGTCGCCAATGCCTGGATGCAGAATCCGATCGGCGCAAAATTCAATATCGATACGCTCCGCATGGAACTCACCTCGTTCTACGAGGTGTTCTTCAATCCTGTCGCCCAAGCGAAATTCGTGCATACGGTCAGCGCCGGCTATGTCACCGGGGCGATCTTCGTGCTCGCCGTGAGCAGCTATTATTTGTTGCGAAAGCGCAATGTCGATTTCGCCCGGCGGTCCTTCACGGTTGCCGCAAGCTTCGGTCTTGCCTCGGCGCTTTCGGTCGTCGTGCTCGGCGATGAAAGCGGATACACCGCATCCGAAGATCAGAACATGAAATTAGCGGCCATCGAGGCGATGTGGGACACCGAATCGGCCCCTGCCGATTTTACGGCTTTTGGAATCCCGGACCGCGAGACGCGGGAAACCAACTACGCAATTCGAATTCCCTGGCTATTGGGAATCATTGCGACCCGGTCCTTCGATACTCCGGTTCCCGGCATCAACGAACTCGTGGATCGCGCCAAGGCCCGAATCATCAGCGGAATGACGGCCTATGACGCCCTATCGAAGCTCCGCGCCAACCGCAACGACGAGGACGCGCGGAGAGCCTTCGAAGAGCACCGGGCGGACCTGGGCTATGCGCTGCTCCTGAAGCGCTATACCGCGAAGGTGACGGACGCCACCGACGAACAGATCGCCAAAGCCGCCAATGACACCGTGCCCGATGTCGGGGTCCTGTTCTGGGCGTTCCGGTTCATGGCGGGATTCGGGTTTTATTTCATCGCGCTGTTCGTCACCGCATTTTATTTCGCGTCGCGGCGGCGATTCCAAAACGCGATGCTGTTGCGCTTCGCCTTGTACAGCCTCCCCTTTCCCTGGCTGGCGGCGGAACTCGGCTGGATCGTCGCCGAACACGGCCGTCAACCTTGGACTATCGACGGCGTGCTGCCGACCTTTCTTTCAGTCTCGAGTATTTCCGCCGGACAAGTCATGTTCTCGCTTGTCGGATTCGTGCTGTTCTATTCGACGCTGGCCGTGGTCGACGTTTACCTTCTCGGTAAATACATCCGACTCGGCCCGGACGGCGTTGCGAAGCTCCGTGAAAAACCCGCCGGTCCTTCCGGAGGGCCCGCAGGGCCCGGCATTCAATTGAAAATGGCCACGCCGGGCGGCGGCCCAAAACCGCAACCGCCCCAACAGCCGCCAAGACCCCAACCGCCGAAGCCGCCCTCGAAACCCAGCGGAGCGTCGTGATGGAAAAGGTGATGTTCCTCGACTACGAGACTTTGCGCGTCCTTTGGTGGGCGATCCTGGGCATTCTTCTCATCGGATTCGCCATCATGGACGGCTTCGATCTTGGCGTTGCCGCGATCTTGCCGCTGGTGGCGGTGCGCGACCTTGAGCGCCGCGTCGTCCTGGAAACGATCGAGCCGGTGTGGGAAGGCAATCAGGTTTGGCTGATCTTGGGCGCGGGTGCGGCCTTTGCCGCCTGGCCGCTGCTCTACGCCGTGGCGTTCTCGGGATTTTACATCGCCATGTTCCTGGCGCTTGCGGCTCTCATTCTGCGCCCGGTCGGTTTTGGATTCCGCAATAAGATCGAGAATCCGGCGTGGCGTGAAGCGTGGGATTGGGCGCTGGTTGCCGCCGGCATCATACCGGCTTTCGTCTTCGGCGTTGCTTTCGGAAACCTTCTTCGGGGCGTTCCCTTCCGCTTCGATGAATCGCTTCGCATCGTCTATGAAGGCGGTTTCTTCGATCTCTTCAGCGCGTTCACCATCCTGTGCGGCATTTTGAGCGTTTCCATGTTTGTCATGCATGGCGCGGTCTATCTCTGTCTAAAGACAGACGGCGTCATCCAGAAGAAAGCCGTACAGATCGCGGCCATCGCCAGCGTCGTGACCGTCATCCTGTTCGCCGCCGGCGCGTTTTTCATCCTCTTTGGAATCGACGGCTATGTCGTCACTGGCGGCGTCGACCCCAACGGACCCAGCAATCCGCTTTTGAAGACCGTGGAACGTCTGCCGCAGGCCTGGCTCGGCAATTTTGCGGGCGCGGCTTGGGAATATCATAAGGAAGCGACTTCCGGGAATATCCTGGGCAATGTCTGGGAACTTGTATTTCCCGTCTTTGGATCGTTGAGCGCCATAGCCGCTCCTCATCTCGCGCGCTATACGCGCGGGCGCCTTGGGATGATCGCCAGCAGCATCGGTCTGACCGGCATCATCGGCACCGCAGGTCTTGCCATGTTTCCGTTCCTGATGCCGTCCTCGCTCGATCCCAACAGCAGTTTGACGGTTTGGGACGCGTCGTCGAGCCAGCTGACGCTGTTCATCATGCTTATTGCGACCGCCATATTTATGCCGCTCATTCTTGTCTATACGAGCTTCGTTTTCCGCGTGATGCGCGGAAAAGTCACGCTCCAACACGTGAAAGATCACGAAAGCGTTTATTGAGGCGAGGAAGAAGATATGTGGTACTTCAGCTGGATTCTGGGCTTGGGATTGGCCTGCTGCTTCGCCATATTAAATGCGATGTGGCTGGAGCACGACGAATTCCGCGATCCCGACCCCCTCAATTAGAAAATCCGGAATTTAGAGAAGCCCCGAACGGGAAAACGATGAATCGCAAGGGACCGCTTTTGCTGCTGGCGTTGGCGCTTGTCGCCTGCGAATCCCGTTACGGCTGGAACAAAGAAGGGGCGGGTTCGGGCGAGCTTGAAATGGCGCGCCAAGCTTGCGTCAGCGAATCCCAGGGCTACGACTTTCTCGACGGTGCCCATCCGTCACAACGGACCATGACGTCGCATGGCGAGCGCTATTCCAGCATCAATGCCAATGGCGCGGCGCGCCAGGTGGATATCTATAGTGACTGCATGCGGGCCAAGGGATTTTCTCTCGGCCCCGATCAAGACGAATAGCGCGCCATGGCGCGCCCGAGCAGGCCCGATCTTCGTTCCCTCATTCTCGGTCTCGCCGCCGTCGCCGCAGCGGCCTTCCTCCTCGTCTATTTCGGAACGCGCGGCCCGGGCTCTCCGGACAATGAAACGACGGTCGCGATCGGCGGGCCGTTTTCGCTGACCGATCAAGACGGAAAGAAGCGCAGTGACACCGATTTCCGCGGCTCGTTTATGCTGGTCTATTTCGGATACACCGATTGTCCCGATGTCTGTCCCCTCACCCTTCAGAACATGAGTAGCGCACTCACGGCGCTGGGGGACAAGGGTCAATCCATTGTGCCCCTTTTCATCACCGTCGATCCCGAACGGGACAACGTGGCGAAGATGAAAGAATACGCCGCCCGCTTTTCGCCGCGGCTTGTCGCCCTCACCGGCGCACCCGATGATATCGCCGCGGCGGCGAAAGCCTATCGCGTCTATTTCGCGAAGCATGAAGAATCCGGTGGCGGCTATTCCATGGATCACACGTCGCTCATTTATCTGATGGACCGCGACGGCCATTACCTCACCCATTTCAGCCCGGATGTGAGCCCGCAAGACATGGCCGCCGGCATCGCCAAATTTCTGTGAGCCCGCCGATGAACCCGCTCACGAATCCGCCCATGAACCCACTCATGAGCCGTCTGGGGCTGATCATCGCCGCACCCGCCAGCGGCTCCGGCAAGACCGTGTTGACGCTGGGCTGCTTACGTGCATTGGCAGGGCGCGCATCGGCGGGGCGCGAGGTCGCGGGCGCCAAGGCGGGCCCCGATTACATCGACCCTGCCTTTCACGCCGCGGCCTGCCGCAAGCCTTGTTTCAATCTCGATCCCTGGGCGATGCGGATTGAGACCATCGCCGCTCTCATTGCCGACACGAAAGCCGAGATTATTCTCTGCGAAGGCGTCATGGGGCTGTTCGACGGCGGTTACGGCTGCTCGACCGCCGATTTGGCGGCCTTGACCGGCTGGCCGGTCATTCTTGTCGTCGACGTGCGCGGCCAAGGCGCATCTACCGCCGCCCTTATTCAAGGCTTCGCCCGTCACCGCCACGATGTCGCGATTGCGGGCGTCATCTTCAATCGGGTGGCAAGCGCGCCCCATGAAGCCGCGATCCGGGAGGCCATGGCGCGAAACTGTCCCGAAATTCCCATCCTCGGATTCGTGCCGCGCGATCAAAACCTGGCGACCCCGGAACGGCATCTCGGTTTGGTTCAAGCGCGGGAAATCGCCAGTCTCGAAGCCTTCCTCGATCATGCCAGTGCGGTTGTTTCTTCTTGCGTCGATTTGGAAAAATTACTGTCACTCGCGATGCCGGCACGCCTCAACCCAGGAAATGCCGATCACTCGCCGATGCAGACGCTCGGTCAACGGA
>JBGOXX010000041.1:0-14938 GCA_041479345.1 Alphaproteobacteria bacterium
CGCCATTGGACTTGTCTCGATTGCGAGACCCTTCACGACCGCGACATCAACGCCGCGATCAACATCAGGAACCAAGGAATACTCATGCTCAAGACGGAGGGGCTGCCCGTCTCTGCCCACGGAGGCTGCGTAAGACCGGTTTATATCGAACCGGCTGCGGCCTGAGAACTGGGAAGCCTCCATCTTTAGGTGGAGGAGCAGTCACGCGAGTTCCGCCGAATCCTTGTAACCGGGAACACGGCAGGCCCAGCCGAGTTCCTCTTCGATACGATGGCGCAGGGCATCGGCGGCGCTGGGTTCGCCGTGGGTGACAAACGTCAGCCGCGGCGGCGCTTCGAAATTCCGCAGCCACGCCATGATCTCGTCGGCATCGGCATGCGCCGATAGCATTTGCAAATTTGCAATCTCGGCGCGCACCGGCACATATTGCCCGTGCATTTTGATGGCGGTGGCGCCGGCAACAAGGGCCGCCCCCCGCGTGCCGCCCGCCTGAAATCCCGTGAACAGGATGGTGTTCCGCCGATCCGGCGCGAATATCTTTAGGTGGTGAAGCACGCGTCCCCCCGTCGCCATGCCGCTCGCGGAAATGATGACCTTGGGGATGCCGTTCCGGTCCAAGGCCTTCGATTCCTCGGCGTCGCGGACTTCATGGGCGGTCGCGCACATGGCTCGGCATTCGGACGGCGATAAACGATGTTCTCCCGGATGGGCGCGGAATACGCCCCCGGCGTCGATCGCCATCGGGCTGTCGAGAAACACCGGCAAATCGGGAATGCGCCGCGCCGCTTTGAGGCGGTAAAGGTGATAAAGAATCGTCTGGGTGCGACCGACCGCGAATGCGGGAATCAGCACGACGCCGCCGCGCGCCGCGGTTTGCACGATGATTTCGGCGAGCTTGTCTTCGGGGTCCACGGCTTCGTGCTGGCGGTTGCCATAGGTCGATTCGATGACGAGGTAGTCGGCGCGCCGCACCACCGCCGGATCGATCATGGTTGCGCTGTGCGGCCGGCCGAGATCGCCGGAAAACACGAGCGTGGTATTGCCGCGGGTCAAGCGCACGAACGCCGATCCCAAAATGTGGCCCGACGGTATGAACCGCAGTCGCAGATCGCCGCTTAAGGCCGTGTCCGTTTCGAACGGCAGCGGTGCAAACTGGGCGAGCGATTCTTCGGCTTCGGCTTGGGTGAACAGGGGCAGGGCAGGGCGGTGCTTGGAGAAGCCGTGGCGATTGGCGAATTCGGCGTCACGCTCGAACAGGAACCCGCTGTCGGGAAGCAGGATCGCGCAGAGATCCTGGGTTGCCGCAGTGCAGAAAATAGGCCCGGCGAATCCATTGCGAATCAAAACCGGCAGATAGCCGGAATGGTCGATATGGGCGTGCGTGAGAATGACGGCGCTCAGCCCCGCCGGATCGAGGGGCGGGGGTTCCCAATTGCGCAACCGGAGTTGCTTATATCCTTGGAACAGTCCGCAATCGACGAGGACACGGGTCTGGCCGGCCTCGACCAGATATTTCGAACCGGTGACGGTGCCGACCCCGCCGAGAAAGGTAATTTGCATGGCGCCGAGGATTTGTCCGTTCCGGCCGTCTGAATCGCAACGCCGGCCGCCTGAAAAAAAGGGCCGACCAAACGGCCGGCCCTGAACCTATGCGATGGAATGGAAGCCCGCGCTATTCGTCTCGCGGCGGACCTTCATCGGACTTGTCGCCGGACGGCGCCGGAGCTGGCGCGGGAGCCGATTCCGGCGCTGGAGCCGGGGCGGGCGCCGCATCTTGTGGGGCGGTTGGAGCCGGGGCGGGCGCTGCCTCTTGCGGGGCGGCTGGAGCCGGGGCAGGCGCTGCTTCTTGTGGGGCGGCTGGGGCAGGCTGAGCCGCCGGGGCCGCTTGTTCTGGTGCCTTTTGCTCGGCGGCGGGCGCCGGTGCCGCTTTTTCTTCCTCCTTCTTTCCGCAGGCGCTAAGCGCCAAGCCGAAAGCCAATGCCACCGTCAAGACCGCGAACCGACGGCCCATCGAAATCCAGGTCATGTTCCCCTCCTCCACGATTGACTGCGTCGATCGATTGGTTCGATTGACTGCTTATCGCAAGCGGCGCCAACCGGTTCATGGGGCGGCCGCGCATCCTGCTCGGGCAGGGATGGTACTCCTCGAGAACGGCGCGATCCAGCCGCTAAAACCCGCGGAAACCCGCGAGGTCCCCACCAAGCCGGCGTAACCGGGATGCGGCAAAATGCGGACGAAGGAGGGTTCAGCCGGATTTGCGGTCCGCCTCGCCGTTTTCGATCGTCCAGACGACGATTTCGTCCAAGGTTTTGCCGAGCGCGACGTTGTAAGCCGCGACAGTCGACTCAATCCGGTCGGCGGACGCCGGGGCGAGCTCGTCGAACCGCCGCGAGGCGATGATCGAACGTTGCCGGATTGAAATCAGCCGGGCATTCATTCCGACATGGGCCGACGGCAAGGGACCGGGGAAATATTCCATCTGGAAATCCCGCAATTCCGTGCTCAACACATAATCCGGATGGACATCCGATGAATCGCGTCCGACCGAAAGGATCTTTCCCGAGGATTCGAAAAATTCGATCAACGACGATTGAACCAGGAGAGGCACGCGGTCGACCCAATTCGCCCGGGCGTAATATTCGAATTGGCTCGGATCGTGGAGAAGCGCCACACGCGTCGAATCGAGACTGGCCGGGGCGTTGGGGACATCGACTTCAAGCTGCCAGTTGACCTTCGGAAGGGTGTCAGGGATTCCCGGTTTGGGCGTCAGCCGGTAGAGGTTGGGCGGCGGACCTTGCCCCGGTACCAGCGACGAACACCCGGACAGCACGAGCGGCGCCGCGGCGAAGACTTCGAGCAATCGGCGGCGCGAAAGGCGGGGCTTATTTTCGATGGGATGAGTCATAACCTTGCTGCTGGTTGCCGAAAAAGAAGCGCGCGGGATCGCGCTCGATCTCGGTGGTAAGACGATTCAGATTGCCGACCAGCTCGCGCGCATCGGACAGGAATCCCGTCAGATCGTTCAATCCGGTGCCCGAGAAATTGCGGAGGGGCGCGCGATTTTCCTCCACCAATCCGGCGATCTCATTGCTCATGGTCGTCAGCGATTTCGAGGTTTGCTTGAGTTCGGTCACGAGCGACGCCATCTGGTCGCTGGTGGCGGTAAAACTGCGCCCGGTGTCGCTGGCGGCGCGCCCGATGGCATCGAGGGTGGTGTCGGCTTTAGCGGTGAGGTGGTCGAGTGCGGCCGTCGTTTGGCGCAAATTGGCCATGGTCACCGAAAAATCGGAAATCGCCTGCTCGATCTGCGGGCTTTCCTTGGCCAGGGATCCGGAGACGGTATCGAAATTCTTGAGAGTCTCGGTGATGGCCTCGCGATTCTCCGGACTCAATAGCTCATTGGCGCGGGCCAGCAAGAGATTGACGTGTTCGACGGCGGCGGGCGCGCTTTGCAGTACCTGCTCGATTCGCGAGGGCACCGAGGCGATGACGGGATAGCGTTCGCTGTTTTTCGCTTCCAAGGAAGGCGAACTCTGCAGGCCACCCGAAAGAAGGATGAACGTGCCGCCGGCCAAGCCCTGGATTTCCAGACTGGCGACTGTGTCGATGCGAATCGGCGTGGTGGCCTTGACCTCGATCGTCACCACGACCCGCTCGACATTGGTCGGGTCGATCTCGATATCGATCACCTCGCCGACATTGATGCCCCGGTAGCTGACGAAGCTGCTCTTCTTGAGCCCGGTAACGGCGCCGACGAAATAGATGTCGTATCGCTTGACGTCGGTGACATAGCTGGTCCGCGCGAGCCACAAGGCAAACAGGAAGAGCCCGGCGATGAGCAGCAGGACGAAGCTGCCGACCAAGAGGTAATTGGCGCGGGTTTCCATGGCGGAATTACGAGGCTGCAGGTGGGTTGGCGGAAAGAGCGGCGCGTCCGCGCGGACCGCAGAAATATTCTTGAATCCACGGGTGCGGGTCGCGCATCAGGCTCTCCAAGGTGCCGACTTTAACACGCTTATCGACCAGGACGGAAATGCGGTCGCATACCGCGCGAAGCGAATCCAGGTCGTGGGTCACCAGCAACACGGTCAGTCCCAGGGACCGCTGAAGCTCGCGGATAAGCCGGTCGAAGGCCGATGCCCCGATCGGATCGAGGCCGGAGGTGGGCTCATCCAGAAACAGAATTTCGGGGTCGAGCGCCAGCGCCCGGGCCAGTCCGGCCCTTTTTTTCATGCCCCCGGAAAGCTGGGACGGGTATTTGTCGGCGGCGTCCGGCGGCAGGCCGACCATCGCGATCCGGAGCATGGCGAGCTCGCGGCGAAGCCCGGGCGGCATCACGATATGCTCGCGCATCGGAACCTCGATGTTCTGAGCGACGGTGAGCGAGCTGAACAGGGCGCCGTCCTGGAACAGAACGCCCCAATGGCGATCCAGATGCCGCAATTCCGATTCCGATAACGATCGGACATCCTGCCCCAGTACTTTGACTTGGCCGGCATTGGGTCTGCGCAGCCCGATGATCGAGTGCAGCAGCACCGACTTGCCGCTGCCCGAGCCGCCGACCAGTCCCATGATCTCGCCCCGCTGGACCGTCAGATCGACTCCGTCATGCACCACCTGCGCGCCGAATTGAGTCCTCAGCCCTTTGACTTCGATGACGGTTTCCATCGGTCACATATTGACGGCGGAGAAGAAGATGGAGAGGAAGGCATCGAGGACGATGATCAGAAACACCGCTTCCACCACCGCCTTGGTGGTGTGGCTGCCCACCGATTCCGCGCTCCGGGTCACCGACAACCCCTCGAAACAGCCGACCAGCGCGATGACAAAACCGAAGAGCGGCGCTTTCAAAATTCCGACCCAGAAGGAGGTGATGGAAACCGCGGTTTGAAGCTGGCGTGCGAACTGGAGGAGGGTCATGTCGAGCTTCGTCACCGCCATCGCGGCGCCGCCCAAGATTCCCAATATGTCGGCATAAAAGGTCAGAAGCGGCATGACGATGACCAGTGCGATCACCCGCGGCAGCACCAGAACTTCCATCGGATCGAGCCCGATGGTCTGCATGGCCTCGACCTCTTCATTGACTTTCATGGTGCCGATCTGCGCCGTGAATGCGCTGCCGGAGCGGCCGGCCACGATGATGGCGGTGATGAGGATGCCCATCTCGCGCAGGATGCCGATGCCAATGATGTTGACGGTGAAGATCTGCGCGCCAAATCGCGCAAGTTGATCGACGCTTTGATAGGCGGTGACGACGCCGATGAGGAAGCTCAGCAGCCCCACGATGGGCAGGGCGTTGAATCCCGTCAATTGCATCTGGTGGGTGAGCGAAGCGATGCGCACCCGGCCCGGCCGCAGCAGCGTTCGTTGAAAGGTGACCGCAGTCAGGCCGAAGAAATTGAGGAGATCCCGGGCGTCGAGCAGCAGTTCGACCGTCGTCTTGCCGATGCCCTCGACCGCGGCAAACAGCCGGTCGCGGTGTAGCGCCGGCGGTGCCACCGAGACGTCCTGCCGAGCGACCGTCTCCAGCAGCGACGCGTGCGAGGCGCTGGCGCCAGAAACCGCCGTTTCGATTCCTTTCTTGCGGAATTCGGCCTGGGTGCGGCGGATCAGCCAGGCCCCTGCCGCGTCGAGGCGCTTTACGGCGCTGAGATCCAAATCGGCACGGTTCAGCCCGGTGACATCGAGCCCGTGCAGCTCGCGATCGAGGCGGCCCGCCGTCTCCGCCACCCACTGCCCGCCGAGGGTGAGCCATATCGCCCCGGCGCCGCGGCGGCTCTTCAGCCATCCGCCAGATGGACCAGATGGGGATGCGCCCTGATCGTCCTTTGCCGCCACGGTTGCGCCTGCAAAAAGCTGAAGATGAACCGCTTGACGCTAATCGGAAAAGTCGGGAGGGATCAAGGCATAGCCGGGGTAAGCGATCGCCGGGATGCCTGCCCGTCGCGCGCCCATCGCGCCAAGTCGCTTTAACCCTAAGTTTACGACCCGGTCGGCTAGAATGGGCAGGGGGAACCATGGCAATGTCTGGCACTACTTCGCAAAACCCATCCCGTGGGCCGGGTCTTTGGCGTGTGGCGGCAATGGCTGCGCTCATGGGGTTCGCCGTCGTTGCCTGCGATAACGATGAAGACTCCGGCTTGAATCGCGAAGCGCTCTCTCGCGCTTACACATCCAAACCCACTCCCGCATCGCTCAATTGCAAGAAATCGGGCGGCATTCTGACCATCGAGAAGCGAAGCGACGGCGGCGAATACGGGGTGTGCAATTTCAAGAGCGGCCTCAAATGCGAACAATGGGCAATGTTGGTGAGGTATTGCCCGCCGGGTGGCATCGATGTTTCCGACTTTCCGAGCGATGCGGCGCGATATTGCGCCCTGCATGGCGGGCGTTACCATCCGCAGCCCTGGGGCGCCAGCGAACCGGAACACTGCGAGCTTCCCGGCAATGTGATCTGCAGCGTGAACGACTTTTATTTCGGCCGCTGTGGCAAGACGGTGGACAAGGCATTGGGGCAATAGTGGCCAAAAAGCCGCGGTCTTGCCGCTCCCAACGACCCCCTCAGCCGTGGTAAAAGGGCCTCGTGGGATCCGAAGAATCCCGTTCCCGAGAGAGGCACTATGAACCGGTTTTACATCGCTATCGTGACCCTGGCTTTAGGCATGGGGGTCGCATCCAATGGCTTGGTGCACGCCGCCGAGACGAGCACCGACAATGTCGCGGACGACCTCAACGCCCAACAGGCCAAGAAGGTCCAGCAAGAGCAGGACGAAATGAACAAGAAGGTCGAAGAGGAAAACGCGGCGCGGATGCGCCAATGGCGAGAAGAAAACGCCAAGCGCATCGACGAGCAGAAAAAAGAGAATTCGCAGCCGCCGCAATAGCGCGGCGCCGCCTGATGCTTCAGGCGATCGCCGCTCAGCGCCGGGAGTTGATCCGCCTTCGCCGCGAAAAAATCATCGGTGACGATGTCTTGCATCGCATCGAGCGTGAGCTCGATCTGCATGAAGCGATGCTCGTCTAGCGGGATTTCTTAGTATCGTAGCGGATGGCCAGGATTTCGAGATCGATATCGCCGGCCGGGCGCTTCCAGGTGACGACGTCGCCGATTTTGGCGCCGGTCAAGGCGCGCGCGAGGGGTGACACCCAGCTAACCTTGTTGAGCGCTACATCGGCTTCGTCTTCGCCGACGATCGCGTAATCGCGTTCGTGGCCGTCGGGAGCGGCGACCCGGATAACGGCTCCGAAGGCGACTTCGTCGGCCGGTTGAGTCGCGGGATCAACCGGAATCGCGTGATCGACGCGATGGCTGACGTAACGCAGGCGCCGTTCGGTTTGCGCCAGCGCCAATTTCGCCTGCAGCTCCTCGCTGGCGGCGAGCTTCTCCTTTTCCGCGGAAAGCTCGGCTAGCTCGGCCTTAAGCGCCGCCAGGCCGTTCCGGGTGACGTAATTGGGGTGCCGGCTTTCGGGGATTTCCGGTTGATCGTCGGAAACCTCGTCGCCGTCCGGCTCCTTGACGAAAGCGCGGCTCAATTCGTCCCTCCCAGAAGATGCGATCAGCCTTGAAGACTAGCAGAAATCGCGAGCCTCTGGGGGCGACCGTGCGTCCCTGTGCATCCCTTGCGGTTCCGTGGCGCGGGCCTATCGCTTCGATGGTCCCCCATCGGAAGGCCAAATTCCGGACCGGCCCCACGACGGCTTACAGTCAGGGCGTCGATGGAGGGGTCAGCGCCCTGTCTCATGCTCTGGGTCTTATGCTCTGGGCGGGTGCTCTGGGCGGGCACGGAAAGTGATCACGCGGCGGAATCGGGCGCGTAGCGTTCCATCAGTGCGTCCAATGTGCGCTCGCCTTGCTCACGCAAGATCGGCAGCACGGCCTTGATTCGTTGGAGGTCGCGGGACGCGCAGGCGCCCGCAAGTTCAAGCACGGTTTTTTCCAAGGATTTGGCGCCAAATACGGTGGCCAGGCGCTCGAGGTCGCGGGCGATTTCGGCGGCTTTCGGCAGATCGCTTTTTTCGCAGGCTCGGATCAGCCCCGCGATGCGCTGGCGGAGATCGCCGGTCTGGCGCTCGATCAGTCCGCGCACCGTGTCATGACCGAGCGCCTGCTCAAGGGTTTGTAAAATCCCGGCATCGAGCGGCTCGTTCCGATGGCTGGCTAGCGGCTGCGTGCGGCTTCGCGCGTCGCGGCGCTTGCGGTAAATGGTGGCGCGGTCGATCCCCAGCAAAGTCGCAGCGCGCCTCACATTGCCGCCGCAGGCCGCAATGGCTTGGTCGATGGCATCGCGTTCGACCTGCCAAAGCGGGCGCACGCGGCCAGCCTCGCCACTGGATCTGGCGTCGGCATCGGCCGCTGGGCGCGATCGAGACATTGCGCTTCGGGACGAGAGGGGAGGCAGCATGTCGGCCGTCACCCATTCGCCGTCGTTCAAGACGACGACTCGGCGAATCACATTTTGAAGTTCGCGCACATTCCCTGGCCAAGAATAGGTGGTCAATGCTTCCGCTGCGTCGGGGGCGAATCCGGTGAAGTGCTTGCCTTCTTCGCGCGTCGTGTCGGCAAGAAATTGAGCGGCAAGCAACGGGATGTCTTCGCTCCGTTCCCGCAAGGGCGGAAGTTCGATCGGAATTACGTGCATGCGATAGAAGAGATCTTCGCGGAATTGCCCGCGCTCCACCTCATGCCAGGGATTGCGGTTGGTCGCGCAAACATAGCGGAGATCCGCTTGTTCGCTTTGGTCCGCGCCGACCTTTTGATAAACCCCGGTTTGGACGACGCGCAGAAGTTTTGTCTGAAGCTCGAGCGGCATGTCGCAAATTTCGTCGAGAAAGAGCGTACCGCCAGCCGCTCGCGCTATGGCCCCGCCGCGTTCGGCGGTAGCACCGGTGAAGGCACCCCGCGTATGTCCGAAGATTTCGCTTTCCATCAGCCCGGCGGGAATCGCCGCGCAGTTGAGGGCGACGAAAGGCCGGTCGTGCCGCGCGCTCAAGGCATGGATCGCGGCGGCGCAAAGCTCCTTGCCGGTGCCGCTTTCTCCGGTAATGAAAATCGTCGCCTTGCTCGCCGCCGCCGATTCGATCGTCCGATAGACCGCCCGCATGGCCGGCGACGCGCCGATGAAGCCTTGAAAATGGTCGCTTTCGTACCGTTCGCGAAAGCGCGACACCAGTTTGGCGAGTCGCTGCCGTTCGACCGCATTGCGCAAGGTGACGACCAGGCGTGCCGGTTCGCAGGGTTTGACGATGTAATCGAATGCGCCAAGCCGCATCGCCTCGACCGCGGTGTCGAGGGAGGCATTGCCGGTCAGGATGACGACGGAGCCCGCACGATTATCGGCGACAAGCGCGCGAAGAACCTCGCGGCCATCCATATCGGGAAGTCCGAGATCGAGAAGCACGGCGTCGGGCGTTTCGGCGGCCAACACCTCGAGCGCTTCGCGTGCGGTTGCCACATGCCGGATGTGGAAAGGTTGATCCGCGAGACAGGCGGAGACGTATCGAATTTCCTCCGGCCGGTCTTCGACGACGAGAATAGTGGCTTCGTCAGACATCGCGGGAGACATTGCGAGTGGGCCGCTTCTTGGCCGGATCGCTGGGAAAGCGGAGGGTGACGACGGTTCCGCCGCCGGGGCTGCTGCGGAAATCGAGGGTGCCGCCCAAGCTTTCGACGATGCGCCGCGTTATCGGCAGACCGAGCCCATTGCCGGCCGGCTTGCCGTCGCCCCGGCTTTTTTCCGGCGGAACGGACGACATCAAATCCATCGCCTCCGGGGCGATGCCGATCCCGGTATCGCTGATGACGAGGATGTAGGCGTCTCCGCTTTTCTCCGCCGAGGCCCTTACGGTGACCTGGCCGCCGGGGCGCGTGAATTTAATGGCGTTCTCCACCAAATTCAGAATCACCTGCTTCAGACGCTTCGGATCCGTCCGGATGACGGGAAAATCCGGGGCGATGTCCAGCACAAGCGCCACGCCCGCCGTCTTCGCCTGATTTTCCACCAGGGGCACGCAGGATTGAATGAGCTCCGGCAGCTTCGTTTCGGTCAATTCGATGTCGAGTTCGATCGGATCGCAGGTGTCGCAATTCTTGAGAATGTCGTTGACGAGACCGACGAGGTAGACGCCGTCGCCGTAAATATTCTCGATTCGCGCTGTGACTTCAGGATCGAGTTTCTCGTTCATCAGAATCTTGGAGTAGCCGACGATGGCGTTGAGCGGCGTGCGCATATCGTGGCTGATATCGGCCAGGAGCTGCGTCTTGCCGCGATTCGCCGCCTCGGCGTCGGCGAGAACCTCGATCAACTTTCGCTCGGCGTGTTTCAAGACTCCGACGACTTCGTCATGCTTTTCGGTTTGCTGCTCCATCAACCGGTCGAGATCTCGCTTCCGGGCTTCGACGAAACGCTCGCAACGGCGGGCGACGGTCATCCGGCGAACGGCTCCGATGAGTTCACCGGTATCGAGCGGACGGCCCACACAATCGTCGGCGCCCCTGGCAAGAGCCGCCAAATGCACGGGATCGCTCGGGGCATTGCAGAGGGCAATCACCGGCGGCGGAATCTCTGCTTTTCCGCGCCACCACGACGGCGACAACAAGGACGGCAGCTGGTCCGCGGCAACGACAATAACGTCGGGCTCGATGTTTTGGACGAAAGCCGCGGCGGCGTTCGAATCGGAAACGGTATGAATTCGGCTGAACCCGGCGCGGCGCAACGCGATTTCGATCCGCTCCCGCTCGCCGGGAGCGGCATCGACGAGCAGAATGCACGCTTCAATCGCGGGTTCCGCCGTGTTGCTGAGTTGCACTGATTGCGTTGCTGGCATCGCCGCCTATCCCAGGGCCGTGCCGAACAGCCCGAAGCCGGAGCTTTTGTTTTACAACTTTCGGGCTAATGACTGATTAACCCGGCAACCGGGGATTAACCTGTTCGGATAGGGGGTTGGGGCGGCTTAATAAGGGCTATTGCAGCGGACGATCGGCGAGGATCGATAGACCGATAAGGGCGGCGTCGTCGCGGCGGATGACCGAGGTTGGAATAGCAGAGAGAAATTTCGAATAGCGCCCCTTGGATTCGAAGCGTTGGCGGAACGGCGACGCCGCGAAGAAATCGCCCAATTTCGGGACGATTCCGCCGCCGATGTAAACGCCGCCGCGGGCTTTGAAGGTCAAGGCGACGTCGGCCGCAACCGTGCCCAGCAGGGCGCAGAAAACCTGGAGCGTTTCGGCGCAGAAGGCCGAACTTCCATCGAGCGCCCGGCGCACGATTCCTTCGGGCGTAGCACAGGGCGGCTTTTCGCCTTCGAGTTCGCAAATCGCTTCGAAGAGCCGGACAAGACCGGGGCCCGAAACCGCCCGTTCGGCCGAAACATGGCCGAAGCGAGTGCGAAGGACCGCGAGGATATCGCTTTCACGGTCATTGGCAGGCCCGAGGGTTGCGTGGCCACCCTCGCTGGCGAGAAGAACCGGCCCCAACGGCGTTGGACCCTGACGCGCGGGAACGAGCCCGGCGACGCCGAGCCCCGTTCCGGGGCCGATCAGCGCGATCGGAGCTCCTTCAACCGGTCTGCCGCCGCCGATGCGCCGCAAGTCCGCCGCGCGCAGGCGCGGAACGGCGAGAGCGAGTGCCGCAAAATCGTTGACGACATCAAGCCGCGAGAAGCCGAAGCGCCGGCACAATGCCCGAATCGAAAATCTCCAAGGTCCGTTCAACATCGCGATATCATCGCCGTCATCGGGGCTTGCAACGGCAAAGGCGGCGGCGCCCGGCGGCGCCGGCCGCGTGGCCAAAAATTCGATCAGCGCGTCTTCGATTCGCGGATAGTCGCGGCAGGCAATAGTCCACACGGCGCCGGCGGCACGGCCCTTGCGCCGCAAGGCGAAGCGCGCCTGGGTGCCGCCGATTTCAGCGACGAGCCGCCATTCAGGATCGCGTTTGGAGGTCATTTTCTTGAAATCACTTTATGGGGCCTGTTCCTCGATCGACGCGGCATCGCTGGTCCCGATGCCGGTACGCCGATGCCGGTACCCGGTATCGAGTTTAGGAACGGAAGGCGCGGTCCGGGAAGGAAGATTATTCGAGGGCGATTCGAGACGGACCTTGCCGGGCGGCGAGGCGAGCTTGTTCGGCGGCTCGACGCTCGAGATAGGCGGCGATCACCTGCTGACGCATGGTCTCCGCTTCGCGGCGGCGGACTTCGGCCCACAAGCGATAAACTTTGTTGCGGTAGGGCACATTCAATTGCCGCGTCGTCGAGTGGTAATAGGCGATGGCCTGCGACCACGACCGGGTTTCATCTTTCAATTCCTTCAGAAAGCTCGCGGCATACGCGACATTGCTGAAAGGATCGAAGGCGGTATCGAGCGAATCGAACGCATCGGGATGATGGTGGAGATTCACCTGCATGCAACCGACGTCGATATTGGTGACGCCGCGCTTTTGCAGCTTTTTCACCGCCGCGATGGCCTCGTCCTTGGTGGCGAAGAACCGGCCTTCGCCCCCGACATTGATGGTCCAGGGCCAGGCAATAATTTCCCCCCGGACTTGATCGAAACGGCCGGATTCGGCGAGCGAAATCGCGGCGAGAAGCCGGGTTGGAATGGCTTGCGAATGCTCCATGGCGGCGGTGTAAGACGCGCAGGGGCCGGCCTCAACCGCACTGGCCGGGCGCATCGCGCCCAGCAAAATTGCCGTGGCGAGCGTCAGAATTCTGGGTTTCATGCGGCCCTGCGCTGTATCGATCACAGGGCTGCAGCAAGCAATGGCTATGCCAGCCGGCAGCGAGTTGCGAGGGTTCTAAATCGCATACCGCGACGCAAAAATTGGTTGGCGCCGCGAATTGGAGAACGGATTCAATTCTTATAAAATATTATTAAAAATCAATAAGTTAAAAATTTTGTTGAAATCAAATTTCTGATGTTTCATATTGTGCACTGCGGCATGGACACCTCCCTTCCCCCCTTATCGGTATCCAGCGCCGCAGGCACCTAAGGGTGCATCCTCCCTGAACTCGGGCCGCGCTTGCGCGGCCCTTTTTTTTATTAAGCGGCAAAAAAATCCGGGGATTTCAGGGTCCGCGCAGAACCGCCGGCGAAAGCCTCGCCACCGATTCGACGAGATTGGCCATCGCCCCGGTGAGGGTCGCGAAGCTTCGGCGCTTGGTGAGCGTCTCCGGATCCATGTAGAGCGCCCGGTTGATCTCAATCTGGAGGACATGGACGCCTTCCGGCGGCCGGCCGTAATGGCGCGTGGTGAAGCCCCCTGAATAAGGCGCGTTGCGGCGCACCGTGTAATCCATGGCCACCAGCCTGGATTCGACGCAATCGGCCAGCGCTGCGGCACAGGATGTTCCGAAACAATCGCCGAGCACGAAATCGACGCGCCGCCGCCCGGCATCGGGTTCGGTCGGTCCCCCGATCGGCGGCATCGAATGGCAATCCAAAAGAATGCAGAAACCGAATCGCGAGACCGTCACATCGATGAGGTCTTTCAACAACGCGTGATAGGGTTGATAGCAGGACTCGATTCGGCGCAGGGCATCGGCAAACGCCAATTTTCCGCCGTAAATCTCCTCGCCGCCGGCAGCCAGCCGCGGAATGGTGCCAAGCCCGACGCTGACGCGCGGCGAATTCGCATTGACGTAATCCGGCAGCCGTTCCGCGAACATGTGGGGATCGAGTTCGAACGGCTCTCGGTTGGGATCGACATAGATGCGCGGGAAATGCGCCCGCAGCATCGGCGCGCCTAATCTCGGAGCTACGGCAAAAAGCTCGTCCACATAGCAATCCTCCGATTTGCGCAAGGCTCGCGAATCGAGGCGGGATTGAGCCAGGAACTCCGGTGGATACCGGCAACCGCTATGCGGTGACGCCAGAATTAGAGGCAGCCGCTGGGCGCCCGCGGTGATGACTTCGGATAAACCGGAATTGGCGATGCCGCTGATGTCCATCATGCCGTATTTTCGCAAAAAATAGGCGATTGCGGCGAGCCCCCGTTTACGGTCGATCGAGAGCCTTGTTTACCAATTCGCAATGCCGTAGGACCGATGATGCAGGGGTCGAAATGGGGCGCATGCAATCCGCGGGGTGGGGCATACTTGCACGCGCAGTTGAAGGGGGATACGAAAGACTCGCATGGCAACCATTCTTCTCGCCGAAGACGATCAGTCAATGCGTCGGTTCTTGAAGCGCGCGCTCGAGAAGGCGGGGCATGAGGTTATTGCCGTCGGCGACGGCCTTGAAGCGCTTGAAGCTTTTGCGCCCGGCCGGTTCAATCTCCTGCTTGCCGATATCGTGATGCCGGGCTTGGACGGGATCGAACTTGCCCGCCGGGCCCGGGACACCAGTCCCGATCTGCCGGTCATGTTCATCACCGGATTTGCAGCGGTGGCCTTGCGGGCGCGAAAGAAACTCCCCGGCGAAACCCGCGTCTTGGCGAAACCGTTCCATCTCCGGGATCTGGTCGCGGAAGTCGAGAAGCTGCTGGCCGCCTAGGCCGCCGCTCGCGGTTTAAATCCGGCGATTGCGGGCGGTTCCGGGGCTTGAAAAAGATCGGGGGATGCTTCTTAATCCCCGGCCTGCGGCGGACCCGCCGCATTCTTTGATATCAAGGGCGCGTAGCTCAGCGGGAGAGCACTACGTTGACATCGTAGGGGTCACAGGTTCAATCCCTGTCGCGCCCACCATTTTTCGGCCGTGGTTTTTCGAGTGGCGCACGTTTTGGCGCGCGGCGGCGCCGACCGCGGATAATTCCTTAAACGGATAAAAAGAAAGGGCGCGCTTTTCAGCACGCCCTTTGCCTTTCCACGAACAGAAACGCCGCTATGAGATCACCAGGAACACGCTGGCGCCGTCGCGCAGGATGTTCAGCGTGATCACGCCTTTGGCCTTGCCGACATCGGTTTTCAGGTCGTCGATCGAGCGGACTTTTTCGCGGTTCA
>JBGOXX010000042.1:0-14866 GCA_041479345.1 Alphaproteobacteria bacterium
CGCTCGTCGGATCGGCCTTTAGAAACCACGGAGCGCTGCTTTCCCAGCAGGGTTTTGGCGGCGCGTTTCTGTTCGACTCCAATACCGGCGCGTTTCTGCAGGAGATCGTCGATCCGGTGCCGAACATCAACGACCGCTACGGCTTCGCCGTCGCACTGGATGGCAAGGACGCGCTGATCGGCGCGCAGACCGATCTCGTCGGCGCGATTCGCCCGGGCCAAGTCTTCTATTACACAGGTCCGGCCGCCGTGCCCGAGCCCGCACCCTTGCTCCCCGTGGCAACGGGTTTACTGGCGTTGATGGTTCTGCATCGCGTCAGGGCCAGGCGCGCTTCCTGAACTCCCGCGGCGTAAATTCCTGCGGCGCTGGCACGCGCGGATCGCCTAAAAAACGCAAATCCGCCCCCCTCAATCCAAATCTCCGCTCCGAATCCGCGCCTTTTCCCGCTTCACCGAAAACCGGAAGCGGATTTAAATGGCGTTATTCGTCGATCCTGAGGGGGGCGCAGGACATGAAAGCCATATCGACCGTCGTGATCGCAGGGCTAGCCGCCCTCGTCATGCCGGGTTTTCCGGCCTGGGCGCAAAAGAGTCCGATTTCCGGATTCATTTCCGGCAATAAGCTTCTGGAACTTTGCGATGCGCCTTTCGGCAGCAACAACCAGGCTTGGTGCGACGGCTACATCATCGGCGTGGACGACGCCCTCACCATCACCTATGCGGTTTCCGGTGCGGCTTCCGACGCGGATTCCGGCGAAACCGATCCCTCGACCCGTCGCTATTACTGCCTTCGCGAAGGTGTCACTCTCGGCCAGACGAGCCTCGTTGTGCTCAATTACTTGAAAGCCCATCCGGAAAAGCTCGACATGATCGCCTCGCAACTCGTCATCGCGGCTCTTGCCGAAGCTTTTCCGTGTTCCGGTCAGTGAGCGAGACGATACGATGCGGGATGTGATGCGGCGCGGCTGGTCCGAGCCCAGCGACGCGCCCTCATCGGACGCCGAGGGCGTGACCTTCTATTCGTTGTGAGGTGGGACGGGTTGGAGGTGCCTGTCGCCGTGTCCAACCATATGCATCCGTTTCGGCATGAGATCACCCCTTCCATATCCCGTCGCTCGTATACATGTCCGATTGCACAAAGCCAAAAGCATTCCAGACAATGTCAAATATCGGTCGCAGCACAGCGGGTACATCAGCTGTTTCACTATCGAAGGCTACCTCGGGAAGAACGATCACGTTTTCGCGAAGACTTGGTGTTGTTTCCACAACACCTCCCGTGTCGTATTTCATGCAGCAATCCTTAACGCCGCACAACGACACAAAAGCGAAGACTGGAAATCCAACATCAAAATCGACCAATACGCGAAGATACTGTCGCACGGCAGAAACGATTTTTGTCGCGAAGAGTCTGCCTACCAGATAAGGTTTGCCACCCTCATCCTCATTGATCTGGCTTACACCTTCAATGGCGCCGTTGCGGAACAACTGCACGTAACTCCGTGCACCTTCAGGCCTCGCTTGGGAAAAATTCATATACCCGTGCAGATTGACCGCGTTCTGATTAGCTCCACTTGGGCCATCCAATGGGAGCGGAACAATATGGCCAGAAGCGAGATTGCTCATCACTTCAATTAATCTTCGATCCGCAAATGATGGCAGTGGAATCATGTGAAGTACCACGTTCGTACTAGTGCACATTGGAACCGGGGTCTCGCCTGCGACGATCTTTACTAACCGTTCTGCACGAAAGGTGCGTATACGCTCCTCTACGGCCTCCCCAAACACGAATGCCGTCCGCAATTCGCCTACATCAAGTGGGTATTTACCTCCTGAATTTCGGCCATAGAATTTATTGTTCTTGGTAAGACGGTGCGGTCCGATCCAGCTTCGCGCAACACGAACTACGAAGACATACCGGTCTTCTCCGCAGGTGATCGGTTGAATGTCAATGCGGGGCAAGCGCGGCTCAAGCCAATCCGCAAGCAAGTGTTCGAGCCGACGTTTCTCTTCGTTCACATTCTGGACACCGACTCCGGTAACGGCTTCTGCCAATCCGTCCTTGGTTTCGGTAATTCCGATCAGAAAATCACCTCCGATAGTATTGGCTAAAGCTGAGACGCCACCTACAAAAGAGTCGATCTCTTTTTCGGAGTTATTCGGAAGGGCGGATTTGAACTCAATCGTCTTTCCCTCGCGAACCCTCCCGACCAAAGTTGTGAGGTCCGATAACGCAATCTCATGTATGGCTTTCGGGATAGTCATTGAGTCGATGCCTTTCTGCTTCCTCCCCCCTCCCTACCCCCCAAAAAATCCCCCTTGCCGATTTCGACGCCGTTGTGGCGGAGGATGTCGTAGGCGGTGGTGACGTGGAAATAGAAATTGGGGATCACAAATTCGAACAGATAGGGCTTTCCGACAAACGTCCGGTCCACGCCGCCGACTTTGAACGCGATCTTGCGATCCTCGCTGCCGTCGATCTGCGCGGGGGTAAAGCTCTGCAGGAAGGCGACGGTCTTGGCGATCCGCGCCTTCAATTCGGGAAAGGTGGATTCGGTGTCGGGATAGCTCGGCGGTTCCGCGCCGGACAGCCGCGCGGCACAGCCTTTCACGCCGTCGGTCGCGATCTGGATCTGGCGGGAAAACGGAAACATGTCGGGGAAGAGGCGCGCCGTGATGAAGACGGAAGGATCGATCTTCTTCGCCTCGGCATGGGCGGCGGCCTTATCGAGAATGGCCGAGAGATTGTTCAGAATCCGGATAAAGGCCGGAATGGAAGCTTGGTACATCGATAAGGGCATGTCGATTTCTCCGATAGTGATTGCTTCGATTGACGGGGATTTTGGCGGCGGGAAATTGAGCCGCACATTATCACAGGCCTATCCATGGGGCATGGCGGCGCAGGCGGGCGGGCGCGTTGCCGATCACCACACCGCCAACAGGGCTATTCAACAGGGCCTAAAGTGCGTATCCTCTTGGATAATCATACAAAAGTATTCAATCCGGGTTGATTTGGAATTGAGGAACCATGAGCACGCCGCTGATTCCTTGGAAGTCCGAGTTTGAAACCGGCCTCGATGAGGCCGACCAGGAGCATGCCCACCTCCTCGATCGCATCAACGCGCTTTACCAAGGCCTCGGAAAGAGTCCCAGCGAGACCGCAGTGCGCGACGTCTTGAATGCGGTCTATGCCGAGGTTGCCAAGCACTTCGCCTATGAGGAAAAGGCCATGCGGGAACATGGCTACGATCAATTCGCCGAGCACAAGGCGGACCATGACACCCTGTTGGGCGAGCTTCGCGACATCATCGCCGCGGTCGATACGGCCGTGACCTATGATTTCGAACGGGTCCTGATGGCGCACCTGGTTGCCTGGTTTTCCGAGCACTTCAGGGCCAAGGACATCCGCCTGCATCAAGCCCTCGACCGGCCGGCAAAGCCGTCTTTCCACTAAGCGGCGTCGCACCGCCGCGTCACCGTTCCCTAAGCTGCGGCCATCGCCGCGTCAGCGCACTTGACCTAGATCAAATGCCGCCGGCGGGAAGCGTCCTATAATTTTTTAATTCCCTATGTCGTGCCCATCGGGGATGAGCGATTCATGCCCTATCTGAGCTGGTCTCAATCCATGAGCGTTGGGGTGCCGATTCTGGATTCGGATCACAAGGCGCTTTTCCGGATCGTCAACCAACTGCACGATTTTTCCGAAACGGGCGCAAGTCAGGATGATTTGGGCATCATCTTCGGCAACTTGGTCGCCTATATCGATTTCCATTTCGCCCGGGAAGAAAAAGTCATGAAGGCCTGCGGCTTCCCGGCCCTGGAGACCCATGCCGAAGAACACGCCGAGTTCGCACGTTTCATCCACGATGCGCGCGAGCGGTATGCGGGGATTCCCGATCCGGATTTAACCCGCGAATTGCTGGAATACCTCAAAATCTGGCTCAATTCTCACATCCTGATCCAAGACATGGCGTACAAGCCCTATGTCATGGCAGTGCCTCGGATCGATGAGACAAAGTATGTTGTCGATCCCGGCCTTCCGAGAGAGCGCTCAAGAGACTGATCAAAATCGCGCGCGGGTTAAATCGCTCCTCGCCTGAGAGTCGCGACGAGTTTTTAGAGCATGATCTTGTCGGTTCGAATCGGCTGCGTTGCGCCCTTGGGGAGGCGATCCGCCAGGCGCGCCGTGAAGGGCGATGTGGCGCATCGGCCGAGCGGCGCAACGCCGCGGGCGCCCGTCAAGGCGCAACCCAAAGGGCCGGGGTCTTTTGCCGCCGCGGGTTCGTCGAAGCGCTTGCCCGTAGTCCCGCTACGCGCTTCGCCCTTCTCCTGCCCGCGGCGCAAAATACTTCCGGCGCAGCCGGTTCCAACTGACAAAATCATGCTCTCAGCAACCCTTTCACCGCTCCTCACCGCTCCCGGGGAAACGATTCCGATACTTCGGCGATAAGCCCGCGAAGCCAGCGATGCCCGGCATCGGTTTCGGCGCGGGGGTGCCAGATCGACCACACCATCGATTCCGGCAGGTCGAAGGGCGGCTTGAAGACGACGAGGTCGTATTCCGCCCGATAAGCACGCGCCACCCGCGAGGGCAAAGTTGCGATCGTGTCCGTGCTGCTGAGGACCGCGGGTATCACCAGGAAATGCGCCAAGGTGATGACGCTGCGCCGAACCAGGCCTTGCTTGGCGAGAATTTCGTCGATCGGCCCCGGCAGATCGCCTTGCATCGAAATACTGAGGTGCGGCCGCGCCAAATACTCGGACAAGGTCAGCGTGCGCTTGCCCCCCATCGCGCGTCTGCCGGCCATACAGACGACACGATCGCGCAGCAGCAGCTGTCCGCGCATGCCTTTGGGAATCGCTTCCAACGACGTCACGACGAGATCCACGCCCCCCTGGGCCAGCGCCTCTGCCGTATCGCGCCGCCCGCCCTGCAGCACCACGAGATTGACGGCAGGGGCTTCGGCCCGAATGCGCTTGGCAAGAGCGGGCAGCAGAACCCGCGCATTGTAATCGGACATGGCCAGCCGGAACGTCCGCTGGGCCGACCGCGGATCGAATTTCCCGCCCATTCCGGCGAGCCCCGAAATCTCCGACAGCACGAGCCGCACCGGCGCTTCCAATTCCAACGCCCGCTGAGTAGGTTTCATCCCGCCCTTGCCGCGCACCAGAAGCGGATCGTTGAAGAGATGGCGTAATCTTCGCAGCGCGTGGCTCATCGCCGGCTGGCTTCGCCCGATTCGCGCGGCGGCCCGCGAGAGATGCCGCTCCGCCATCAGCGCGTCGAAAACGGTCAAAAGATTGAGGTCGATCCGGGAAATATTATTCATTTGTTTCATGATAGATATGTGAAATATTCATTTCAAGTATAAGCGGAAAAGCGTCATTGTCTCGGCACCGTCACCTCGTGAACGTGACCTCGTCAAAATGTGATCCCGTCAATAGGGTCTCGCTGTCGCCATTCCGTTCCGCCCATTGCATAATTTCATCTGCCGGACCAACGAGCGAGTAAGAGAAAGAGATGCCGCCGTTTTGGACAACTGCCGACGTCACCAGCGCCCTCACCTATAAGCGCCATTACCTTTTCTTGCGCTGGCTCGTGGTGACCGGCGTCTCCCTCTTCGCCTTCGGGGTGGCCTGGAGCCTCGGCATGCCCCAGCGCATCTATATGAGCGATGTCAGCTACCTGTCGGTGGTGATAACTCTCCTGTATTTTGCCTTCACCGGCCATTGCGCCTTCCGCACCTATTACATCTCGAAGCAGCTCGTCGATGCGGCCACCGTTTCCGACACTTTGAAGAGCGGCCCGGCGCGGCATCTGGCGCTCTCGGGCGAGCGGGTTCTGGTCGGCAATACCGCCCTTCCTCAATGCGCGCTCACCAGCCTGATTACCGAATTGCTGCATATGCGCGAGGCCGGCCGTCATGTGGGCGAATCCGGGCTGGAGCAGAATCAATTGCTCGACGCTTACAGCCAGCAATTGCGCGGCGGTCAGGACATCGGCTGGTTCATCGCCGACACCATGATCAAGCTAGGCCTGCTCGGCACCGGCATCGGCTTCGTCATTCTGCTCAATGCCGTCACCTCGGTGACCAATCTCGACATCACCAGCATGAAGGAAGTGCTGGTGAATATGAGCGGCGGCATGGGGGTGAAATTGTTTACCACCATCGCCGGCTTGATCGCCGCGATCATGCTGAGTTTGCAATATCAGCTTCTCGACCGCGGTGCCGACGATCTGGTGGCGCTGATGACCAAGGTGATCGAGGTTCAGGTCTCGCCCTATATCAAGGCGAAAGCGCCCAGCTGACGATGACCGCACTCTGATAGGACAAAAATCTCGTTATGGCGCGCCGCACCCGGCAAAGAGGCAATACCGATCCGTTCACCGATCTTGTTTTCAACACGCTGCTCGGGATCACCTTTCTTCTGATCATCACCATGATGTTCATCAATCCGGAAAATAAGCAGGGGAAGATCAATCCGAAGGCGGAATACATCATCACCGTCTCCTGGGCCGATTGGAATCCGGACGATATCGACTCCTGGGTCGAAAGCCCGCGCGGCGATCTGGTCTGGTTCCGCAATCCGGAAGCGGGACTCATGCATCTCGACCGCGATGATCGCGGCATGTTGAACGATTTCATCATCGTCAACGGCACCAAGGTCGCCAATCCGCTCAATCAGGAGATCGTCACCATCCGCGGCGTCATCCCCGGCGAATACGTGGTCAATGTCCATTATTACGCGACCGAGGATCAAAAGCCGGTGCCGGTTCAAGTGAAAGTCGAGCGGGTCAATCCGGTTCTCGAAGTCATCTATTACGGCGAGGTCACACTCGAACATCAGGGTGATGAAAAGACCGCGGTGCGGTTCAAGATCGCCGCCGATGGCAGCGTGGAAGCCACCAACAATTTGCAAAAGCATCTCGTGAAACTGCAATGACCCCAATGACTCTAATGTCCCGATCCGGGAAGAGAATGGAAGCGAGGCGTCCGTGATTACTGTCAGCGTCGGCATCATCGCAAGTTACACCCTGCTCGCAGTCCTGCTGCTGGTGATGATCCTCTATTCCCGGTTTTCCTGGGGCATCAAGGCCGCGGTCATCGTCCTGGTCTCCACCTTTTATCCGGTCAGCTACGTGGCCCTCGTCGATCTCCTCGGTTGGCCGACGGGCGAGCATCTGCCCGACCGCTTCCGCTTGATCGCGGCGCAAGTCTACGAGCCGGACAAGGCGCAAGGCATTCCCGGCGAGATTTATCTTTGGGTCTCTTCGCTGTCCGAAAACGCAGGGAGGGTGACGCCGCGCGGCTACAAGATCACCTATTCGCCCGACCTCCATCAGAAGCTGGAAGAAGCCGGCAAGGCGATGAAGAACGGCCAGGAAATCATGGGCGAGATCCCCGGATCGGACCATGGCGCCAACGGTCCGCCGATGATCGCCGCGGATATGTCCCGCACGTCGGCGGTGACCAAATCGCTGGACATCATTTTCACGCCCTTCGCCACTACCGTGCTGCCGACCAAGTGACGTGAAAATTTTCCCAAAAAAGCGGCAGCCCCATTCCGTGCCATTGCGAACGCTGGCGATGATCGCGGCGCTGGGGGTTTCGCTGGCGGCCTGCAAGCCTGCTGGCTCCGATCAAAGCTATTTCCCCCTCGATGCGGGATGGAGCTGGCGCTATCGCGTCGCCACCGAAATCAAGAATCTCGGCAAGGAACACAGCGCCCAGCTCGTCGTCAATCGCGGCATGATCGCGACCGAGCAGCAGAAGCTCGTTCCCCGCCTGTACGAAGACGGCCACGTTTTTTACTATGCGCTGCAGGACGACGGGATTTTGCTGGCGGGCGACCGCGAGGTCGGCGACGACGCGAAAGACGCGCCGCCCCATCAATACGTGTTGAAATATCCGGTTGCGGTCGGCGCGTCCTGGCCGGTGGACAGCAAGACTTATCTGATGCGCCGCCAGGAAATCGGCCCCGCCGCCGTCATCATGGTTCCGATCAAGGCCGCCGTCGAGCTCACCTATACCGTCGAAGCCAAGGACGACGTGGTGAAAGTCCCCGCCGGCACCTTCCGCAATTGTCTGCGCGTCCACGGCAAGGGCACGGGCAATGCCAATATGGGCGAACGGATGGGCGACATGGACATCGCCATCGAGTCGACGGAATGGTTCGCGCCGGGCATCGGCCTCGTCAAAATGACCCGCAAGGAAGACAGCGGCCCCGAAGGTCCGGCTTTCGGCTCCATGACCCTGGAGCTCGAAAATCTGGACACCGGTTCGTGGTTCAGGGGCTCGTGGTTCAATTGAAACCGGCCCCGCGGCTTGGCGCCCTGTTCCAAGGCGCGGGGCGCCCTGGCTTGGGCTGTCTGGCCGCCGCCCTATTGCTGGCGGCGGGCGTTTCCGGTTGCGGCAAGGACGGGAGCGATTATTTTCCCCTCGATCCCGGCTATTCCTGGACTTATAGACAGGTTTTACAAACCCGGAATAAGGGCAATGCCGGCGCCTTCGAAAAAAACATTTATGCCGTCGCCGAAACCAATCTGCCGAGCGAACCCCTGGGCGATGGCCGCGCCGTGCCGAGATTATATAACGACGGCGGCACGCTATATTTCGCCAAACCCGCCGATGGCATCGCCCTGGTCGCGCGCCGCGCGGAAGATCAGGATCAACCCATGCCCATCGCCCCTCGCTACATCCTGAAGCACCCGCTTGCCGTCGGCGATAGCTGGACCGAGCCGGGCGAAACCCAAATCCTGCGCCGCACCATTCTCGGCAGCTTCGGCCAATTCACCAAATCGATTTCCGCCGACGGGCCGCTGACCTACAAAGTCGAAAGCCTCGATGACAGCGTCCGGGTTAAGGCTGGAACCTTCCATCACTGCATCCGCTTGCACGGCACCGGCAACGCCAAGCTGGATTGGGCCGATTCCGGCGTTCTTCCCATCGCCATCGACACCGTTGAATGGTACGCGCCGGGAGTCGGGCTGGTGAAGCGCATCCGCAAAGAAGACAGTGGTGCCGATGGGCCGCTCGGCGCCGATTTAGACGAAGAGCTCGAATCCCTCACCCGGCCCGGCTGGTTCGGATGAGCCGGCGCCTGATCGGTTTCCTGGCGCTCGCAGCGGCGCTGTCGCTTACCGGCTGCCGCAACTCCCAATCCCCCTTCCCGCTTGATCCGGATTTACGCTTCGGCTACCGGCTTCATCTCGAATCGGAAGGAACGGCAGGCGCCGAGAATTTCAAATCCTTCGCCGTCAATTTGCGTGCTGAGACCATCGACGGCGCGCCAGCAACGCCGCGACTCTTCGAAGACGGGAAGATCATCTATTACGCGGACGACAAGACCGGGATTCGCGAAGCCGCGTTTCGCGAACCGGGCTCGGATGTGACGCCGGCCGCATCCGGCCAATATATTCTCAAATATCCGCTGCAACCCGGCGCCCATTGGCGGGCACCCGGCCGCACCATCTTGCTGACCCAGAAATTTCTTTACAGTAAAGCATTACCCGTCACCATCGGGCTTGATCTCGATTATACGGTGGCGAATCCCGAATCGGTTCAAGTCCCGGCGGGACATTATTCAAGCTGCCTCAAAGTGACGGCGGTGGGTCATACCAGTGTGACCACCATCGACAATCAGAGCACGCTCGATGTTGCGGTCGAGATCACCGAATGGTACGCGCCGGGTGTCGGCCTGGTGAAATCGATCCGCTCGGAAAAGGCGGGCGAGGAGCGCTCGGGCAACGCCAAGCTCGTCACCGAGCTGGATTATTTCGGCAAGCCTTCGTGGTTTGAATGAGCGGGATTGGCCTGCGACCGCCGGCGAGAGGCGGGGCGTGAAGCGGCCTTGCGCGATGCCCCCGGTTGCTCTTCGCCAATCCGTTTTATCGACTATTTTTTCCCGGCCGGCGGCGGGCTTACCGGCGGTGTTCTGGCAGGCATTCCGGGCGTCATTCCGGGAGGAAGACCGCCGCCGCCCGGGCCAAACCCGGCGCCCATATCGCCGCCGCCAGGAGTGCCCATGCCAGGACCGCCCCCGCCTGGGCCGCCCATTCCGGGTCCGCCCCCACCGGGACCACCCAAATCACCCGGGCCTTGGCCCATCTGCTCGGCTTCGAGGAAGATCGACAGCGGCGAACGAAGCTTTTCCGCCTGATAGCCTTGAAGCTCATAGGCCCATTTGCCGGTGCGCCCGTTGAGATCCGCGGCTTCCTGGGACACCTGTTCGGCGGTCTTCAGGAATTTCTGAACGTCTTCCGGCTGGGAACTGCGATCGGTCAGCGGCGTCCCGGCGCTTGCCGATAGCTTGGCCCAGGGATGTTCGCCCTGCTGGACGATGTCGACTTTGACATCCAGCCCGTCGAACGTCTTGACGTCGGTGTGCCAAACCTTTTGCGAGAAATCGATATTGGCTTGGGGTGCGACGTCGACCAGATCGATCGTGGTCAGGGCCGTGCTCATATCGTCGGCGACCGCTTCGCCTTTCAGCTTCTTGCCCGGCGGCAGATCCTTGAAGGCGAAATGCGCGGTCTGCGGCGTGTCCTTATAGAGCACGAGGGCATCGCCGTTCGGCTGCACGGTCGTTACTTGCGCGACGCGCTTGGCGTTGACGTGAATGATCCGCGGCTCGAGCCAGACCATCGGATTTCCCGGAATCTCGAAATTGGCGGGCGCGAACCAGGATTGGGCGTCGCCGACATGGCGCACATAGATGCCGCCTTGTCCGCCCAGCCGGCCTTCCCGCGGGCGGCCGACGATCAGCTCGGCGAGCGTCGTCCCCTTGGCATCCTTGAGTGTCACCAGCCGCGATTTTGCATTCTCACCGTCCACGTCTTCGACGCCGAGGCGGGCGTAGCGGTCGGGATGCGTGGTCTTGCGCTCGGTGAATTCCATTTCGCCGAAGCCGATCGCCGCGCGATTCGCCATATCGGTCTGAACCGGATAATCGTATTTGCCGGACATGACCCAACCCGGATCGGCGCGCTTGATGACGGTCGTTGTTCCCTTGGCCTTGACGTCGATCTCGGCGACGTCGTTGATGCGGTCGAGCAGGCCGGGGAACGCCCGTTCGGTCGCCGTCGACTGGCTGATCCAATAACGATTGGCGACGGTGACCAAGGCGACGGCGGTTACGACCGCGGTGACGCCGGCGAAAATGACGAGCGATTTCGGTTTCATGTCGATCCGCCTCCCGCGTGGAGGCTGCGGCGGCGGCGCGCCTGACGCAGAATGAGCAGGGCGATGGCGACCAGGGAAATCAGTACCGGCATCGCCCAGATATTGATGATCTTGAGCCAGGTATCGAGCGAATCGATGTCCTTGCGGAGATTGTGCTGCACATCCCGCAATTGCTGGCGGAGCACGATCACGTTTTGGCGGAAACTCTCGATTTCCTTCTTTTGCTCGTCGCTCAGGACGGAATCCGTCGACGCCGCCTCGCCGCCGCGAAGTTCCTGGAGCTTGGCTTCGGTCGTCTTTAGCTCCTGCTGGATGCGCTGTTCGGTCTCGCGATACTGCGCCTCGGCGTCGCGGCGGATTTTCTCGGTCACCACGAAGGGCCGGTAGGACAATCCGCGGCTCCGCAAACTTGCCAGCTCGTCGCTGCCGGAAAGATTGTCGAGAATATTGGCGAGGAATTCGGCGTTGTTGGCGATCGGGACATCGACCTGTCGGCCGTAGACGTTCTCCGCCTGCAGCCAGAAATGATCCACCATCATATCGACGTCGCCGATCAGGACCACATTGATGGGCTTGACCGACTCGGTCAGGTATTTGGGTTTTTCCGGAGCGGCGCTCTGATTGGCCGGGATGTTGCCGGCATCGGGTTTGGTGTCCGGCTTGGCATCGCCACTTGCATCAGTCTTGGCATCGGGCTTGGCGTCCGGCTTGGCGTCGCTCTTGGGTTCGCCCGCCGCGTCCGGCTTCTTGATGGGGTCCCAGGGCGGCCCGTCGGGATAGATACTCTTGACCGGGCCGGTCAGCCGCCCCGCCAGGACGAACTCCTTGTCTTCCGACTTGAAGCTATTGAGCAGACCGGGTGCGTCGGGAACGAAATTCACGTCCTCGACCTTGATCTCTTCCGATTGCGGGGTGCTGAAGAGAAGCGGCTTCAGCGACGTCTTGGCGCCGGGCTTGAGGGTGAAGAATCCCGCACTCGCCAGATTGATCCGCTGCATCTGTGCGGTCGTCACGTCGTCATGGGCGAAGTTCTGATCGCGCAGCGCCAGCCAGGGCAGGTAATCGGTCACCTGGGTGCGGCCATCGCCCGTGGTCATATTGACGCTTTGCGCCACGGTCCGGTCGCCCACCACCTTGTCGGCCGAAAAATCGACGCCCCAGGCGGCGAAAAGCTTCGGCAGGTCGGAGCTGGTTTCGCCAGGCTGCGGCGGACCCTTGGTGTAGTCGCGGCCCGAGGATTCGAAATGCGGATCGACGAGGATCAACGCCTTGCCGCCGCGCAACACGAACTGATCGATCGCGTAAATCTCGGCGTCGGTCATGTTCTGGGGGTGGGCGATCAGCAACACGTCGATGTCGTCGGGCACGCGGCCTTCGCCCCGCATCGACTTGATGTTGAAGAACTGGGCGAGCTCGCGAAAAATCGGCCACGGTTGATATTGCCGCGCGGGATCGGCGCGAAGCGGCAGCGAGGTATAAAGGCCAATTGTGGGCTTCTTCGGGTGCGCCAACGAATAAATGATCTTCGTCAGATCGTATTCGAGATATTGCTCGCGGTCCGGGCTGAACAGCGGAACGACCGAAAGATCGTCGGTCGAATTGGTCGCAATCAAGCCGAAATAGCCGACTGCGCCTGCGGTATCCACGGGAACGCCCTGCAAGCCGCCCGCCATCGCCCGGTCGTCGTCCTGGGAATAGGGTTCCGGCGCATAGGTTTCGAGCTTGATCTTGCCGTGGGCGATGCCGGCATAACGCTCGAGCAGCTCGCGCACCCGGTTGGCGTATTGGGCGTAGACCGGATTCTGCTCGGTCAGTTGATGGGAAAGATAGAAGCGGAGCGTGATCGGCTCGTCGATCGAGTTCAAAACCGCGATCGTTCCCGGCGACAGGGTATAGAGCCCGTCTTCGGTCAGATCGAGCCGGTCCGATTTCAGCGCGTTCGCCGTAAGGATATTGAAGGCGACGAAGAAGATGACGCCGATCAAAACTGCCGCTAGGGCCAGCGTGCGACGGTCGTATTTGTTCAATTGCTGAAGCACGATCTCAAACCGATTTTTTGATGTCGACGGCGACCACATTGGCAAGCAGGCAAATGCCGATCAGCGAGCCGAAGAAGATCACATCGCGAAGGTCGATTACGCCTTTCGTAATCGCCCCAAAGTGGGTGAGGAAACTCATGCCGGCGATGGCGTCAACCAAGAAGCGCGGCAGCCAGCCCTGGAAGAAGCTCTGCACGAGGTCGAGCCCGCTCATCAGAAACAGGAAACAAACCACCGCGGCCAGGATGAAAGCGATGACCTGGTTCTTGGTCAGCGCCGACACGCAGGAGCCGATCGCCAGGAACGCACCGGCCATCAGGAAACTGGCGACGTAACTCGCGAGAATGACGCCGTTATCGGGATGGCCGAGATAATTCACGGTAATCCAGATCGGGAAGGTCAGTACCAGCGCGATGCCGACGAAGCACCAGGCCGCCAGGAATTTGCCGAGAACCGCTTGCGTGGTCGAAACCGGAAGGGTCATCAGCAATTCGACGGTTCCGGTTTTCCGCTCTTCCGCCCAGAGCCGCATCGCCACCGCCGGGATCAGGAACAGATAGAGCCAGGGATGGTAGCTGAAGAAGGCGTCGAGATCGGCGGAGCCGCGCCCGAAGAAGTCGCCGATATAGAACGTGAACGCGCCGGACAGCGCCAGGAAAATGACGATGAAGACATAGGCGAGCGGCGTCGAGAAATAGGCCATGAGCTCGCGGCGGAAGATGACGAAAGTGTTTTGCACAGGCCTAGCTCCGCAGCGTCAAGTCGCGGAAGACGTTGTCGAGGCGGCTGCGCTCGACCTGAATTTCCTCGATCGGATAGCCTTTGCTGCGAACAAACTCGCTGACATCGGCGATGATCGAACGGCCGTCCTTCGGCAAGACGAGCAAGTTCGTGAATCCGTTAGCCTCGTCCACCTTGTCGATCCGCGATACGAAAGCCGCACCGGCAAGCCCGTCGCGCACTTCGCCGGCGCGCGGGGCCGCAATGCGAATGGCGACGGCGTTATGAGTCTTGGAAAGCGCTTCGAGAGCCGCCGGCGTGCCATCGAAAACCAGCTTGCCCTTGGCGATCACCGCAGCACGGGTACAGACCGCATCCACCTCTTCGAGGATATGCGTCGAAATGACGATCGCCTTGTCCCGGGCCATCGAGCCGATGAGGTTGCGCACGTGATGCTTTTGATTGGGGTCGAGGCCGTCTGTCGGCTCGTCGAGAATGAGAACTTCCGGATCGTGCAAAATCGCCTGGGCCAATCCGACCCGGCGCTTATAGCCCTTGGAGAGGGTTTCGATCGGCTGTTGCAGCACGTCGCCGATTTCCACTTGCGCGACGGCGCGATTCACCCGCCGTTTTTTTTCCGGGCCCTTGAAGCCGCGGATTTCGGCGATGAATTCGAGGAAGGATTCGGCGGTCATGTCGCCATAGAGCGGCGCGCCCTCGGGCAAATAGCCGATCTTCTTTTTGGTTTCGATGGGGAATTGCTCGACGTCGTAGCCGCAGACAAAGGCCTTGCCGGCGGAGGGCAGCAAAAATCCGGTGACCATCTTCATGGTGGTGGATTTGCCGGCGCCATTGGGTCCCAGAAAGCCCAAGACCTCGCCCCGGCTTACCTTCAAGGTAATGCCGTCGACGGCGGTCAGTGGCCCAA
>JBGOXX010000043.1:0-14846 GCA_041479345.1 Alphaproteobacteria bacterium
CATTGTCCCGGCAAAATCAGCCGCGATAGCCACTCTTGTAGAGCTCCCCGAGCACGCCGCAATCGACGCCCTTTTCGTAGGGCACCGTGTTCTTGATCAGACCGAATTTCTTCCACCACGTATTCAAGAGTTCGAAGTGATCCTTCATCTGGCCATTCGTCTGCTTGAAGGGCGGATCGCCGGGGGCGGCACCGCAGAAGCGCGCCGTTTCCATGAAGGTGTAGACGTAAAGGCCGCCATCGAGCCCGCTGCCGTCCTTGCCGAGGACGAGCTCGACGTCGGGAACGCTCATTTCCATGCCCTTGGCGATGATGGCATTGCCTTCGGTCGGATTCTTTTTCCACCAGGCAATGGCGTCATAGAGCGACTTCGCGACTTTAAGTGCCACGTCGTGGCGCTTGGCGATGAAATCGGCGTTCATGAAGAGGGCGTCGGCAATGAGCGCCTGTTTGGTCCAATAATCGTCTTTCGAATCGGCCAGAACTTTCGATCCTTTTAGAGCTTTCAGCAGATTCGAGGCGTAAGGCTCCCAAAACTCGGCGGCGGCGACTTTGCCGCCGATCATGGCGCCCAGTGCATCGTCGGCGATGATGTTTTTGTAGTTGACCGAGTCGAACGCCGCGCCGTTCTTTTCCAGCCACATCGCCATGTAGATCTGGGCAAGGCCGCCCTCGAGAACGGCGACGTCCTTGCCTTTGAGATCCGCGGCGGAACCAATGTCGGGCGCCGCCAGAATTTTGTCGGTTCCGTTGGAAAGATTCCCGAAGGCCACCAGCTTGAGCGGCATTCCGCTATCGACGCCGATCGGCGTGAATTCGATGGTCGATGAAACGACGTCGATCTTGCCGGCGGTGAGAAGATTGAAGCTTTGATTGGGATCCTCGATGCGCTGATAGCTGATGTCGAGATCCGGCGCCAATCCCTTTTCTTTGACGATGAACCAGAAACCGTAGCCCGGCCACGTCAACCCGGAAATATGCACGGGCTCGGCCGCCCATGATGCGCCGCCGAGGCCCAAGACAAGGCCTAAGACAAGGCCGAGGACGGCAATTAGACACGACAGAATGCGCTTAAAACGAACCATGACGGCTTCTCCCTTTGCGAATCTCAATCCACGATGCTGGCGTCCCATCTTCGTCCTACCGCTCGTTCTCATGCAGATAGAGGTAGGAAAAGACCAATCGATGAGCGGCGCGAAGAATGAGGTCACTGCCCAATCCCAACGCGCCAATGGTGATGATCCCGGCCATAACCTGGTCGATATGAACGTAGCGCTGCGCGCGCATCATCATCGCTCCAATGCCGCCGTCGGCGGCGACGATCTCGGCAATGACGAGATAGGTCCAACTGATGGCCAGCATTTGCCGCATGGCGGTCGCAATGCCGGGCATGGCGGCAGGGATGTTGACCGTGAATAGGATTTGCAGCCGGCTTCCGCCCAGAGTGCGCGCGGTGTCGATCAATTCACGCGGCACGGATTTCGCGACATCCATGATCAGCGCGACGAGAAACCAGACGACCCCGATAAAAAGCAGGGCGAGCTTTTCGGCGTCGGTCGCGCCAAACCACATCAAGAGGAGCGGAATGAAGGAGGGAGCCGGCAAGTACCGTGCCGCCGAAACCAGGGGATTAAACGCACCTTCGGCGATGGGAAAACTGCCCATCAGAATTCCGAGCGGCACCGCAAAAAGGCAGGCGGCCGCGAAACTCGCCATGATGCGGTAAAGGCTGACGCCGATGTCTTGGAGATAGTCTTTTTCGCTGAACAGCTCGACCAAACTGCCCAGAACCTTGACCGGACTCGGGAGCAGTACCTCGTTCACGACATGGGAAGCCGATACGAACTCCCACAGCCCGAAGAAGGCGATGGTGGAGATGGCGCCCAAGACGATCATGGTTGCCTTGGGCGGCGCGGCGTGAATCTCGAAGTAGCGGGAACGTTTCCGTGGGCGAGCCGGCGGTGCCCCGATTTTGGCAGCCACGCGATCTTGCACCATGACGCTCACGCTGGCCCTCCAACGGCGCCGATATCAGCCCGAGCCGGGGATAACGCCCCGCCGCAATATCCGTCTGAAATCCAGCCCCTACGCCAAGCTCTCGAAAGTACGTTCCGCCCTAGACGGCCGCCCTTAGACGGCTACGAAAAACGCACTCCCTTGATACGTCGGTATGATGCACCAAGCGCGATTTATGTTGCAAGTGCGAAACCTCCTGACAGGAAAAACTTTTTCTGTCCAATAAATCATCAGGGTGAACCAGCGGGATCATGGTGGAGAGCGCCAAATAATATATTGAATAATAAGACATAATTTATGTAACTGCGGATCGCTGCGCATTGCCCCATCAGCGGGCTTTGGTTTTCGGGAACCGTTGGTGGCTCGGATTTGCGTTCTCTTCGCTATTGCATTCAGAATTGGGTTTATGTGAGCATGAAAAAGATAAATGCGTATAACGTATCGAAATGTGGATAGTTGATAAAAAACTCTAGTCTGATTACGAAATAGGCAATTGATTTGTTTTTGATCGGCGGCTTGGCCGCGGGGAAAGCACCGGCAGGGGTTTCGCACACAGATCCCGGCCCAATTCTTGAGGTCAGCGAATGGCAGTGAATGTTGCGGCGGCCCAGTCCGAAGAAGCCAAGTCAGGGGCGGCCAAACCAGCGGCAGCCTTTCTCGGTGCCGGCGGGTCGACGAAAGTTTTCCCGGCGACCATGGAGGAGGCGTTTCCGGAGCCGGCCCTGGTCGCCGAAAAGAAGCGCGAGCTCGCTCAGGCCGGCGTCAAATATCTGTTGTCATGTTGGGTCGATCTCAACGGCCAGCCCAAAACCAAGCCGGTCCCGCTCAGCGAGTTGGATGCCCTATGCCGGGGCAAGGGACCGCAATTCGCGGTTCATTCGGTCTCGATGGTTCCCGAGCTCGGCGCCGCCGATCCCGACCAGATTCCAATTCCCGATCTCAACAGTCTGGTGATTTGCCCCTGGGACAAAACCATTGCCTGGGCGTTCGCCGATCTTTTCTTCAAGGGCGAGCCTTACAATGTCTGTCCGCGGCTTGCGTTGAAACGCCAGCTTCAGACCGCCCTCGATCAAGGTCTCCGTCCGATGGCGGGGATCGAACCCGAATTCATCGTCATGCGCTACGATTCGGAAGGTCAGCCGGTCAAAGCCTATGACAACGATCCCCGCCAGCCCGGCGCTTTCCGCCCGCGGCGTCAAGCCTGGGGCTATGACACCGAGGCCATCTTCGATTCGATGGGCTTCCTCGGCGAAATGATGGATGTCCTCGACGATCTCGGCTGGGGGCTCAAGGACGTCGTCACCGAAGGCGCTTATTCGCAATTCGAACTCGATTTCGGCTACGCCGATATTCTCGGAATGGCCGACCGGTTCACGTTCCTGAGGGTCTTGCTGAAGGAAGTCGCCAAAAAGCACGGGCTTTTCGTGACCTTCATGCCGAAACCGACCCTCGGCGATTGGCGCTCCGGCGCGCACATCAATTTCAGCCTGCAAGACACGAAATCCGGCGCCAATCTATTCGAAGACAACGGCGGCTGGAGCAAAACCGCTTATCACGCCCTCGGCGGCTTGCTCCATCACGGCGATGCGATCGTATCGGTCACCTGTTCAACGGTGAATTCGTACAAGGGTCTCGTCGGGCTCGTTCCGGGCCTTGAAGGCGGCGTCCATACCTGGGCTCCCACCCATCTGACTTATGGTTCGAATAACCGGTCGGCCATGCTGCGGCTGCCGCAGAATCGTTTCTGCATCGAGAATCGGGCGAGCGATATGTGCATGAACAGCTATCTCGGATTAGCGATAACCTCCGCCGCTGCACTGCAGGGTGTCGCGGAGAAAATCGATCCCGGGCCGCCCCTCAATCGCGAACTTTATTCGATCGGTGCGGAAGAGCTTTTGCAGCGGGGAATTCGCCGCTTGCCGCGCAATCTTCTGGAAGCCGCGGAAATCTTCGACGGCAGCGGCCTTGCGAAGGATGTCTTCGGTCCGGTGATGCACAATTCGTATAGCCGTTACAAACACAACGAATGGGAGCGCTTTAACCTGGCAATTACCGAATGGGAACGCCAAGAATACATGCGGTTCTTCTAGACCGTCGCGCCCTATCGTCTATTGAACGAAGCTTGGTTGCGATAGGCGGATCGGCGCGTCACCAACTTATGCCTTGTGCGGGGCACTTAGGACCCTAGGACAAACCTTGCCCTGAAGGTACGCTGAGGCAGACAGAACGATTTATCGACGCAGGATATCGATGGGCGGAGAAAGCAAGACAACCGAGAAAAGCGTCGGCAAAGCCGGCTTCGACGAATCGTCCGATATCGGGATCGAACGGGAACGGCCCGGACCTCTGGCCTCGACCGACGACAGCCTCAATCGCGCGATCATCCGAATGCTGCAAGAAGACGGCCGCACCCCCTTTAAGACCATCGCCGACGCCCTGAATGTTTCCGAGGGCACGGTTCGGAACCGATTCAGCTGGATGAAGGAAGCCGGCCATTTGCGCGTTGTCGCGTTGGCCGATCCCGCCGCCATCAATTATCGCGCCGACGCGATGCTCGGGATCAAAGTCGCCTCGAATTGTACGCCGGGACAAGTCGCCGCCCGCCTCAGCCAGCATTCCGCGGTCGTTTATGTTCTGTGGGTCAGCGGGCGTTACGATCTGCTGGTCGAGGTTGTCTTCGAATCGCGACAGAGTTTCCTCGATTTTCTCCAAGAGCATTGCTACGGCCGGGAAGACATCGCGGAGATTGAGGTCATGACGGGTCTCGAAATGTACAAGAACCAATTCCTGCTCAAACGGGATTTCGATTGACGATATGGACACGGTTTGCCTGAACGATCTTGCCGGGCTTTGGCGCCGAACCCTGATCGACTGGCCGGATGGTCACGCCGATGCCGAGACTGAAGTCTTCTGGCTGCAAAGCCTCACGCGCTACGCCGATTTGCGTATCCCCCAAGGAAGGCCGGATCGTCGGGCCGTCTCCTGTCTGCGAGAGCTCGATTGGGACATGCTCCGCTTCATGGCGCGGCAGGAAGGTTTTATCGGCCATCTCGATGTCGTCCATTCGACCGGCCAATGGCATCGCGCTTTCGACTATCAACCGGATAGGGGCGTCGCCGATCGCGGCGCGCTGAATTTTCAAGGCAATGTCCTCGTCGAACGGGGCGTCGACCTTCCTTACGTTGAGCATTGGGTGCGAGACCCTCAAGCGGGACAGGACACGATGGCGCTGTGGCTCGGCACAAACGATCCTTTGCCGATAGGGTGCCTGATCGCCGCCGGCGATTTCTTCATTTATGCCCGAAGCCGGATGTCGCCCTTGCCGCGCAACACGACGCTGCGCCAGCTCGTCGATGAGTCGGGTTCGATCAACGACACGCAGAATATTTTCGATTGCGAAATTTCCTTCGGACGAATTGGCAACGGACATTGGCAAATCGAGAGATCCAGTCTGCCCTTTCGGGAAGGCCATTGTTTGGCGCCGATCATCGATTCGGTGCCCCGTATGGATCCGGCGCGTGGGATGCTTGTCGTTGACGACATCACGCCCGAGGGCGCCGCCATAAAGCGGATTTGGCACATTGCCACCTGCGAAAGCAGCCGGCCTTTTCGTCACTGGTTTGGATCGGGGCAAGCAGCGGACCCGGCCGCGCTGGCGAATACGGCCCCGGCCGGGCCGACGCTCAATTAGGAGTCGGGTCATGGGAAATCACGCCTTCACCAAGTTGCCGATCGTCGACATCTCTGCGCTTGTGACCGGACAGGCCGACCAACTCAGGAACACGGCGGACCGGCTTGGCCAGGCGGCGCGGGACGTCGGATTTTGTTACGTCACCGGGCATGGCATCCCCGCTACCATTTTCGCCTCTCTATTGGACGCCACGAAAAAACTCTTCGCGCTGCCGCTCGAAGAGAAAATGAAAATTTATATCGGCCTCTCCCGCAATCACCGCGGCTATGTCCCGGAGGGTGAGGAGGTCTTTGCGGCCGGCACAAAAGACCGGAAAGAGGCCTTCGATCTGTCACTCGATCTTCCGCCGGATGATCCCGATTTTTTGCGGGGCAATCCGCTCCTGGGTCCGAATCAGTGGCCCGCCATCGACGGGTTCAGCACCCAAATCATGACCTATTACCACGCGGTGTTTTCCGTCGGACGGGCGGTGATGGGCGGTTTTGCCATGGCGCTCGGCGAGGCGCCGGATTTCTTCGATTCTTATCTGAAGAAGCCGCCGAGCCAGCTCCGCCTCATTCATTATCCCTTCAATCCGAATGCCGGGGACGCCATGGGGATTGGCGCGCATACGGATTACGAGTGCTTGACCCTGCTCCATTCAACGGCACCCGGCCTCGAAGTTCTCAACAGTGCCGGGCAATGGATCGATGCGCCGCCGGTTCCCGGGGCGATTCTCATCAATATCGGAGACATGATGGAGATCTGGACCAATGGCGAGTTCGTTGCGACCTCGCATCGGGTGCGGCCGGTCAAGGAGGAGCGTTTCTCTTTTCCGCTGTTCTTTGCGGTGGATTACCACACCCATGTCGCGCCGTTGGCGCGCTTCGTCACGCCGGAGCGGCCGGCTCGCGAAGGATTGGTCGCCGGCGAGCATCTCTTCGCCCAGACCGCCCAAAGTTTCAGCTATCAGAAGGCGCGTTTGGCCCGGGGCGAAATCCAGCTCCCGGAAAAATACGTGGCTCTTTCGTCCTTTGGACAGGAAGCGCGATACACGCGATACGACGGTCCCTCATAGCCCTCAAACCGGAACGGTGCGCCCGGGAGGCGTAAGGTCCGAGGCTGCTCGCTTTTGCCGGAAAATCCGTTGATCAACAGGCTGGCAGAAACATGCACCGTGTAAAATCGCGTGCAAACATGGCCCCGCTCAACGCGGAATTCATGTCATCGGTTGTATGGGTGAATCAAATTCCTGGGAAGAGTTGCGTTCGGCGCGAAAAGTGACCCTGCTAAATCCTAATCTTTCGCGACGCGATCAATGTGCTGGGCGGCTTAGGGGTGGGGTCAAAGTTGCGCGCATAGTCACATTGGTACATTCAAAGTTGTGCGCGTATTCACATGAGCACATAAATTGTCAGGTTAATGAACTTTTAAGCGCTGCCTGACTACCGTACCTAGCCATTCGGCTAAGGAATCAAAGCCGTCCGGATAGGCGCCTGGGGACGATAGAAACAACAAGTAAGAACGCCCGGAGAACTTTCCTCATGAGCAAATACGCCGTGACGCCGACGGGACGGGAGCGCCCGTTCGGGGAAGAGGAAATCATCGTCAGCAAGACTGACCTCACGGGCCGGATGACCTATGTTAACAAGGTTTTCGCGCGCCTCGCGCAGTATCCGGTCAAAAGCCTTATCGGCGCCCCGCACAGCCTCATCCGGCATCCCGACATGCCGCGCAGCGTGTTCAAGCTGCTCTGGGACAGGATCGCCTCGAACAACGAGATCTTCGCCTATGTGATCAACATGGCGAAAAGCGGCGACCATTATTGGGTGTTCGCAAACGTGACGCCGAGCTGGGACGAGCACGGGAAGATCGCGGGCTACCATTCCAACCGCCGCAAGCCGGAGCCCGGCAGGATTGAGAAGATCAAGCCGATCTACGACAAGCTGCTGGCCGAAGAAAGACGTTTCGACGACCGCAAGCAAGGCATGGAAAGCGCCTTCGCCATGCTGACCGGGATGCTGCAGGAAAAAGGACTGAGCTATGACGAATTTATCCTCACTCTCTAAGGCAATGATCCTCGCCGGTGCGGCAACGGCCCTATCCGCCGGGGCCGCCACATTGCAAATCCTGTCCGGAGTAAGCATCGCCGCTTGGAGCGCCGCCCTTCCGGCGGCCGCGGTTTTGTCCGGCGTCGCCGGCTGCTGGTTCATTTTTACGGCGTGCAAATCGGTCAAGCTGGCGTCCACGGTCTGCCGGCGCGCCGCGAAGGGCGATTTGGAGGCTCGGATCATCTTTTCGAACGACGGCGGCGACGTGGTGAGCCTTCACGACGACATCAATCACTTGCTCGACATCACCGACGCTTTCGTCCGCGAGGCGGGCACGTCGATGTATTTCGTCAGCCAGGGCAAGTACTTCCGTCCCCTTTTAGCGCGCGGAATGCCCGGCAATTTCCGCTACGCCGCCGAGATCGTCACCGGCGCCACGAAACAGATGTCGGACAAGGTTCGGGGGTTCAAAGCGTTCATCGCGAAGACGGCAACGGAACTCGAAAAGTCCGTCGGCGGCGCGATCGAGGCGATCGCTTCCGCGACCACGGAGTTGCACAGGAGCGCCGAATCCCTGACAAACGCGGCCAAGCAAACGACCTCCAAATCCGTTGCGGTCGCGGCCACCTCCGAGGAGGTTTCGGTGAGCGTGCAGACGGTTTCCGCCGCCGCCGAGGAGTTGGCGAGCTCGGTCGCCGAAATCGGCCGCCAGGTCACGCAATCGGCCAAGGTCACGGAGAGCGCGGCCCTCGAAGCCAAGCGCACCAACGAAACGGTGACGGGCCTGGTTCAGGCGGCGGCCAAGATCGGCGAAGTCGTCGGCCTCATCAATGACATCGCCAGCAAGACCAATCTGCTGGCGCTCAACGCCACCATCGAGGCGGCACGGGCCGGAGAGGCCGGCAAGGGATTCGCGGTCGTGGCCTCGGAGGTCAAGAGCCTCGCCAACCAGACCGCTAAGGCGACGGAGGATATCATTGACCAGATCACCGCGATCCAGGCCGCCACCAACAACGCGGCGGGCGCCATCCAGTCGATCGGCAAGACGATCGGCGAGATCAACGAGATTTCGGCGTCGATCGCGGGCGCGATCGAGGAGCAGAGCGCCGCCACGTCGGAGATCGCCCGCAACGTCCAGCAAGCCGCGGGCGCGACCCAGGAAGTCTCCACCAATATCTCAGGCATCACGGAAGCCGCGCATCACACCGGGGACGCCGCGGGCGAGGTGAGCGCGGCGACGGGCGGTCTGTCGCGCGAGGCAGAGACACTGAGGGGCGAGGTCGCGAAGTTCCTCAAAGAGCTGAGAGCGGCATAATCCGGCCGAGCGGTGCATTGCCGCCATCCGCGATGCGTTGATTCAGGCGGACGTTCCGAGCGAGAAAATCCAGACCGGAAACTTCGCCGACCCGCAGTCGAGGCGCGACCGGGAGATCGAGGCCGTTCTCATCACCGCGCCGAAAAGTCCGTAAAGCCGGCGTGACTTCCCCCGTTTGCGGGGCCGCGCGGCAAACCTGTCGCGCTTCGGTCATGCAAAGCCTTAAGATCCTCGTTGACCTGCAGCAGTTGACGCTCGAGCGACGCGAGCCCCGACGTGTCCAGAAGCTCCGATACGGCAAGGCTACGGATATCGGCAAGCGCCTTTTCCAGTTCGCCGAGAACGGTCTTCGCGCCGGAACGGTCGGTCTCGACAATGAAGGTCCGCATTTTTGCGACGGCGCTTTCGAGCCGTTGGGCGGCGTCGGCATAAGTGGTGCGAAGTCTTTTCCTGAGCCTCTCGATCTTGGCCTGGGCAGCAGGCAGCAGTCGCGGATGCATCGGCAGGGATGGACTGTCGTCTTTCCGATCTTGCATGACGCCAATGTCGCCCAATACACGCGGTGATGAATCGCCCATGATCTTCACACCCTCTGTGAAAGCTCGCCTGACAGCCCCCGCCTCCGGCTCGAACCTCAGGCAGCTTTGACCCGTGTGAAGAACTTATCGACCTCGACGCGCAACAATTCCGCCTGCTTGGCCAGCGCCTCGGATGCCTGATGCACCTGGGTGGAGGTTTTTGCGGTTTCATTCGCAGCCTCGGCAACACCGGCGATGTTGGAGGTTACTTCGGAAGTCCCCGCCGCCGCCTGCTGAACATTGCGTGCGATCTCCTGGGTCGCAGCACCCTGCTCTTCCACCGCCGAGGCAATCGAGGTCGCAATCTCGCTCACCCGGTTGATGGTGGTTCCGATGCCCTTGATCGCTTCGACGGAGGCCGTGGTCGCGGATTGCATGGCCGAGATTTGCGCCGCGATCTCCTCGGTCGCCTTCGCCGTTTGATTGGCAAGCGATTTCACTTCCGATGCGACGACCGCGAAGCCCTTCCCGGCTTCGCCAGCCCGGGCGGCCTCGATCGTTGCGTTAAGCGCCAAAAGATTGGTCTGTCCGGCAATGTCATTGATCAGGTTCACGACATCGCCGATCTTCTGCGCCGCCTCAGCCAGACCTTGGACGGTCCGGTTGGTGTGGGTCACTTCTTCGACCGCTCCGGTGGTGATCTTCGTCGATTCCTGAACCTGACGGCTGATCTCGCCGATCGAACCCGACAGCTCCTCCGCGGCCGCAGCCACGGTCTGCACGTTGCTCGAGGCTTCTTCGGAGGCCGCGCTGACAGCCGCCGAGCGTTGTCCGGTTTCCTCGACGGTCCCCGCCAGGATCTTGGCCGTGTCCTGCATCTGGTGAGCCGCAGCCGATATTGTTTGCAGCACGGTCTTCATGGTCGTGTCGAAATCCTGGATGGCGCCATTCACCGCGTCTTGGCGCTTTTGCCGTTCGGCCATCATCGCTTCCTGGTAAACCGAGATCGCGAAATCCATGTCCAGCATCACCGCCGAGTTGACCGCCGCAGCGACGGCCGCCAGTTTCTTAGGCGAAAAGCGGTAAGTACGGATGGCGAGCCGAATTAGGTGCGTCAGCACAAGATTGTAGCCGCCGATGTACCAGCGCGGCTCCAACCCAATCCTGTTATGCGTCATGCCGATGGTTCGGACACCGTTCACATAGGCGTCATCGAATCGGCCCGAGAACAGCCGCTCCCAATGCGCCTTTTGTGCCGCCTTCAGGCGCGGCACTTGATCGCCGACCATCTTCGCCAGGCTCGGCACCGCGCCTGCGTGTTTGTAGAAAGCGTCAAGGATGGTAGGAATCTCCTGTTCGACGACCTTCCAAAACTCACGGAGAAGCGCGCCCGTCTCGGGCGTGATTTCCATGAAACGGATGCGGCCGTCGCGATCAATTGTGTCGTCAGTCATGGGTTTTGCCTTTCATCTCTGTCTTGCTTGTTGCCCGTTGGCGTGACTGCATGCCCCAGTGCGTCAACGCTCTTTCAATTCATTGGTAAATCTCTAAGAAATTTTTCGCATCTGCTGCAGTGCAGCCGCGGCAGCCTCACGGTTTGAGCAAACGCACGCCTCGTCTTCGCCGCCGCTGCAGGCTTGCTCCGTACCGGCTGCCTTAGACGGCGTTGGCATCGGCCTATCGCCGTTTGCCTCTGTTTCCGAATGCTCTTCGGTCAAAACCCTCTCTTCGCCGCATACATCGGTTATCGACGGCGAGTCGCTGGACGTCGCGTTTGGAGCGGCAACATCAGCCGCTGAAATCAGGCGATCCGCCGGGAAGGTGATTGATACCGTGGTGCCGGCGCCGACGTGGCTCGTCAATTCCAAGCGACCGCCGTGGAGTTCGATAAGCGATTTGACCAACGGTAATCCGAGGCCGGTGCCTTCGTGATTCCGCACAAGATGGCTGTCAACTTGCCCAAAAGGTTCAAGAGCCCGGCGGATGTCATGAGGCGCCATGCCGATGCCCGTATCCGTGACGGCCATCTGCAGGCAGCCGTCAACAACCTGGCCGCGGATGGTGATGATGCCGCCAGCAGGCGTAAATTTGATCGCATTTGACAGCAGGTTAAGAATCATTTGGCGGATCAGCCTCCTGTCGCCACGCACGCACGGCAATCCGTCCTTCATCGACATGCGAAGCGTCAGCTTACCCTGCGAGATTCGCTCGGCTATCAATTGCGCAGTAGAGATTGCTATTTTCCTGACATCGACCGTTGTCTCCTTCAACTCGACCTTTCCGGCCTCAATCTTGGCCATGTCGAGGACATCATTGATGATCTCGAGGAGGTGGTGCCCGCCTTCGACGATGTACCGGGCGTAGTCCGCATATTGCTTATCCCCCAGCGGCCCGAGAACCTGTTGTTCCATCAACTGCGAGAAACCGATAATCGCATTGAGCGGGGTACGCAGCTCGTGGCTCATATTGGCCAGAAATCTCGATTTCATCTGGCTTGCCGTTTCAGCCTGTTCCTTTGCAAAGCGGAGCTGCTCTTCGATTTTTTTCCGTTCGGAAATGTCCTCGATAACCGCAATCAGATAGTCGGGCTCACCCGAGCCTTTCTGCGCGACGGATAAGGTGCGATTGATCCAGCGCGGCGAACCGTCCTTGTGCAAGAGGCGCTTTTCAAGAGCGTATGTCTGAGCGGCGCCCTTGATGAGCTGCGCCGTTTGCAGAAGATCTTCGGCGAGATCGGCGATTTCCGTCATTTCGAAGATGCTGCATCCGCGGAGCTCTCGCAGCGAATAACCGACAATCTCGCAATATCGCCGGTTGGCTGTGATATACCGTCCCTCCAAACTGAGCTGACAAATTCCGACCGCGGCTTGCTCGAAGAGCGCAGAGTAACGCTGCTCGCTCTCGCGCAAGGCCCGTTCTTGCGCCTTTGCATAACTGACGTCACGCATGACGGCCGTTAGCATCAGCTCTCCATTTGACTCGAACTTTAGAATCGATGCTTCGGCCGGAAATTCCTCCCCGGTCTTGCGGCGGCCAAAAACCTCGGTGCGCTCTCGCATGCGCCTCGTGGTCTTTCCTCCGGCGGCGAAATGTCCCGCATCGACCCGATGTCTGGCCCGGAAACGTTCGGGCAAAAGAATATCGAGCGGCCGACCCAAAACTTCGTCGGCCGCATAACCGAAGATCTTTTCAGCGGCAGGGTTGAAATAGGTGATGATCTGACTGAGATCCGTGGAGATGATCGCATCGTCGGTAACTTCGACGATTCGGGCGAGGCGGGATTGGGTATCGCTAGGCGGCCCCTGATCGGGTCGCCAGGTCGACGTTTCCGAGGAATGGGACGTGCTTCGATTCCTTGGTTTGGCCGCCAACGTGGGCAAGGCGCGTCGGGAAAGATCCAACAGGCGCTTGCCGGCCGGGATTCGCATCAGGCCGCGCCGGAAGGGAATTCGGCCGCGTCCGTTGGCCGCCAGAATGATGCTCGCGATCACCCGAATGACTTCGGGAGCCGCCGTTGAATTCGACCACAATCCGGGCTTGCCGAAAAACGGCTTCAGATTCCGCCACGACTTCGGCGTACGTTGCGGCGGATCGCCACGAGAAGTTTTATTGCCGAATCGAGATCGTCGAGACATTTGCGCCGCATTGTCCGCCCGCAACCAGAGCGGTCTCAGCCTTGTTTCCAAGACGGCGCCGGCTGAGGCCAAAAAGTATTGTTTTAGCCACCAGCCGAATTAATAGGTAAATCCAGTAAAAGTTAGCTTAAAACTTGGTTAAAATACTGTAGTTCCAATTTATATTGTGGACCAATACGTTACATTTACATCACTAATATTTAGCAACATATGGCATATATATAGCGCAAGAACATAGCGCAAGATATATGGGCCCGATCGGAAATCTTGACGAGAGACTATCGCCCAGCTTTTTATCTAGCCGATCACATATAATCTAGCCGATCGTATATAATAGTCTGTGCTGACATGCGTCAGGTCTGCGCCACTATGTGGGTCAGCGTTGTGTTTGGTCGGTTGTCACTCCCGAGTTCTGCACCACCTATTGTGCGGTCAGCGTTGTATTTGGTCTGTTGTCACTCCCGGATCTTGATAAGACGAAGGCTTGAGCGGGCGTGTTTTGTAGAAGCGCCACGCTTTTCCGGGTGGGGAATTAAGGAGAAAATGAAAACCCCTTAGGGAAGCCAATGGCCTCTTTGGACTCGAATCATCTTCCAGAACCTTGCGCCAGTTGTCCTGTCAGGGCCCTTGCGTTTTACGGACTCTGTAAAGAGGATGATGCGGCGGAAATCTGCCGGATCCGCAAGGGCAGTTCCCTCTGCCTGAAGGGCCGGCCCATTTACCGCGAGGGCGACACGCGGGACGAGATCTACACGCTGCTCGACGGATGGGCGTTCCGGTTCATGTTGCTTCCGGACGGACGGCGCCAAATCCTGAGCTTCCTTTTGCCCGGCGATGCCGTGCTGTTTCCGCTCTTGTACCGGAAGCGACTCCCCTATTCCGTACAAGCGCTTACCAACGTATCGCTGTGCACCTTTGCTGCCGATGAAATGTCCGATCTATTGGCGAAAAGCCCGTCTCTCGCTCGTCAATTCGAATCGGCGCGCACAAATGAGCTGATGAGCATGGACATTCGCCTCACCGATCTCGGTCGGCGCACGGCCGAAGAACGCATGGCTCATTTCCTGTTATCCATTTACGGACGCCTTAAGAGACGAGGATACGCTATAGGGGAATCTGTGCCATTTCCTTTGCGTTTGCATCACTTGGCTGATGCACTCGGCCTAACTGCCACCCACGCAAGCCGCATGTTGGCCATGCTCAAGCAGCGAGGCCTAATATCGTTATCGCAAAGCCGCCTAACCGTTCATGACGAGGGCGAACTTGCGGCCATCGCGATGGTGCCCTCGTCCGCGATGTGACGGACACATTCTACGCTCTTGAAATGTGACCGTGAACACGCTGCGACGGGGCGCGGAATTCGCCGACGCCGGTAGAAAACTCCACCGCACCTAAAAATCGGTAAAACGGCCATGACATCCCCCGCGTGCCGCAGGCGATGTGTCACACCAATGTGGTATGCCGCCGCTAAGGTGCTCCGCTTTTGCCGGAAAATTCGTTGATCAATACGATGGCTGGGGCGCCAGGAACCCCAAATACGCCAAGAACGCCAAGGATTTCCGCGGTGCCGGACACCGGATACTCAGCAATTGTGCCGCACCCCGGGGCGCTGATTAAGACAATCTTAAGCATCAAATCCTAC
>JBGOXX010000044.1:0-14761 GCA_041479345.1 Alphaproteobacteria bacterium
GAGGGAACGGGCATCGGCCTGGCTACCGCACAGCGGATCATCCGCCGGCACGGCGGGCGCATTTGGGCCACGGGCGACGTGGATAAGGGCGCGACGTTCTATTTCACCCTGGGCGAAGGCGGACACGAGATTTGAGCGAGAAAATCATCCTGCTGGTCGAGGACAATCCCAACGACGAGGCTCTTACGCTCCGGGCGCTTAAGAAGCACAACATCCTGAATCCGGTGGTGGTGGCGCGGGATGGGGCGGAGGCGCTCGACTATCTATTCCGGCGTGGCGCCCATGCCGGCCGCGATGTCAATGAAGTGCCCCAGGTCATCCTCCTCGATCTCAATCTTCCAAAGATCGGCGGGCTTGACGTCCTGAAGCAGATCCGAGCCGATGATAAGACCAAGATGCTGCCGGTGGTGATTCTCACGTCCTCGAATGAAGAGCGCGATCTGCTCGATGGCTATCGAAACGGCTGCAACAGCTATGTCGTGAAGCCGGTGGATTTCGCCCAATTCAGCGATGCGATCAAACAGCTCGGCTTGTACTGGCTCGTTATCAACCAACCGCCCATCTGATTCGTAAAAAAGGGCGCCACGACTTTTCCTAATTTCCAACGCGGACGCTCATTCAGGACGGCACCCTAACCTTAAGGCTATTTCTCCTTCCCGTCTGCACAATGACCATACATAACCGCAAGACAATCGCCTCCGGAAAAGGGCCATGAAAGACTCGTCAGCGCGCAATAGGGAACTCTTGTCGTTACCGTCGCTCCTGGATTTTCGGCTTTTCTTTGAGCAGAGTCCCAATCTTTATGTCGTGCTGACGACGGATCTCATAATCGTCGCCGCCAGCGATGCTTATCTGCGCGCGACCATGACCCGGCGCGACGCGATTCTTGGCCGCAGCATTTTCGACGTCTTTCCCGACAACCCCAAAGATCCGGCAACGACCGGCGTTCGCAATTTGCGGACGTCTCTGGAACGCGTCTTGAAGACCGGGACGCCGGACACCATGGCGATGCAGAAATACGACATCCGTAAGCCGGAATCCGAAGGCGGCGAATTCGAGGAGCGATACTGGAGTCCGGTCAATACGCCGGTGTTCGGGGCCAACGGCAAGATCGCCTATATCATTATCTGCGCCGAGGATGTAACCGAGTTCATCCGCCTGAAGCAACGGGGAATAGAGAACGACAAAGTCGCCAAGAAACAGCAGGGCTACACCGAGCGAGTCGAAGCCGAGAACGTCTTGCAGGAGCTGAAAGTGCTAGAGGCTAAGCGACGGCTCGTGACGGCGAACGAAGAATTCGAAGCGTTCTCCTATTCCGTTTCTCACAATTTGCGGGCGCCGCTTTTCGGCATAGATGGATTCACCTTTGCCCTGCTCGAAGATTGCGGCGACAAGCTCGATGAAGACGCCAAAGATTGTCTCCGCAAAGTACGCGATGCCGCTCAATTCATGGGGAGGCTCATTGACCATTTGCTCGCCCTGGCGTGCGTGACGAAGGTGGAGATCGAACATAAGCCGGTCGACCTCAGCAAACTTGCGAAGGAGGCGATCGACCGCCTTAAAAAGACGGACCCCAACCGGAACTGCGAAGTCGTCATCGCCGAGAATCTCATGGATGACGGCGACCCACGGCTATTAGGAATCGTCCTCGACCATTTGCTCGGCAACGCCTGGAAGTTCACATCGAAATGCCCGACCGCGCGCATCGAATTTGGCCATGCCGTCGAGGCCGGGAAGTCATTTTATTTCATCCGCGACAACGGCGCCGGTTTCGATATGGCCTATTCGGACAAGCTGTTCGAAGTTTTCCAGCGATTGCATGCGCCGGCCGAATTCGAAGGAACCGGGATTGGACTCGCCACGGTCCAACGAATCATCCGCCGCCATGGCGGACAGATATGGGCGGTGGGTGAAGTGGGCAAGGGGGCAACGTTCTACTTCGCCCTGGGCAAGATGGGGGATGGGCAATGAATGGGCTCGACGTGTGAATACAAATCCGCGACGCCGAGGGAACGAATTTGGAGCCGGTGGCGATTCTCCTCTCATCGAAGGAGGATCGGGATTTGCTGGCCGGCAATCGCAACGGCCGCAATAGAAATGTCGTGAAGCCGGTGAATTTCGCCCCATTTTCCGACGCTGTCAAACGGCTTGGCTTGTTTGAAAAATCTTATGGCGTGGCACCCAGTCGCTTTAGACCTTCTTGGGCTTCCTTCATATTGGGATCGAGCGAGAGAGCCTTGCGATAGTCAGTGAGCGCCTTGTCCCTTTGCCTCAGACCCTCATAAACAAGACCTCTATAATTGTATGGCGCGGCAAAATTCGGTTGCAGTTCGATCACTTTGGTGAAATCGGCGACGGCCTGATTCGGGTTTGTCGCCATTAGTGCCCCGGCCCGAAGGTAATAGGCTTCATGGTTGTTGGGATCCAGTTCGATCGCCCTTGTGAAGTCGGTTAAGGCTTCGTTGTTGCGTTTCTGGAACCAGTAGACGCTGCCTCTGTCACTATAAATTTCCGATGAATCGGGTTCGAGTTCGATGGCTTTGGTCAGGTCGGCAATGGCCTGCTCACCAAGATTCTTTTCGCGGTAGGCCAAGCCACGGTGATGATAACCGTAGGAATCCGGCTCCAGACCAATCCCCTTGGTGAGATCAGCGATGGCCTGATCGTAAAGCTTTTTATCCTCATATGCGACGCCGCGCTCGGTGTAGCCGGGGCCGAAATCCGGCTTCAATTCGATAACTTTGTTGAAATCGGCAATGGCCTCATCGGGGTAGCCCGAGAGTCGGTATGCCCGCCCGCGAATGACATAGTAGATATACTTGTCCGGCTTAAGTTCGATTGCCTTGCTGTAATCCGCAATAGCCCTGTCAACAGAGCCGGCGCAATCCTCGGCGTGGCCCCGCTGGAGATAGAGCTTTGCATTTTCAGGATCGAGCGTGATCGCATTGCTGAAATGCTGGATCGCGGCATTGCAATCATTGGCGTTTACGGCGGCATCGCCCGCCGCGGCCTCACTTTGGGCGTCGGCAAATGCCGAATCGGAAAGACCAAGCAACAACAAGAGAAGAAATGTCCGGACGATCATCTAGGCCCGCATCGTTTCTCTAAGGCGCGGCGCCGAGGCGGTTCAGTTCCACCTCCGTTTCCGGCAAATGGCGGATTGACCATGCCCTGCGAAAATCCGCGATCGCCTTATCTCGTTGGCCGGCGCGTTCATAGGTCAGCGCGCGATTGTGGAAGGCCTTGACGTAGTCGGGCTTGAGCTGGACGGCCCGGCTGTAGTCGGCAATTGCCTGATCGTAGAGCCTGCTTTCGGAATAGGCGTTGCCGCGGTTGTAATAGGCCATGGCGAGATTGGGGTTGATCTCGATTGCCCGGGTAATGTCCGCTATCGCTTTGTCGTATTGCTGCAGATCCGTATAGAGAAGACCGCGATTCTGATACGCAGCCGCCTCGCCCGGCTCCATCTCGATGGCTTTGTTGAAATCAGCCATGGCCTGGTCGTATTGCCGCTGGTCGTCGTAAATGAGGCCGCGTTCGACATAGGCCGGCGCAAAATTCGCATCCAATTCGATGGCCCTATTGTAATCGGGAAACGCCTTGTCGCTTCGCCCCATAAATACATACGCCAAGCCGCGATTGTAATATGCCGACACTAAATCGGGCTCCAACGTAATCGCCTTGGTGTAGTCGCCAATCGCCTCCTCATTTTTGCCCAAACAGAACAATGCGCGGCCGTGTTCGGAATAAGCGAGCGCGTCATCCGGCTGCATGCTGATCGCGTGCGCGAAGTATTGGAGGGCTGCACTGCAGTCTCGCCTTTGCAAAGCCGCCTTGCCGTCGATCATGTCGCCTTCGGCGGCGCTTTGTGGCGGCTGCACCCTGTCTTGCTGCGCCTGCACCCCGTCCGAGTGATTGGCGCAGGCGAAAAGAATGGAGCTAAAAACTGAGACCAGGATAAGGTGATGGGCGCGCATAACGATTACAATCTTAAGTTGTTTTGTTGTATAGTATATACTACTGTAAATTGTACGACAAGTGATGCGCGGTTATAATTTTCTTCCCTCCCGCAAACAAAAAAAGGGCCGCAGATGCGGCCCCTTCGTTGTGGTACGGCTGGAATGCTTTGGGTTTTTAGAACCCCATGTCGCCCATGCCGCCGCCGTGATCGTGGCCGCCACCTTGCATTTTTTCTTTCGGCTCCGGCCTTTCGGCAACCATCGCTTCGGTGGTGATCAGCAAGCCGGCGACCGAAGCCGCGTCTTGCAGCGCGGTGCGCACGACCTTCACCGGATCGATAATGCCGGCTTTGACCATGTCCACATATTGCATGGACTGGGCGTCGTAGCCGAAATTGACGTCCTTGGATTCGGTGAGCTTGCCCGCGACCACGGCGCCGTCGGCTCCGGAGTTCTCGACGATCTGGCGGGTGGGGGTGCTCAGCGCGCGGCGCACCACATCGATGCCGACGCGCTGATCGTCGTTGGCGGGCTTCAGCTTATCCAAAATCTTGGCCGAATGGAGAAGCGCCACGCCGCCGCCGGCGACGATGCCTTCTTCGACGGCCGCCCGGGTCGCGTGCATGGCGTCGTCCACCCGGTCCTTGCGTTCCTTCACTTCGATTTCGGTGGCCCCGCCGACGCGAATGACCGCAACACCGCCGGCGAGCTTCGCCAAGCGTTCTTGCAGCTTTTCCTTATCGTAGTCCGACGTCGTTTCTTCGACTTGCGCGCGGATCTGATTGACGCGGGCTTCGATATCGGCCTTTTTGCCGCCGCCGCCAATGAGCGTGGTGTCGTCTTTATTGATCGATACGCGCTTGGTCTTGCCGAGCATCGCGATGGTGACGTTTTCGAGCTTGATCCCGAGGTCTTCGGAAATCACCTCGCCACCGGTCAGAACCGCGATGTCTTCCAGCATGGCCTTGCGGCGATCGCCAAAACCGGGGGCTTTGACCGCCGCGACCTTCAAACCGCCGCGGAGCTTATTGACGACGAGAGTGGCCAACGCTTCGCCTTCGACGTCTTCGGCGATGATGAGCAGCGGACGCCCGGACTGCACCACCGATTCGAGCAGCGGCAGCATGGCCTGCAACCCTGAGAGCTTCTTCTCATGGAGAAGGATGTACGGGTTTTCCAGCTCGCAGATCATCTTCTCGGCGTTGGTGATGAAATAGGGCGAGAGATAGCCACGGTCGAATTGCATGCCCTCGACCACTTCGAGCTCGGTCTCAAGGCCTTTCGCCTCTTCAACCGTGATCACGCCTTCCTTGCCGACCTTTTCCATCGCTTCCGCGATCATGTCGCCGATGGCGCGCTCGCCATTGGCCGAGATGGTTCCGACCTGGGCGATTTCCTGGCTGGTCGAGACTTTTTTGGCGCGCTTCTTGATGTCTTCGACCACGACCTCGACCGCCATGTCGATGCCGCGCTTCAGATCCATCGGGTTCATGCCCGCGGCGACAGCCTTGGCACCTTCGCGGACGATGGCTTGGGCCAGGACGGTTGCCGTCGTGGTGCCGTCGCCGGCGATGTCGCTGGTCTTGCTCGCCACTTCGCGCAGCATCTGCGCGCCCATGTTCTCGAACCTGTCTGAAAGCTCGATTTCCCTGGCGACGGTAACGCCGTCCTTGGAGATGCGCGGTGCGCCGAAGGATTTTTCGAGCACGACATTGCGGCCTTTGGGGCCGAGCGTCACTTTAACCGCATTGGCGAGAATATCGACGCCCCGGATCATGCGGGCGCGCGCGTCTGCCGCGAATTTCACATCTTTTGCTGCCATTACATAGGGCTCCTTGATTTCTCGATTGCGGTCTTCGTTACTGGATGATGCCCATGATGTCGGATTCCTTCATGATCAACAGCTCTTCGCCGTCGATCTTGACTTCGGTGCCCGACCATTTGCCGAATATGATTTTGTCGCCCTTCTTGACATCGAGAGGGTGAAGCTTTCCGTCTTCGCCCCGGGCACCCGGTCCCACCGCGATGACCTCGCCTTCCATCGGCTTTTCCTTCGCCGTGTCGGGAATGATGATGCCGCCCTTGGTCTTCTCTTCGCCTTCAAGCCGGCGCACAACCACTCGGTCGTGGAGCGGCCGGAACTTCGTCGCTGCCATTTCCAACTCTCCCTGTAATTTCGGCTCAATAATTTCGGCTAACCCGGCCGCATGGAGCGCGGCCGAGGGCGGGTGTTTAGCACTCATTGCCGGGGAGTGCCAAGCAGATTCGCCTCCTCAATAACTATTTGGTATTATTAGGATTTTCTGCTGTGCGGATCACATTCTCGTGACCGTCATGGAGCCGCCAAGGACTTGCTCTATGTAAGAGGGCGGGTTCGCACAAAAAACAAGATAACCACCTGGAGGGGACGGCCAATGATTCTTTATCACAATCCGCTTTCGGCCAATTGCCGGCGCGTCACCATGACCGCCGCCTATCTCGGCTTGCCGCTGGAAGAGAAAATCATCGATTTTACCAAGGGCGATCACACGACGCCTGAATATCTGGCGATGAACGCGAATGGGATGATCCCGACTCTGACCGACGGCGATTTCAAATTATGGGAGTCGCGGGCGATCATCCAATATCTCGCCGCAAAAAAGCCGGAGCGCGGAATGCTCGGCAAGAACGAGCGCGAGCAGGCCGATGTCATGCGCTGGATGCTGTGGGACACGGCGCATCTTTCCCGCCATGTCGGCACGGTCCTTTATGAAACCGTGATCAAGAAACTATTCAATCTGGGCCCGCCGGATGAGGCTTTGACGAAACCGGCGCTGGAGCAAATTCGGCGTTTCTATGGGGTGCTGGATACGAATCTCAAAGGTAAGAAATATCTTGTCGGAGAGTCGTTGACCCTAGCCGACCTATCCGTCTCGCCGACGTTCACCTATGCGGAGCGCGTGCCGGTTTCCCTCGACGAGTATCCGAATATCAAGGCGTGGCTCGCGCGGATCATGGCGCTCGATTGCTGGAAGAAAACCCAGCCGACGTTTCCGATGTGAGTCCCGCCAATCCATTGATGTTTCGTTACGGCGCTACGCGCCTCCTCAGCATGAGGTGGCGATTCATTCTGAGAACGGGGCGTCAGCGCGAAGTGTCCGTCGCGGCATCCTCACCCTTCGAGACGGCGCTGCGCGCCTCCTCAGGGTGAGGTGGTGACTATACGGGCGGCCGCCATCCTGAGGAGCATTCTTTGGATGCGTCTCGAAGAACGAGGGCCGAGAGACGACAAAGCACGAGAAAGATTAGCTCGCCATCTCCCGCAAATTGAGATGGGCGAGGCAGCGGTCGATCCAGAGCTTGGTGAGCTTTTCCTGAACCGCATTCTGACCCAGGCGTTCGTGCAGGGCGCGGAAATCGACGAAATCGAGGGGCTGATCCTGATTGAAGCAGGAGAAGACCACGGTTTCCTCGCCGGTGATCGGATTCCGGTGCGGCTGCAGGCACTGGGCGCAGATTTCCTTCATCATGCATTGCATGGGCGAATTGATCGAGCCGATCGCCTTGTGACCCGGCTTCAAGAAGAGATGCAGCACGCCATGCCGCGCCCGGGTAACCGCGGCCATCATCGCGTCCGAACCGATGGCGATGAGCCGGTCGACTTCGCCGAGCGGGATATCCGGCGTGCCGAGCTTTCCCTCGGCATAAGCCGTCATGGCTTGCACGATATTGCCGACGAATGATTTGTCCCTCGGCCGGGCCGGCATGAATCCCGGCGCTTCATCGCAGCACCAGATCACCTGATCGGCCGCCGCTTCGATCTGCTCGACTTTGTAGCGGTCGATCGCTTTTTTGTAGCCGGCGAAATAGACGACGCGGGAACCGGCCTTGAGCAGCGCCTGGCCGATCGAAAACAGCACGGCGTTGCCGAGCCCGCCGCCCGCCAACAGCACGGTTTCGTTCGCCGGAGTCTCGGTCGGGGTGCCGGTCGGGCCCATCAGCACGCAAGGATCGCCGGGCTTCAGCATCGCGCAGAGATCGGACGAGCCGCCCATTTCGAGAACGATGGTTGAAACCAAGCCTTTCTCCGGATCGACCCAGGCCCCGGTCATGGCAAGGCCTTCCATCGCCAATCTCGTCCCATCCACCTTCGGCGCGCGGGTCTCGAAATTCTGCAGGCGGAAGAACTGGCCGGGTTTGAACGCCTTGGCCGCCGCCGGTGCCCGCACCACCACTTCGACGATGGTCGGGGTGAGGCGCGAAACCTCGTGGACCGTGGCGCGTAACGCTCCGTTCAACTGCGCGGCGAGATCGCCCGCCGACACCGCGCTCGGCTTCACCTTGGCGAGGGCTCGGGAAATCACCGGATAGCCTTGCTTGGCGCTGGCCATCGCCTTCACCACATTGCCGGCATAGGACGGGTGCAAGTCGCCGAAAAAACTCAACGAACGTCCGTCGGCACGGATATCGAGCAGGACCTGCGGCACGTCGGGTTTGGCGACGCGCGCCGGCTTCACCGGAGACCCCGTCTCATCCACTGCACGGAAATATTTGCCATCGACGGGCGCATGGTCCGGATCTTCGCGGCCCAGAACCGTATTCGGCTGGGTGCCCGCGGCGATCAAAATGCTGCGTGCGGCCAGCATCACCGTATCGCCGGTATCGATCAGATGCCCGTCCTCGTTTACGTCCTTGCGGGCGAGCTTCAAATGCGAGGCATGGCCGAATTGATCGAGCTCGACGCCGACGGGCGCCAATTTCTCCGCAAAGCGCACACCTTCTTCCAAGGCTTTGGCGACTTCTTCATGATTGAGCGTGTAGCTCGGCGAATCGATCATGCGGCGGCGATAGACGACGGTCGATCCGCCCCACGACTCCAGGAGCTCGCGGATGCGGGATTCGCGCCCTTCGCGCTGAGCCGCTACGCGCTCGGCGCGAATTAACTTGGCGTGGGCGATGAATTCGTCGGCGACCACCGCGTCCTCCGGCGAAAAACCCGCGCGCACCGCGGTTTCGCCGCGGTCCGCCACCAGCGTTTCATAGCGCTGCAGGAATTTCTCAACTTGCAACGGGTAATAGGCCAAGGCCTCGGTCCCGGTATCGATGGCGGTCAAGCCGCCGCCGATGACGACGACGGGAAGGCGAAGCTGGAGATTGGCCACCGAATCGGTTTTGCCGGCGCCGGTCAATTGCAGCGCCATCAGGAAGTCGGAAGCTTGGCGGACACCGCGGGCCATCGCATTCGGCATGGCGACGAAGGTGGGCCGTCCTGCTCCGGCACACAGAGCCACATGATCGAAGCCCATGGCGAAAGCTTCTTCGACCGTGATCGTGCCGCCGAAACGCACGCCGCCGAACATCGAGAATTCCGCCCGGCGTTCGAGCAGCAGCCGGATCACCTTCAGGAAGTTCTTATCCCAGCGCACGGTAATGCCGTATTCGGCGACACCACCGAACCCCGCCATGACCCGGTCGTCGAGGGACTCCGAAAGTTCCGACAGATCGCGGATCGGTTTGAACGTCGCGCGCGTACCGGTATCGGTGACGCCGGAAAATTTGGACTCCAAGGGCTCGATCTTCAGCCCATCGATGGCGACGACCGAATGGCCGTCATTCATCAAATGGTGGGCGAGCGTGTAACCGGCAGGGCCGAGGCCCACGACCAAAACCTTGTAGCCCGAAGCAGGCTTCATCACCGGCCGCTGCAGATTGAGCGGGTTCCAGCGGGTCAACAGCCCGTAAATCTCGAAGCCCCAAGGCAAGGCAAGCGAATCGCGCAAGGCGCGGGTTTCGATCTGGGGAATATCGACCGGTTCCTGCTTCTGATAGATGCAGGATTTCATGCAGTCGTTGCAGATGCGGTGCCCCGTGCCCGCCAGCATCGGATTGTCGACGATTGCAACCGACATCGCACCCAAAGCATGCCCTTCGCCGAAGAGCAGGTTCATTTCCGAGATTTTTTCTTCGAGGGGACAGCCGTTCAAGGTCACGCCGAAAACGCTTTTCCGGAAGCCGCCGGCCTTCTCGCGGAATCCCTTGGAGCACGAATCTTTGCCCTGGTTGTGGCAATAGATGCAGTAATGGGCGTTGTCCAGCGCGTGGGTCTCGTCCATTCCGGAATCGGTGAGCTTGAATCCCTCGCGCCGGCGGAGTTTCGATTCCGACAGCTTCAAGACATCGACGCCGTCGACTTTTCCGGTTTCAACCGGGACCAAAAGCATTGGATCGAGTTTGTGCGGGGTTTTAAAGAGCACGCCGTGTTTGTGCCGGGCCTTGCCTTTGGCGCCGAGCGTTGCCCAGGCGGCGTATTTCTCGGCGAGGCCGAGAGTCGCCGCGTTCGCGATCTCATCCTCGCGCCATGCCATAACCTGGCGGGCAAAACTCAATTCATCGAAGGGCCCGCCGAGGAGCTTTTCGAGCGCAGCCCCCAGCGCATCGCCGTCGAATGAATCCGCCTCGGCTTCCTTATAGGTTTTGATCGCTTGGCGTTGGACGAAGAGGCGCTTGCACGCAAAAAGCGGAGCGAGCCGATTTTTGGATTCGGCCTGGGCACGCAATTCTTTTTCGATTCCGAACAAGCCGCCCAGAAAATCCTCGAGATGGGGCGCCAGGGCGATCAACAACTCGGATTCCTGGAGCTTGTCGACGGATCCAGCAGAGGCGCGCGCCGCAACCAGCCGCTCGGCGAGTGCTGCGTCGCCGCCGCGCACATGGTCGACGAACAGGGCGTCGATCTTGGCCAATCCCTCGCGCCGGTAAAGATCCGCGAATGTCAGGCTGTGCGCGAGGTGTGGGTCACTCATGGCAATCCTTGAATCAAATCGCGTCCGCGAATTGGCGGCCGCATCGTTCCGCCCGCGCGGCCGGGCGGCTTCCTATTTTGCCGAAGCGCTGCGGGTGCGTGAGCCGAGGGTGTCGAGTTTTTCCGAATCGAGTCTCGAATCGACATTGCCGAAATTGGTTTCGACATAATCCAACAGGGTCCCGACCGATTCGGCAATATCGCATTTGGTCGTATCGACGACGAGTTCCGGCTTTTCCGGTGCCTCATAGGGTGCGGTAATGCCGGTGAAGACCTCGATCTCGCCGCGGCGCGCTTTCTTGTAAAGACCCTTGGGATCGCGCTGCTCGCAAGTTTCGAGATCGGCCTTGACGTAAATTTCGTGGAACATGTCTGGGCGGACACCGCGCGCCCGGTCCCGGTCCGACCGGTAAGGCGAAATGAAGGCGGTGATCACGATGAAACCCGCATCCGCAAAGAGGGCAGCCACCTCGCCGACCCGGCGAATATTCTCGGTGCGGTCTTCCGGCGAAAAAGCGAGATCGGCGGAAAGGCCGTGACGGATATTGTCGCCATCGATCACGTAGACCTGATAGCCCTTCAGGAAAAGCTGGCGTTCCAATTCAAGGCTCAAGGTCGTCTTGCCCGAGCCCGACAACCCCGTCATCCAGATAACGCCGCTCTTATGCCCGTTGGCGCGCCAGCGCGCCGGCGTGTTGATCCGATGCTCGACGTTGAAGATATTCGTCGACTTGACCGTCATGCTTTGGCGCTGATCGGCGTAACCTTCCATGCTGATGATGCCGCCGCCGACGATGTCGTAATCCTCGATCAGCACGAAGCGCCCGGTGCGCGGGGAAATGTGGAACTCGTCGAGCGCCAGCATCGAACGCGAGCGCAGCACGACCTCGGCGACCGCATTGCGGGCGACGTTTTCGGATTCGCCCGACGATAGATCCGTGGTGTCGACGACCCGCTCGATTTCCTGAACCTCGACGATATGCCGGGCGGTTGCCGCCTTCAGGATATAACGCGACCCGACTTTGAGCGGCTTCTTGCCGAGCCAGAAGAGTCGGGCCCGGAACACATTGGTTTCGATCGGCGGGCTGTCGATGTGGCTCGCCACTTCGCCGCGCTCGACGAAAATCTGCTCGTCCAAGGTAACGCCGACCGATTGCCCGGCCGAAGCCGCAACTGCGGGCGCCGGCACATTCCAGCTTTCGATACTGACGACTTTGGCCGTCTTATTGGACGGCGAGAACAGAAGCGTATCGCCGAGTTTGAGCCGCCCGCTCTCGATTCGTCCGGCGATGATGCGGCGCTCGTCGAATTTATAGACGTCCTGAACCGGGAGACGCAGCGGCAAATCGGTGGGCGGCACCGGCGGCTCGAATCGGTCGAGGGCCTCGACCACCGATGGCCCGCGATACCACGGCATGTTCGACGAGGGACTGACGATCTGATCGCCCTCCCGCCCCGAAATCGGGATCACGCTCGTCGGGGTGACGCCGATTTCGGCGAGATAGGCGCGGATCTCGCGTTCCACTTCCTCGAAGCGCTGCTTCGAATATTGAACCAGGTCCATCTTGTTGATGGCGACCGCCACCTGGGAGACGCCGAGCAAATGCAAGAGATAGCCGTGCCGGCGCGACTGCTCGCGGACACCTTCCAGAGCATCGATCACCAAGAGCGCGGCATCGGCACTGGCAGCGCCCGAGACCATGTTCTTCAGAAATTCCTTGTGGCCCGGCGCGTCGATCAGCACGTATTTACGTTTGTCCGTCGAGAACCAGATCTGCGCGGTGTCGATGGTGATGCCCTGGTCGCGCTCGGATTTGAGCGCGTCCATCAGAAACGCCCATTCGAAGGGCATGCCGCGGCGCTGGCACATCGCGGTGATCGCCTCGAACTTGCCCTCAGGCAATGAACCCGTATCGTGAATGAGGCGGCCGACCAGAGTCGACTTGCCATGGTCCACATGGCCGACGATCACGATCCGGAGCGGCTGCACACTCGCGTCTTGCACGGTCATAGGATGGGGATCCCTACATATAGCCTTCGGCGCGCAAACGCTCGAAGGCGTCCTCGGCTTCTTGGTCCTGGGCGCGGCCCGCGCGCTCGGAAACTTTCGTCGTCTCCAGCTCGGCGATGATCTCGTCGACGGTCGAGGCCTCGCTCACGATGGGGGCCGTGCACGGCGCGCAGCCGAGCGAACGATAGCGCTTGCCGTTCTTCGAAAAATACAGATCGACCACCGGAATATTTTCGCGGCGGACATAGCGCCAGATGTCGAGTTCCGTCCAATGCAGGAGCGGATGAATACGAACATGGGTGCCCGGCGCGAAATCGGTTTTGAATTGATCCCAGAATTCCGGCGGCTGATCCTTGACGTCCCATTCCGCGTTCTGATTGCGCGGGGAAAACACCCGCTCTTTGGCCCGCGTTCCCTCTTCATCGCGCCGAATCCCGGCAATCACGCCGGTGAATCCGTGCGCCTCGATGGTGGCTTTCAAGCCTTCGGTCTTCAGCGCCGTGCAGCACACGACTCGGCCCTTGGTATGATTCATGCCGGCCGCCAGCGCTTCCGCGTTTTGGCCGATGATGAGATTGAGGCCCCATTCCTTGGCGCAGCGGTCGCGGAATTCGATCATCTCGGGCATCTTGTACGACGTATCGATATGGATGACCGGAAATGGGACGTAGCCGAAGAACGCCTTGCGCACCAGCCACAGCATCGCGTTGCTGTCCTTGCCGATGGACCACAACATTCCCAATTTGTCGAAAGTCCGGAAAGCCTCGCGCAGAATGTAAATGCTTTGGCTTTCGAGCGCGTCAAGTTGGTTCATAAGGCGGTGCGCCCAGCGCAATGAATGCCGCATTCCGTCTTGTCCGATCCGCGCCAGCGTCCCGCGCGAATGTTCTCTCCCGGTGCTACGGGCGCGGTGCAGGTGGTGCACCCGATCGATAGATAGCCTTCGGCCACCAGCGGATGACGCGGCAGCCCTCGTTCCTCGAAGCTGTCGTCGATCCAGCCTTGTTCCCAGGTGGCCAGTGGATTGATTTTGATCCGGCCGTCCTGAGCCTCGATGATATGAAGCTTCGAACGCTCGGCGCCGTGGAATCGCTTTCGGCCGGTGATCCAGGCATCGAAAGCGCGCAGCGCCGAAGCCAGCGGCTGCGCCTTGCGCATGTCGCAGCACGCATCGGGATCGGTCCGGTACAGGTTTCCGTCGGGATCTTTCGCCATCACGTCTTCGTCGCTCGGCCGGTGCAGGCGCACATCGGTTAAGCCCAAATGGTTGGAGAGCTGTTCAATATAAGCATAAGTTTCGGGGAAGAGCTTGCCCGTGTCGAGTACTAAGACGGGGATCGAAGGATCGACCCGGGCAACGAGGTCCAAAAGGACCGCCGCCTCGGCCCCAAACGACGAAGTGACACAAATCCGCCCCGAAAACTCCTTCGTAATCATGGCGCGGAGCAAATCGAGACCTTCCAGGTTGCCATAGCGCTTTTCAAGCGCTTCCGCTTGCTGCTTGGCCCAATCAATTCGGCCGGCGGTTGGATCGAAGGTCATGACCGGCCCTTATTCCGCCGCACCCTGAGAGCGCAGCATATCCAGTACCGTGCCGCTCGAATCGCCCAGACCTGCGGCATTGAAGGCCGGCGCTTCATAGGGCTTGGTAGCCAAATCCTGCGCCAGATCGATCAACACGGCGAGCTTCTCACGGAAAGCCTCCACCCCGCCGTCCGACACCGCGCCAAAGGCGGAAATGGCCGATTCGAAAGCGTCGGAGATGCGCTGGTCGCCAAGATAGGTACCACGGACCTGCGCCACCGCTTCGTCGAAGCTGATATCGGTTCCGGCCATGCCGGCGCGCAGCAGCAACCGGCGCGCCGCGTAGTAAATTCCTTCCTGGCCGAATGGAACGCCGCGCTTGGCATCATCGGCCAACATCACACGGTCAAGCCCGATCAAAGCGTCGTCGGCCAGATCGCGCAGCAGATTGTCGATGGCGAAGGGTGCCGCGCATTCCGCATGGGC
>JBGOXX010000045.1:0-14632 GCA_041479345.1 Alphaproteobacteria bacterium
CAGCGCCACGCGTGCCTTGAACTCGCCCGTAAACCGTCTCCGCGTCGTCATCTCGTATCCCTCCGTTACCCGGGGGAATACACCTTAACACCCTGTCCGATTTCCCAGGACCAGCTCAGTTAACGACATTTGCGGCGCGTACAGAGCAGGACACCCCGCCCAATTCCTGCATTCCCTATTGGAAGCGCTGGTAAGGGAGACGGAGAAGCATTTTAAGCATGAAAACGCGGTCATGCTCGAAATCTACAATGATGCGAAGCGGCTGATGCCTGATGAAATCTACAATGATGCGAAGCGGCTGATGCCTGATGAGGTCAAGGCAATGACCGATAACGCCATTAAGGAGCATATTGCTGAGCACAAGCAAACCCTAAGCCGATTGCAAACCATAACGCGTGCAGCGAGTCCTAATACTGCCGATACCGCATCCTCTCTCTGTATGGAATTACAACAGTGGTTTATTGAGCACGCGGTCAAATATGACTCACACTTGAAGGCGATCTTCCAGGCGATGTGATTTCAAAGCTGACCCCGCCCTTCCTTTACGAAGCGGGCAATCTTCTTCTCATCAAACGAGTAGCGGCGTCGGGCCATCTGCTAGGTCCTTGCGGCTGGACGAAATAGCCATTCAGTCCAGAGCACTAGCGATGAAGCGTTAAGGCAGGTTTAAGGATGAGACTTTCTTCCAGAATCCTAGGCGGAGTTGGGATGATACTTTTTTCTTAAGGATGAAACTTTTTTGCAAACAAACACGCGCTCCAGACGTGGCGCGAACCATTATTCGACGGTGACGGATTTGGCGAGGTTGCGCGGCTGATCGACGTCGGTGCCTTTGGCGCACGCCGTGTGATAGGCGAGAAGCTGCACCGGGATCGCATAGAGAATCGGCGCCACAAAAGGATCGACGGCGGGAAGCTCGACGCTGGCCGAGGCGGCCTTGCCGAGCTTTTTGATTCCGGCCTTGTCGCTGAAGAAAATCACCTTGCCGCCGCGCGCCAAGACTTCCTGCATGTTGGAAGCGGTTTTTTCGAACAGCTCGTCCGACGGCGCGATGACAATGACGGGAACGCCCTCGTCAATCAGCGCAATCGGTCCGTGTTTCATTTCGCCGGCGGCATAGCCTTCGGCGTGGATGTAGGAAATTTCCTTGAGCTTCAACGCGCCTTCGAGGGCGATCGGATAGCCGGTGCCGCGGCCGAGATAAAGAACGTCGCGGGCTCCCGCCACCGTGTCTTTCGCGATTTCCCGCAGGCGCTCGTCGTGATTGAGAACTTCGGCCGCCCGTGCGGGGACTTCCATCAGCGCCGCCGAGAGTGCGGCTTCGCGCTCATGGGTGATGGCGCCGCGCGCCCGCGCCGCACCGATGGCAAGACAGGCGAGCACGGTCAATTGGGTCGTGAACGCCTTGGTCGAGGCAACGCCGATCTCCGGACCGGCATTGGTGGTCAGAACCGTATCCGCTTCCCGCGCCATGGTGCTGTGGGAGACATTGACCAGGGCGATGATTTTCTGGCCTTGCGATTTCGCATAACGGAGGGCGGCCAGGGTATCCGCGGTTTCGCCGGATTGCGAAACGAAGAGCGCCACGCCGCCTGCGGGCATTTGCGCCTCGCGGTAGCGGAATTCCGAAGCGATATCGACTTCGACCGGCAGCTTGGCGATTTTCTCGAACCAGTATTTCGCGACCAGCGCGGCGTAAGACGACGTGCCGCAAGCGACAATCGTGAGCTTCGGAACCGCTTTCCATTCGAACGGCAACTCGGGCAGTTGGATGGTGCGGGTCAGGGGATTGAGGAAGGTGCTCAGCGTATCGCCAATGACGGCGGGCTGCTCGTAGATTTCCTTCAGCATGAAATGGCGGAAATTGCCTTTGCCGACCGCAGCCCCCGAGGCGGCCGTGAGCTTGATCTCGCGGGAAACCTCGCGGTCTTTGATGTCGCGGATCTTGGCGCCCTTGACGGACAGAACCGCCCAGTCGCCTTCTTCGAGATAGCAAATCTTTTGCGTGAGGGGCGCCAGCGCCAGCGCATCCGAACCCAGATACATCTCGCCGTCGCCAAAGCCGATGGCGAGCGGGCAGCCGTGCCGCGCGCCGATCATCATCGAGGGCTGGCCGGCGAAAATGAGCCCGAGCGCGAACGCGCCTTCGAGGCGCTTCAGCGCAACACCGGTCGCTTCTTCGGGCGCCATGCCCTCTTTGATATATTGAGTCACCAGGTGGGCGATGACTTCGGAATCGGTTTCGGTGACGAATTGGGCGCCCTTGGCTTCGAGTTCGCTCCGCAGCTCCTGAAAATTCTCGATGATGCCGTTATGCACAACCGCGACCTTGTCCGTCGCGTGCGGGTGGGCATTGCGCTCATTCGGCGCGCCATGGGTCGCCCAGCGGGTGTGGCCGATGCCGATGGTGCCGGGAACCGGCTCTTCGATCAGCCGCGCTTCCAGATTGGCGAGCTTGCCTTGGGCGCGCCGCCGCTCGATGCGGCCATTGACCAGCGTCGCGATCCCCGCCGAATCGTAGCCGCGATATTCGAGCCGCCGCAGCCCTTCGATGAGCAAGGGTGCGACTTCGTTTTTGCCGACGATGCCGATGATGCCGCACATGGCCTAACGCCGGACCTTGCGTTTCGATTTGGTCGATTTGGCGGCGGGTTTCTTCGCGCGTTTCGCCGGCAGCGATTTTTGATTTGTCTTTGCAGCCTTCGCGGTTTTCCCACCCGATGCCTTGCCCGTTTTGCGGTCGCGATAGCGCGCGGCGCCGCCTTTGATCGTCGTTTGCGCGCCGCGCCCGATGGCCAGCGCATCGGCAGGGACGTCTTCGGTGATGACGCTGCCGGCACCGATGATCGCCCGCGCGCCGACGCGAACGGGCGCCACCAAAGCGGTATTCGAACCGATGAAAGCGCCCTCGCCGATTTCGGTGATCGCTTTTTCGAAGCCGTCGTAATTGCAGGTGATGGTGCCAGCCCCCACATTGGCCTTTGCGCCGATCTTGGCGTCGCCGATATAGCTCAAATGATTGGCCTTGGCGCCGGGGGCGAGTGACGCATTCTTGATCTCGACGAAATTGCCGACATGGGCGTCTTCGCCAATATCGGCACCCGGACGAAGGCGGGCAAACGGCCCGATGATGGCCCGTTTGCCGATCTTCGCCCGCTCGATATGGCAAAAGGGACGAATTTCAGCGCCTTCGCCAATCGAGACTCCCGGGCCGAACACGACATAGGGTCCGATCGTCACATCGGGGCTGAGCCTGGTATCCGCCGAAAAATAGATCGTCTCGGCGCCGATCAAGGAAGCGCCGGCTTCGAGTGCTGCCGCGCGCAGCCGGTTTTGCATGACCGATTCGGCCAAGGCGAGTTCGGCGCGGGAATTGACGCCCATCAGCTCCGCCGCCCTGGCTTCCACCGCAGCGCAGGTGAGTCCGCGGGCGCGGGCGAGTTTCACGATATCGGTCAAATAATATTCGTGTTTGGCATTGTCGTTGGAGAGTTGGTCGAGAAGCTGAAACAGAATGGCGCCATCCACCAGCATGAACCCGGAATTGACCAGACCGATCTTGCGCTCGGCTTCGCTGGCGTCCTTGGCCTCGACGATGCGATCGAGATTGCCTTTTGGATCCATGATCAGCCGGCCGTAAGCGCCGCCGTTTTGAAGCCGCATGCCGAGCACGACGATCGACGGGTAAGGCGGCTTGGCCCGAGCGGCCATCAAATTCCTGAGCGTCTGGCCGGTCACCAGCGGCGTATCGGCATAGACAATCAGAACGTCGCCGGTGAATCCGCTAAGGGCTTGGCGCGCCGCCTTCACCGCATCGCCGGTGCCGAGAGCTTGCCGCTGAACGACGCAATCGACGGGTGCGACCGCCTTGGCCACCGCGTCCATGCCCGGCGCCACCACGATCACGACCCGCGCCGGCTTCAATCCGAAGAGCGTCGTCAAAACGTGGCCGATCATCGGCCGGCCGGCGATGGCATGAAGCACCTTCGGGCGCTCCGACTTCATTCGCGTACCCTTGCCGGCCGCAAGGACCACGGCGGCAGTTTGACGGTCATTCGACACTTCGTTAGATCCCCGCGTTCCTATTTACCGGACAGCTGCCGGACAGCCGATTGTCGTCATTCCGCGCGGCAATTTGCGCCTTGCGCACCATCGGTGCGGCCTATAAGTCCTTGGCGCGGCCCCGGTTCTTGCCATAGCCCATGATTCCAGACCACAATTTTATACTTTATTAAGTCACGAATTGTTTCCGAAGGTTTCACCCCCCGATTCGATCAATGAATCGGCCTAGATTCAGCGCCATTCCGGTGACCCGTCCCAATCGCCCTGCCCCCATGAATGGCTCTGCCCCATGAACCGCCCTGCCATCGTATTCGACCTCGACGGCACCCTCATCGACAGCGCGCCGGACATCGCCGCCGCCATCAATTCGGTGCTGGGCGAAAGCGGCCGCCGCAATCTGTCTTTGACCGAGGTCCGTCAGATGGTGGGCGACGGCACGCATGCCCTGGTTTCGCGGGCCTTTGGCGCGGTCGATGGCGCTCCCTTGGCCGAGTCGGAGCTCTCCCGCCATGTCGGCAAATACCGTGCCGCCTATGAAGAGCGCGCGACCCGGGAGACGGTTCCCTATCCCGGCGTGATCGAGACCCTGCGCAGCCTCTATCAAACCGGCTTTCGCCTCGGGATTTGCACCAATAAGCCCGACCGCCCGGCCCGCGCCATCATCGAGGCCTTCGGCATGGCACCTTATATCGGCGCCCTGGTCGGCGGCGATGCACCGGCGCGAAAGCCCGATGGCCGGCATCTCACAGCGACCCTCGATCTCCTCGGCGCCGGACCGCAGGAAGCGGTGATGGTCGGCGATGGAATCAACGACGTGATGGTGGCCCGCGCCTTGTCGGTTCCGGTGGTGATCGTCACGTTCGGGTATTCAAAGAGCAGTCCTGAGTCATTGGGCGCCGACGCGACCATCGATCGCTTCGATCAATTGTTCGATGCGCTGAAAAGCCTGGACGGCAAGGCAGTCTGATCGCCCCATACCGAGGGCTGCTGAGCCGCGCGCAACCAGCCTCACCCATCCAACTCTTCGTAATGCCGGAAGATGCCTTCCTCGCTGAAGGGAATCCGGCGATCCGAGGCGAGATAGGCGGCGATGCGCGGACGCGCCGCGACTTTTGCATGGAGTGCGACGATCCGCGGATGCTTCCTTTCAATCCGCGCCATCGCGCGCGGGAAGGCGTAACGCAGGCCCGCGACGATCTGGAACAGCGATAGGTCGGGATAAGTGAGCTTGCCGCCGATGAGAAAGCCCTTGGCCGAAGGATTGCTCTTGGCCGAAGAATTGTTGGCCAGCACATTTTCAAAATAGCCGAGAAATTTCGTCGCCCGGGATTTCAAAAAATCGGCGGCGCGGCGTTTGGCCTCTGGCCGCTGATCTTCGTAATAGAGATTCCCGGAGATCGGATGGTGGGTATCGTGAACCTCCTGCACCAGATCGGCGATCGTCAATTGAAGCTGATTCGCCCAAAGCCGCCCGGCCTCGCCGGCGGGTGCAAGACCATGACGAGAGCCCAGGAACATCAGGATGTTGGCAGTCTGCGCGATAATGAGCTTTCCCGCTTTCAGGAACGGCGGCGCGAAGGGCGGACGCTCGATTCGGTTCCCATCGAGAAGCCGCATCATCGCGCCCTCGCCGCCCTTCTTCGCCGGTTCCCGAGCGACATCGACGTAGCGCGCACCCGCCTCTTCGAGCGCCAGGCGCACGAATTCGCCTCGGCCCTGGATGGTCGGCCAGTAATAGAGTTCATAGAGCATCGCGCGTTCTCCTCTTTGGCGACCTCTTATAATCCTTGGCTTAATCGCCGGCGACCGCCCCCTTCCTTGACATCGCAACGGCGCCGGTCTTATACGGGTTGCCTCACCCTTCAGCCGGATTCATGGGTTCCGGGCGCTTAGCTCAGCGGGAGAGCACTGCTTTCACACGGCAGGGGTCGTAGGTTCAATCCCTACAGCGCCCACCATTTGACCGACAGCGGCCTACGGCAATGACGCCGCACCCTGTGTCCGCCCGCCGCGCCGACAACCTGTCCGGCGGATGAATAAGATTTCATATTTCTTTACGGCTTTTTCGTTGGATGTTTTGACGCTCTGGACTAGGTGTAAATCACGGGGGTGGAACGGATTCGAGGGTCGTCACCTACGGGGGGAATGGAAACGCAACAAATAAGGAGTCCCTCGATGACCAAAATTATTGCACGCATTGTCTGCGCCGCCCTATTGCTCGGCGCCATTCCCGGATTGGCCTTGGCGGCCGAGAACAACTCGAAATCAACGAGCCAGGTAAGGGGCGTGTCCGGCCACGCGGCGGATATCAACGGCGGCGACATGACCCACGGGTGCAGCCCCGCGACCACGCCCTGCAAATAATTCTTTCCCAGTCATCTTTCGCGGGCTCCGCCTTTGCGCGGGGCCCGCATTTCCCCATGCAATTCTGTCGATGGAAATGGCGAGGATCTTTTGGATTGGCTCTGGCGATTCTGGGGCTGTGAGAAGCACATCTGCGGCATCGCGCCCCATCTCGATGGCGCGGCCTTGGCACCGTGTTGCCACAGGCCTATGCTTGGCGATGGGCAGCCCATTTTTCTGTCGATATCTTTGGCCGGCCCAACAAATTCTTCTTTAATCGGTCAACGGAATCAGACTTCGTCGATTTCGGGCCGCAACCAGTATTCATTTTGGAGGTCCCCATGGAAACAAAGATGAGAAAATTTCTGACGGGTATGATTGGCGCCGCGGTGCTGATCGCGGCAAGCGCCGGATTGGCGGCGGCGCAACAGTATCCGGCGTGCACGTCAAAATCCGACGACAAGTGCATGCAAGGCACCGGCATGATGCCGGGCGCTGCGAAAATGCCCATGCATAAGGGCGCAAAAACGATGGGCGGCGCGATGAAGCCCGGCGCGGGGCCGATGAAGAAAATGATGGGAACCGGCGGCGCAGCGAGCGGAGCGAATATTCCCCATGGCTGCAGCCCGGCGACGACGCCCTGCGAATAAAAATCCCGACGGACATATTTCGATAAATAAAGCCCTGCCATTGGCGGGGCCTTTTATTGAACGATATTCCCGTTCGTCGATGCTGCGCGAGCCCGCAGCGCAAGATGGCGTTACCAGCGAAGAGTCATTTTGTCGCCTTCGACGTCGTGGCCGGCGAATCGCGACAGCACGCTCACGCCAAGCAGCGAGATCGGCATCGATTGCTGCATCACCGTCGCCTGTACGTCGTGCAGGCTGAATGAGCCGAGCCGGAATTCACGCAAACGCACCGGCGCGCCATAGGCAACGCCGTTCGCGGTTTGAAATTGTTCGCTGTAGGTCAAAGCCTGCGGATTGAGCCCGAGCTTTTGCGCGTCGTTCCGCGACAGCGTCAACAGGCTGGCGCCGGTATCGACCAGAAATTCCACTCTCCGGCCGTTCACGTCGGCATCCATAAAATAGTGGCCGAGGCGGTCGGCGTGCAGCGTGCGCGATCCGCTGGTGTATTCTTCGACCGTATTGGCGCCGGTTTTAGGCGCGTCTTGGGGCGCGTCTTGGGGCGTTATCGCGCCGACCGGTTGCGATAGCGGAACCGGCGCGCCGTTGCCCGCATTCAAGAACCAATGCGCGATCCCCAGGATCACCGCCAAAGCCGCGGCGTAACGAAGAACCGGCCACAACAAGCCGGTGCCCCAACTGCCCGGCATTCCATCCACGAAATTTTCTTCTTCCGTTTTTTGCATGTCACGCGCTCCCCGATTCTCGGCCGGCGCCTCTCGCAGATCTTTGGCGCAGATCCTTAAGCGCCGATCGGACAACCTGCGGCTTTGCCGCTTTCGCCGATGCTGAGCCATTATGCCGTAGCCTTGGCTAAGGCACTGTTAATAGGAACAATTTTAGATATCGCAGGAAACCGCAGCGAATCGCGCATGACGGCGGACATTACCCCAATGGATAGGGGCCAATGGATAGGGATAAGGCGCGCGGAAATCGCGCGTGATCGATAAACCAATTTTAACGTGCGGCGGCCTACGATGGCATGACCCCGCATTGTCAAACCCGTTGTCCGCCCCCGTTGTCCGCCAAGGCCATCGATGCCGATTGCGCCGCTCATCGTATTTGGACTTTCTCTGACGCTTCAAGTCGTCGCTGCGATCTTGGCGGTTCGCCTGATTCGCATCACCGGCAAGCATCTCGCCTTGGCTTGGACCATCGTCGCCATCGCCATGGTGCTGATGGGCGTGCGGCGCATGTTGACGGCCTACGACATTTTGATCTTGGGCGAACAAAAGATGTTCGATCTCGACGGCGAACTCGTCGCGCTCGGAATATCGAGCCTGATGGCCACCTCGATGGCTTTGATCGGTCCGTTTTTCAAATCATTGCGCCGCGAGCAAGACAAGATCCAAGAGACTCGGCTTGCGCTCGCCGAAGCGCAGCGCGTGGCGCATATCGGAAGCTGGGAATGGAACGTCCGCAGCGGGGATATCTGGTGGTCCGACGAGCATTATCGGATTTACGGCCACGAACCGGGCGCGATCGAGCCGTCTTATTTTGCATTTCTGAACGGCGTGCATCCCGATGATCGCGCCATGATTCGCAGCACGGTCGATACCGCGCAAGGCGGACAGCAATGTTACGACGCCGAATACCGGATCGTGCGCCCCGATGGCTGCATCCGCGTCATTCACGGCCAAGGCGGCATGATTCTCGACGAGAACGGCTTGCCTCTGCGTATGCGCGGGACCATTCAAGACATCACCGAGCGGCGGCAGACAGCCGACAAGATCAGTAAGAGCGAACAGCACTTCCGGGCTCTCATCGAGAACGCGCTCGACATGATCATTCTATTGGCGACCGACAGCACGATCCACTTTGCCAGCCCTTCGGTCGAGCGCATCATGGGATACGCGCCAGCCTACCTGCCCGGCAAGAACGTGTTCGATTTCGTGCACCCCGAAGACCGTGCGCTGATGGCCGAGGTGTCGAAGCGCACTTTGGAAAGCGCGAACCGGGTCGAGCAGGTTGAGCTTCGATTCCGCCATAGCGACGGTTCCTGGCACGTCTTGGACGCCATCTTGCGGAATCTTCTCGACGACCCCGCCGTGTGCGCCATCGTCGTCAACGCCCGCGACGTCACCGAGCGCGCCACCATGGAGGCGCAGCTCCGCCAATCGCAGAAAATGGAAGTGGTCGGCCAACTGACCGGCGGCATCGCCCATGATTTCAACAATCTGCTCGCGGTCATCCTCGGCAATCTGGAAGTGATCGAAGAGCGCGTCTCCGCCGATCCGGCGACCCGCGCGCTGGTCCGCCCGGCGGTGAACGCCGCGGAGCGCGGCGCGTTGCTGACCGAACGATTGCTGGCCTTCTCGCGCAAGCAGGCGCTACAGCCGCAAACCATCAATCTGAGAGAGACCGTCACCCGCATGACCGAGCTGCTGCGCCGGACCCTCGGCGCCGGCGTTTCGATCGAAATGATCTGCGGCATGGGCCTTTGGGCGTGCGACGCCGATCCGGGCCAACTTGAGAACGCGATCCTCAATCTTGCGATCAATGCGCGGGATGCGATGCCGAACGGCGGCAAGCTGACGATTGAAATTTCCAACGCCCGGCTCGACGACGACTACGCCGCAGCCCAGGCCGATGTTCTGCCCGGGCATTATGTCGTGATCTCCATCAGCGACACCGGGGTCGGCATGCCGCCGGAAATTCTGAAGCACGTCTTCGAGCCGTTCTACACGACGAAGGAAGTCGGCAAAGGCACGGGCCTCGGCCTTTCCATGGTCTACGGTTTCGTCAAGCAATCCGGCGGGCACGTGACGATTTACAGCGAGCCCGGCAAGGGAACCACCGTGCGGCTTTATTTCCCGCGGGTCCGGCATTCCACAACGGCCGCGCGGCCGAATGAATCGGCTCAACCAAATTATTTCGCCCGCGGCGAGACGATTCTCGTCGTCGAGGACGATCCGGATGTCCGCTCGCTCGCCGTCACCCTGCTCGGCGATCTTGGCTACAAGGTTCTCGAAGCCGGCAACGGCAAGACCGCCCTCGACCTGTTGACCGAAAACTCCCATGTGAACTTGCTGTTGTCGGATGTCGTGCTACCGGGCGGGATGGGTGGCAACGCGTTGGCGGCCGAGGCGCGGAAGATCAGCCCCGATCTCCCGGTTGTCTTCATGTCCGGCTATACGGAAAAAGCCGTGATCCGGCATGGACAGATCGATCCCGGCGAAATCATGCTGCAGAAGCCGTTCCGCCGCGCCGAGCTGGCGCGCAAGCTGCGCCAGGCCCTCGACCTCGATCACGTCGCGTAAGAATGACACTCTGAAAATTCGATTGTGCGGCGGCGAAATCCGCCCCCAGCGGCGTTAGGCCGCGGAGAAACGAATCAAAGCGGCGTCACGCCGCGGCGAAATCCGCCAAACGCACCGGTTGGCGGCGCTGGCCCCAAGTTCCGGGCCGAGGCTCGAACACGCCGGCACAGGGCGTGCCGCAGGATTTGCATTTACCCTGGGCGTCCAAATTCCATCGCCCAAGCTCGTACCAGTCGCGCTCGATCAGCAGATCGCCGCAGTGATGGCAATAGGTGCTCGATCCCGCCGGATCATGGACATTGCCGGTGTAAACGTAGCGCAGCCCGTTCTTGATCGCGATAGCGCGGGCCCGCGTCAAAGTTTCGAACGGCGTCGCCGGGATGTCGCGCATCTTCCAATCGGGATGGAAAGCGGAGAAATGGAGCGGCACGTCGGGGCCGAGATTATCCATGATCCATTTCGTCTCGGCGTCGAGCTCGGCATCGGAATCGTTTTCGCCGGGAATGAGCAAGGTGGTGATTTCGAACCAGGTCTTGGTTTCGCGCTTCAGATAGACGAGCGTGTCGAGAACGGCGCCGAGCTCGGCGCTGCAGATCTTGCGGTAGAAATCTTCGGTGAAGGCCTTCAGGTCCACATTCGCCGCGTCCATGTGGCGATAGAATTCGGCGCGCGGCTCGGGGCAGACGAAGCCGGCGGTCACCGCCACGGTTTTGATCCCGCGCTCGCGGCACGCATTCGCAACGTCGATCGCATATTCGTGGAAGATCGTCGGATCGTTGTAGGTGAAGGCGACGGAGCGGCAATTCAGGCGCTCGGCGGCGAGGGCAATCGCCTCCGGGCTGGCCCAATCGTTCAACCGATCCATCTCCCGCGATTTGCTGATGTCCCAGTTTTGGCAGAATTTGCAGGCGAGATTGCAGCCCGCGGTGCCAAACGAAAGTATCGGCGTTCCGGGCAGGAAATGATTGAGCGGTTTCTTTTCGACGGGGTCGATGCAAAAGCCGCTGGACCGGCCATAGGTGGTGAGGACCACCTGGCCGTCCTTGCAAGCGCGGACGAAGCACAGCCCGCGCTGCCCCTCATGCATTTTGCAGGCGCGCGGACAGATGTCGCATTGGATCCGACCGTCATCGAGACGGTGCCAGAAACGGCCCGGCACCACTTCCGGGCCGGAACCGATGTCGTCGTGCTTGTGGTTGGCGGTGGTGTGGTTGGGGCTCATCGGCGTCGATCAAACCACTAAAAGAATCAATGAATTAAAAACTGCTGCGTCCGTAAAAATTCCGGCGCAAAAGCCTTCGCATGCAAATAGTCACATAAAATGTAAGTTCAATCCCTTTACAGGCCGCTGCTCCAGGGCCAGATTTGCAATCAATGCCGAATTGTCGCGGCGAACTGAACCACAGGAGTGCGTTGTGAACTTGGTGCGGCCGGCAGCGGTGGCAGGATACTTCTATCCCGGCGAGTCGAAAGCGCTCGCGGCGACGGTGCGCGGATTGCTGGAAACCGCACCCGCTGCCCACGCGCCGCAGGCAATCAGCGCCGGCCAAGCCATCGATGCGCCAAAGGCCATGCCAAAAGCCATGATTGTGCCCCATGCCGGCTACGTTTATTCGGGACCGATCGCCGCCACCGCCTACGCCCGGCTGGCACCGCTTCGAAGCCAGATCAAGCGCGTCGTTCTGATCGGCCCCGCTCACCGGGTCGCCTTGCGCGGGCTTGCGGTTCCGTCTTGCGATGCCTTCGATACGCCCCTGGGCCGCGTTCCCGTGGATAAGAAGGCGGTCGCCGCCCTTCGGGCCTTGCCCTTTGTGACGGTTTCCGACGAAGCCCATGCCGAGGAGCACAGTCTCGAAGTGCATCTGCCGTTCCTGCAAGCGGCCCTCGACGATTTTGCCATCGTGCCGATCGTCGCCGGCTCGGCCAACGCCGAAGACGTGGCTCAGGTGCTCGAAACGCTGTGGGGCGGACCGGAAACCCTGATCATTATTTCCTCCGATCTTTCCCATTATCTCGACTACCAGGCGGCCCGGCGCATCGATGCGGCGACAAGCCAAGCGATTGAGCGGCTTCGCCCCTCCGACATCGGCCACGAACAGGCCTGCGGCCGGATTCCAATCATCGGGCTGCTGACCTTGGCCCAAAGGCGAGGCATGACCTGCGCCACCGTCGATCTCCGCAATTCCGGCGACACCGCCGGCGACAAAGCCCGCGTGGTCGGCTATGGCAGTTATTTGTTCTTCGAGCCCAGCGCTTCCTTGCGGCCCGCTCCTTCGCCGCTCCGCGAGCGCTTCGGCGAAACCTTGCTCGCCGTGGCCGAAGCTTCGGTGGCGCACGGGCTCGAAACCGGCCAGCCTTTGCCGGTCGCGGCGCGGGAATTTCCTCCGGAGCTTCGCGACAACGGCGCCTGTTTCATTACCTTGAAGATCGGACGGACGCTTCGGGGCTGCGTCGGCTCGCCCCAGGCCTTCCGGCCGCTGATCGAAGACGTCGCCGACAATGCGTTCCGCGCCGCGTTCGGCGACAGCCGTTTCGAGCCGCTGACCCGCGAAGAATGGGCGATGACCGATCCTTCGATTTCGGTGCTGACACCGCCGGTTCCCATCCCCTGTTCGAGCGAAGCGGAACTCTTGGCGACGATTCGCCCCGGCGTCGACGGGCTCATTTTCGCCGACGGCTTCAAGCGCGGACTATTTCTTCCAGCGGTGTGGGAAAGCCTTTCCGATCCCGTCGAATTCGTTCGCCAATTGAAGCGCAAGGCAGGTTTGCCGCCCGATCACTGGACCGACACGACGCAAGTTTTCCGTTTCGCCGCCGTGTCGATTTCCCATCCCGGCCGGCGCCCGCCGCGCTAATCTCCTGCCCATTTGCTGCGGGCGGTGGGCGGAAAGATTTTCATGACAAACGCGATCAATGAGACGCTGTTGAGCGAGGTGATCGAGCTCGCGCTTCGCGCCGGCGCCGTGATCCTCGACTACTACGCCAAGGGAACGGTCGCCCGCACCAAGGCCGACCGCTCGCCGGTGACCGACGCCGACGAAGCGGCGGAAGCCGTCATCGTACCGGTCTTGCGAAAGCTGCTTCCCGGCGTTCCGGTCATCGCCGAAGAAGCGATGGCCCGCGGCGGCGCGCCCCAGATCGCCGACAAAATCACCGGCGGGCGCTTCTGGCTGGTCGATCCGCTGGACGGGACGCGGGAATTCCTGAACCGCAACGGCGAGTTCACCGTCAACATCGCGCTGGTCGAAAATTCGATCCCAGTTCTCGGCGTGGTTCATGCGCCGGCCCTCGACCTCAGCTTTGCCGGACGCGGCCCGGGCACGGCGGTCCGGAAGAAAAGCGCCGCGAAATTCGAACCGATCGCGGCGCGGCTGCCGCCCCAGGACGGCGTGGTCGTGGTGGCGAGCCGCTCCCACGGCGACCCGGAGGCTCTCGACAAATTCCTGGCCGGCAAAAAGGTCGCCGGAATGCGCGAAGCGGGAAGTGCATTGAAATTCGGTTTGGTCGCCAGCGGCGAAGCGGATCTTTATCCGCGCTTCGGCAGAACCATGGAATGGGACACGGCGGCCGGCCACGCGGTTCTGCTGGCGGCGGGCGGTTCCCTGGAAACCCTTGACGGCAAACCGTTCCTCTACGGCAAGCCGGATTTCGCCAATCCGGGATTCGTCGCCCGCGGGCGCACGAGTTCCTAGCGGGCAGGCGATGATCGTTCCCGCCAATCGAGAAATGATTGCCCAGGCCGCCACCCTCATCCGCGACGGCAAGCTGGTCGCGTTTCCGACCGAAACCGTTTACGGCCTCGGCGCCGACGCGACCAACGGCGAAGCGGTCGCCGCCATCTTCGCCGCGAAAGGCCGGCCGCGCTTCAATCCGCTGATCATTCATTTTTCCGACACCGAATCCGCCGCCCGGGCGGCGCGGTTTGACGAGCGGGCACGGCGCTTGGCCAAGCGCTTCTGGCCGGGCGCCTTAACGCTTGTCCTGCCGCGGAGCAAAGACTGCCCGGTCTCGCTTCTCGCCTGTGCTGGGTTGGATACGATTGCAGTCCGGGTGCCGGGCCACGAGACGGCACTGGCGCTCCTCACCGAAACGGGGAGGCCCTTAGCAGCGCCCAGCGCTAATATTTCGGGGACCGTCAGCCCGACCACGGCGGCCCATGTGGAAGCCGGGCTCGGGCCGAAAATCGCCCTCGTTCTCGACGGCGGGCCGTGCCGGATCGGCGTCGAATCCACGGTGCTCGATCTCTCCGAGGAAACGCCGCAGCTGCTGCGCCCGGGCGGC
>JBGOXX010000046.1:0-14460 GCA_041479345.1 Alphaproteobacteria bacterium
CCAGACTCGCTGCGCCCGGTACTCCATGAAGAAGTCGCCGGCTTGATTATTGTGGAAGATGTCGTATTCCCCGACGCCGGCGGTGAGATAGGCGGGGTCTTCGGCGCGAGCCGAAGCGGCCGAGAAGCAGATCATGGCCGCAATAACGGCCATGACGATGGATCGCAATCCCTGCCCCCTCCCCCGCATCCCCGTATCTTAGAAGAAAGGCCTTCATTCTGCCAAGGCACATGGCCGAGGCGTGCGAATTTACATCCCGGCTTCCAGAAGCCCTTCAGCCCAGCTTCTTCTTGAAGCGCTCGGTGGCGGAAATTAGGGCGGCTCGGATGCCGGGCTCCATGGCCGAATGGCCGGCTCTGGCGATGACCACATATTCGGCGGCCGGCCAGGCCAGGGCCAACTCGTCGGCGGTGGTGAGCGGGCAAACCATGTCGTAGCGGCCCTGGACGATGACGCAAGGAACGTGCCGCACCCGCGCGACACCGTCGAGCAACGCGTTCTCGGGCAGGAAGATCCGGTTGACGAAATAATGGGCTTCGATCCGTGCCAAGCCCAAGGCCATCCGGTCGCCGGAGAACGCCGCGACCGTTTCCGGGCTCGGTAGAAGGGTCGAACATGCGCCTTCATAGACGCTCCAGGCCCTGGCCGCCGGCATATGAACGGCAGGATCGGGATTGATGAGCCGGCGATGATATTGGGTCAGGAGATCGCCGCGTTCGCTTTCCGGCAAATGACCGGCGAAATTCTCCCATTCCTGGGGAAAGAATCGCCGCATGCCGTAAAGAAACCAATCGATCTCCGATGTCCGGCAAAGAAAGATGCCCCGCAGGACAAAGCCGAGACAGCGATCGGGATGCGCCTCGCCATAGGCCAAGGCGAGCGTGCTCCCCCAGGATCCGCCGAAGACGAGCCAGCGATCGATCTTCAGATGTCTGCGGAGCCGTTCGATGTCGGCGACAAGGTCGCCGGTCGTGTTGTGATCGAGGCTTCCGAGAGGCGTCGAACGCCCGGCCCCGCGCTGATCGAAAATAACGATGCGATAAAATTTGGGATCGAAGAAGCGGCGATGCGCCGATACCGCCCCCGCACCGGGACCGCCATGGAGAAAAAGCGCCGGGACGCCTTCCGGATTTCCCGCCTGTTCGTAATAGAGAACATGACCGTGGCCGACGTCGAGCCGGCCAAAATCATAGGGCTCTATTTCAGAAAAGAGCTCGGTCATGGCGAAGGGAACTTTACGCGCCGCCGCCGGCCTCGAAAAGCCCGCTATAATGCCGGCGATGGGCGGTCTTCGATCATCGCAATTTTGGAAACACGTGTCCGGGAAGTCCGTTGGGCTTTTCCTGCTGCTTGCGGTGCTTGCCCCCGGCATTGCGACGCCAGCCGCGCCGCAGGCGACACCGGAAGACGGCGGCAAAGGCATCGTCCGGGAGATCGTCGACGGCAACACGCTGGTCATCGAGATGACGGAAACGGCAAGCGGAACGCCCGACATCGCCAAGCCGGGAAGCCAAATTCAAATCCGCCTGGCCGGCATTCAGGCGCCAAAGCTGGCCTTGGGCCGTCCGAATGTCAAACCCTGGCCCTTGGCCGACGAATCGAAAGCCGCCCTTTCCCAATTGGCGATAAATAAAACGCTGCGGCTTACCTTCGGCGGGCAAAAGATCGACCGCCACGGACGCTTATTGGCGCAGCTTTACCGCGACGACGGATTATGGATTCAAGGTGAGATGATCGGGCGCGGCATGGCCCGCGTTTACACCTTTGCCGATAACCGAATGTTTGCCGACGATCTCTACAAACGCGAGCGCGAAGCGCGCGATGCGAAGCGCGGCATCTGGGCCGATCCGTTCTACGCCGTGCGCAAGCCCGAACAGATGGCTGACGAGGTTGGGACCTTTCAACTCGTCGAAGGCCAGATCAAAAGTGCTGCGGTCGTTCATTCCCGCGGCTTCTTGAACTTCGGCGCCGATTGGAAAAAGGATTTCACTGCGGTGATCGATCCCTCCGCTCAAGCCCTGTTCCGCCGCGCCAAAATCGATATTGCGGAGCTTGAAGGAAAACGGCTGCGGGTGCGGGGCTGGGTTTCGTTCTATCACCGCCCCGAAATCGAAATCACCCATCCCGAGCAGATCGAGGTGCTTGAACCCTAAGCTTCGGCGGCCTCGACGATGCGCCCCTCGGTATCGAAACAAGCTGCGACCAGCGACCCGCCGAATCCGCAGCCGGCATCGATGCCGGTTGTCACCGAGCTGGCGAAGATCCCGCGATGCTGCGGATCGAAACCGCGCACCACCATGCGGAAACCGGCATAGGGTTCGGCGAGTTTCGAGAACCCGGCCATGCCCCACCAGAAGCTGTCGGTTTGGGCCGACAAGGGGCGGGTTGGATCGATCCCCGCATTGACGAAAAGCAACGCACCGTCATGGGTGCTGCCGCCGGATTCGGTAAAAGCGGCGCGGCGGAGTGCTGCGAACAGCGCGTCGTGCCCGAGCGACTGGCGCATTGCCGCGCGTAATCCGTTCGTCCAGCGGGTGATGCCGAGCGGCCCTTGGCGCGCCGCCTCGAGACCCAATCTTGCCGTGCCGCCATAAGCGGTAAGAGTTGGTTCGATCCCCTGATCCAGCATCCACCGGAGAACTTCGGCGGGATTGGTGGCCATCTGCAATTGCAGGAGTTTCTGCCACATTTCTTCCTGGGCGCCGCGCAGGAATGCGATGTCGCAGGCGAACATGCCGGGTTTTGCTAGAAGGGCTCGGCGAAAATCGAGAATTTCATCGACGGTGGCGCGAACGGCCGGGCCGCGGCCGATGATGTTGCCGAGATAGACAAGTCGATCGCCGTCGAGGAATCGCTCTCCGATACGACGATGAATGGCGGAAAGTTTTTCCGCTTCACCGTGAATCGAGGCGATAGCCCAGATTCGCCCTGCCCGCCGCAGGGTCGCAAAAATCTGGTCGTCAGACATTTGGCGCGATGCCCCCATGCGACGCGCTCGTCCCCTCTCCCCGGCCGGGAAGACGGTGCGGCGCAGGGATTAACGTGGGATCAAGCGGCCTTGATGACTTGTTCTAGACGGTCGGCCGCGGCCTTGTCATCAATCTTCTCGACCGCAGCAAGCTCGCGCGCCAGCCGGCTCAGGGCGGATTGATAGATCTGCCGTTCGCTATAAGACTGCTCCGGCTGTTCCGAGCTGCGGAAGAGATCGCGCACCACTTCGGCGATGGAAACCGGATCGCCGGAATTGATCTTCGCTTCGTATTCCTGGGCCCGCCGGCTCCACATCGCGCGGTTGACCTTGGCGGGGCTGCGCAGGGTCGTCATCGCCGCTTCCATCCGATCTTTGGACGACAAGCGGCGCAAGCCGGACGACTTGGCCTTGTCCATGGGAACGCGGAGCGTCATCCGCTCTTTTTCGAAGCGGATCACGAAAAGCTGAAGCGTAAGGCCCGAAATCTCCTGCTTCTCAATGCCGATGATCCGGCCCACACCGTGGGTCGGGTAGACAACGAAGTCGCCGGAGGAAAAGCCGGACTTTTCAGCCATATGTGTCGATTTTTTTGCTGTCATGTCATTTGGGTACAATAAAACGCCGGCCATTCAGCAACCGGGCGGAATGGGCCGAACGCAGCCATGTCAAAAATTGCTTCGAAAGTCAAAAAACGAAGCAAGATCAATATATATCACAATTTTAGCAAAAGCGCCGCAAACCATCGCCATTGATGGCGGCGATATAAGGCGCACCTGTTGTTGTGATCTGACCCATTCCGGGTCGTGCCGCCAATCGGTCATATTTACGATAAATACCGGATATTCTCAAGCTATTGCAAGCACTTGAAGTATGTTCTAGTATTGTTCCCATGAACCGCGCGACCAAGATCCGTCTTTATCCGGATTCCAGCCAGAAGGAATCTCTGTCTGTTCAATTCGGCTGCGCCCGCTTTGTCTGGAACCTGGCGCTATCGTTGAAAAAGGAAGCCTGGGACCAGCGCCGTGAGAACCTTTCCTGCTACAAGATCAAAGCCATGCTGCCGGCCTGGAAACAGGATGAGTATCCATGGCTGAAAGCAGCGGATTCGCAAGCCCTCCAGCAGTCGATCCTCAACCTCGATACCGCCTTCAGCAAATTCTTCGAAAAGCGCAGCCGCTACCCGCGCTTCAAGAAGAAGCACTCATCCCGCCAATCGATTCAATATCCGCAGCGCGTCAAACTGAAAGACTCGCTGATCTATCTGCCCAAAATAGGCTGGGTCAAGGCCAAGGTTCACCGCGAGCTCGTTGGTATCGTCAAAACCGTCACCGTCTCTCGTGAATCGACCGGCAAATACTACGCTTCGATCCTGACCGATGACGGTAAGCCTGAGACCAAACAATTGAAGCGCATAACCCGCGTCATCGGCATCGATCTCGGGATAATTACCGCCGTCGCCTCCAGCGACGGCTCCAAGATCCCGAACCAGCGCTTTCTCAACCGTGCGCAACGCAACCTGCGTCGCAAGCAAAAGTCTCTGTCGCGCAAGCTGGAGGCTGCGAAACTCAGATCCAAAACAGAACATAAGAAGCTTCGGGACTGTTTTGGAAACAACATCGCCAAATCGCGCTTGCAAGTGGCGAAAGCCCATGAACGCGTGCGTAACTCCCGTAATGACTGGCAGCATAAGACGTCCCGGTATCTAGCCGACGAGAACCAAGCGGTCTGCGCCGAGACGCTAAACGTGAAGGGCATGCTCAAGAGCCGTAAACTATCCAGATCGATCTCGGATCTGGGTTGGTCCGGACTTCTGAGCAAGCTCGATTACAAGCTCAAGGACAAGGGCGGACGCCTAATCAAGATCGGCCGCTTCTTTCCATCTTCGAAAACCTGCTCGGATTGCGGTTCGATCAACGATCTGACCCTCGATATCCGCAATTGGACTTGTCCTGATTGCGGAACCCTTCACGACCGCGACATCAACGCCGCGGTCAACATCAAAAACCAGGGTATTCTAGAACTAAAGGTGGCAGGACTGTCCGTCTCTGCTCATGGAGGCCGTGTAAGACCGGTTCTTAACGAACCGGCTGCGGCCTGTGAAGTGAGAAGCCTCCATCTTTAGGTGGAGGAGCAGTCACGAATTATGACAGAGGCCTTACTGCGGCAATCTGTCCCAGATCGGAACGGGCCGGCGCAGGGTCTTGGAGACCCGGCGGGAGAGCCAGATCGGGACCCCTAGCGCTTTCCCGGTTCAGCGCTGAAAAACTTTTCGAATTTGTCGGCAACGCCCTTCCACTTGTCGGCATCCTCGGGGGCCGGACCCTTGCGGGTGATATTGGGCCAAGACTCCGAATATTGCCGGTTCATCGGGACCCATTTTTCCGCATTGGGGTCGCTATCCGGGATGATGGCTTCGGCCGGGCATTCCGGCTCGCACACCCCGCAATCGATGCACTCGTCGGGGTGGATCACCAGCATGTTCTCGCCTTCATAGAAGCAGTCGACGGGACAGACCTCGACGCAATCCATGTACTTGCACTTGATGCATGCTTCGGTAACGACGTAGGTCATGCCTGTCCCTCGCTTGGTCCTGGGCTCGGCCCTGGCTCGGTAAGAGGGCTGTGCCTAACACGGCGGAAGCGCTGCTTGCAACCCCGCCTAGAGTGGGGCCTTACCCCCTTCGGCACGCTCATCCGAACCCTTTCGTTAGGACCTGCCGGTGAGACGGATAATGGCCCTTCGGTCGGCCTTGGTCGGGCGCCCCGCTCCGTGATCTCGCGCCGCAACCGATGGCACCCTCGCGGCCGGCCGGTCCGGCCGGGGTGCCAGATCTTCATAGAGCAGGCGCGCCACCGCCGCCGATCCGCGCCGTGCCGCCAACGCCGTCACCTTGATCACCCGCACATGATCCGAATGCGGGAAGGTCAGCACATCGCCGGGCTTTACCGAATGATGCGCCTTCTCGATGATCCGGCCGTTGATGCGGATTTTCCCGCTCGCGCAAAAATCGGACGCCAGCGTGCGGCTCTTGAAGAAGCGGGCGAACCACAGCCATTTGTCGAGCCGCAGCGACGCTTCGGTTCCGGGCTTCAGCGGAATTTCGCGTTCATGTGCCAAGATCGAGATCACGCAGCTTTGCGAAAGGCGAATCGCTGATCTTTTTCGAAGCCTTCGCAGGCGATTGTTTGTTCTTGTGCCATTGTTGGCGCGGCTGCTGGCGTCGCGGACGCAGCCGGAAATTCACCACCCCGCCGTCGGCGGCGGCGATGAAACCCAAACCGGTCAGCACGGGGATGAGATCGGGCGGATTGCAGCTGGCCAGCGCACAAAGTGCGGGTGTCGCCACAAACGGCCCTTGACCGGCGAGCCGGCGCGCCTCGCGCAGCAATCGCTCTACTGCGTCAAAGCGAATGGCGATCCCCGGCCCTCGATGTTCGCGGAATACTCGGTAACCGATGGCCGCGTAAAATTTCTCATCGGTGTGCGAATCGGCAATGAGCGACATCGTCGCGTCCTTCGGGTAAGGCGGCGGTGCCACATCGTGATAGGCGGCCCAGAGCTGGGCCCGCGCTTCAATTGCCGCCGGCTTCAACAGCGCGGGAAAATAAATTCCGGCATCGCTGATGTGAAGACCGAGGCTTCGCAAGGCCTTCCGCTCGGCATCCGAAAGCGCCATCGAGGTGGAAATGAGAGAGCCAAGCGATTCGCCGAGCTGGAACACGAGGCCGCGCGCATGCGCGCCGAGTTTGGCAACTTGTGCACGGACGAGCGCCTGCAACCGCGACCCGATATAACCTTCAAGCCACGCCGCGAGCTTCTGCCTGATCCGTTCGCGCTGTGCGGTCTCCAGCAAATCGCTCGCCAGGACTTCGAGTTTGGGCACAAGCACGCCTTTGCCCGGGCATAACCGGCCCACCGCCGACCCTCGCCAGACAATGCGGCCGTCCGCACGCAGCGAGAATTCGTGAGCGCTACCGCGTTCAAATGCGGCGATGCGGGACGCAACCTCGGTCCGCAATACAATGCGGGCGGCGTTGACGAGGGCGCGGACGTCTTCGCGCGCGGTCGCGGAATCCGGAATGAAGCGAAAGCCGTCTAGGCGCCCGACCGCTTCGTCTTCCACGACGACGGCGCCGGAATTGTCGACCACGGCGGCAAGATCGCCATTGTCCTTCATCCGCCCGATCAGAAGCGCGCCGCGCCGATCGACGAAGCGTTGGGTCAGGCTGCGATGGAGCGCGTCCGAAAGTTTGTCTTCGATGGCTCTGGTCATCTCCTGCCATTTCTGCGTATCCGCCAGCCACTGGCCGCGATAAGCGATATAGGTCCAGGTGCGGACATGGGCGATCCGCGAAGCGAGCGTGTCGATATCGCCGTCGCTGCGATCGAGCCGCGCGATGTTGCCGGCGACCCAGGCTTCGGGCAGAAGCCGCGTGGGGCCGGTCAAATGCAGATAAATGCGCTTGAGAAGCCCGGTATGCGCTTCGCTCAACGTCTTTCGGTAGTCGGGAATTTGGCAGACCTCCCAGAGCAAGCGCACCGTCTCGCGATTGCCGGCGCGGGCCGAGACCTCGTCATCGCGAGCCAGAACCGCAAGCGCCTGGTGATCAACGGCGGCGGGTGCGCGCATCAGCACGGCGTTATCGGGCGCTCGCTCCAAGCTCGATAGAAGCCCGCGCAATGACGAAAAATCGAGATCGGAATTGCGCCAGAAAATTGCGGAAAGCGGATCGAAGCGGTGCTCTTCCACCGCCGCCACCGTTACGGGATCCATCGGGCCGATTTCGGTCGTGGTGCCGAAGGTACCGTCGCTCATATGGCGCCCCGCCCGCCCGGCGATCTGCGCGATCTCGACCGGGAGCAGAGCTCGCGGTCGGCGTCCGTCGAATTTGGTGAGACGGGCGAAGGCCACATGGTCGATATCCATGTTGAGGCCCATGCCGATCGCGTCCGTCGCTACGATGTGATCGACCTCGCCCGATTGAAACATCTCGACTTGGGCATTGCGGGCACGGGGACTGAGCGCACCGAGCACGACCGCCGCCCCGCCGCGGTGCCGCCGCACCAGTTCGGCGATCTCGTAAACATCGGCGGCCGAGAAGGCGATAACGGCGCTGCGCTTCGCCAATCGGGTGATTTTTTTCGGTCCCGAATAAGAGAGCGTCGAGAACCGGGGCCTAGAGATAAATTCCGCGTCCGGCAGCAAGCGCCGGATCAGCGGCCGGATCGTATCGCTGCCGAGCAACATGGTTTCTTCAAAGCCGCGCGCGCGCAGCAAGCGATCGGTGAACACGTGGCCGCGGTCGGGATCGGCGGCGAGCTGGACTTCGTCGATGGCAAGGAAGGCAACGTGGCGATCGAGAGGCATCGATTCGACGGTGCAGAGAAAATACCGGGCATGGGGCGGGATGATTTTCTCTTCGCCGGTGATCAGGGCCACATTGCGAGCGCCCACCAGGCGCACCACCCGGTCGTAATTTTCGCGCGCCAAGAGCCGCAGCGGGAATCCGATCACCCCGCTCGAATGCCCAAGCATCCGTTCGATCGCAAGATAGGTCTTGCCGGTATTGGTGGGGCCAAGCACGGCGGTGAGCCTGGGCCCCGCGAGTGTCGCCATGCCCGAAAGATCGGGTTTTCCGACGCCGGATGCAAGGACCGTTAGTCCCCGGAACCCCCTAGAGTCCGTGAGAATCCTCAGTCCTTGGCGTGCTCCCGGACCAGGGGCACGAAGGCCACGGGAAGGACCGCTTTTTCGGTCACCCGCCCCGATTCTTCCCCCAATTTTGGCTTAGTCACCAAGGTCAGATTCTGGCTCTCGAAGGGCTGGCCGATGGGGATGACCATTCTTCCGCCCGGCTTTAATTGCTCGAGCAAGGGCGGCGGCATTTCGGCGGCGGCGGCCGTCACAATAATGGCGTCAAACGGGGCCTTCTCGGGCCAGCCGGAGAAGCCGTCGCCGGTCTTAATCTCGACATTCCGGTACCCCATCGCCTGCAGCCGCGCCGCCGCTTGCTTGGCCAGTTCCTCGATCACGTCGAGGCTGTAAACCTGCTTGGCGATCTCGGCCAAAATGGCGGTCTGGTAGCCGCAGCCGGTGCCGACTTCGAGAACCACCGATTCGGGCGTCAGCTCCAAAAGCTCGGTCATGATGGCGACGATATAAGGCTGGGAAATCGTCTGTCCGAAGCCGATCGGCAGCGGCCGATTGGCATAGGCGGCGCCGTCGGTTTCCCGAGGAATGAAGGCCTCGCGCGGCACTTTGAGGAACGCCCTTCGCACGGGCGCCGACATTTCAGCTTTGCCGGTCCAGCGCGCAGTGTCGCGATAATCCGCGGCAATTTCGGCCAGCAGCTTTTCGCGCTCGACGTCGATACCGTCTTTCAGGCTCTTGCTGCGGGCCACCCTCTGCCTCCCTGATACAATCCATGATAGAACATACGTGGTCGGCCAGGGCGCAAATAAGGGGATGGTCGAGCAATGGCGATGACATTGAAAAGCACCGCCTTCACTCATGGCGGACGCATTCCCAAGCAACAATCTTGCGAGGGAGCCGATCTTTCGCCGCCGATGTCATGGCGGGGCGCACCCCCGGGCACAAAAAGTTTCGCCCTGGTTTGCGAAGATCCCGACGCGCCGATGGGAACCTGGCACCATTGGGGCATCTACAACATCCCGGGAACCGAAACCTCACTTGACGAAGGTTTGGCGGGGAGCGCTGAACTCGGGCCCTTGCGCCAAGTTGTCACCGATTTCGACCGGCCCGGCTATGGCGGGCCCTGTCCGCCGCCCGGCCACGGGACGCATCATTATTACTTCAAATTGATGGCCCTCGACGTCGCAAAGATTGAGCTTCCGCTTGATGCCGATTGCGAGCAGCTCAAACGCACCGTTAAACCCCATGTGCTGGAAGAAGCCGTGCTGATGGGAACCTATGCCCGCGGCGGCTAGACGCGCGACAGTCAAACCCGCTGCGTTCAATCCGATTAATGCAATGCAATCGCCGCGGCGCCGATGACGGGACCGGCTTCGGCATTTTGCACGATGACCGCAACACCGTCGCGCGATGCCGCATCGGCTAATTGAGCGTTAAGCTCGACCGGCTTGCCGTCCCATTCGCCGAGGCGCTGCAATTCGCGAACCACATTGGTGTCGGTCAAACTGCGGCCGCCGTTCTCGCCGTTCGGAACCGCGGTCACATGTTCGCGGTCATAGGCGAACAGCCAAATCGTCGCCTTGGTCGTGTCGGCGGCGCCGGGAAGCGACACGGTCAGCTTTCCCGCACCCTCCGATTTCACGATTACGGGAAGACGCAGCCGGTCGCGTTTTGCCGCCTTGTCGATGAGATGCGCGACTTCGTCTTCTTGCGATCCGTCGACATCGGCGAACCCGTCGATCACCATTTCAGGGGTGTAGACGAAACGCTGGCGGAGGGCTTCGGCGTAGCGATGCTGGCGGTCGGTGATGTCCTTCGACGCGAAAGGATCCTTCCAGCCGATATAGTCCCAATAATTGATATGCAGCGAGAGAGCGATGATGTCCGGCCGCGTGCTCAGTTTTTTGAGCAACGCATCGGCGGGCGGGCAAGAAGAGCAGCCTTGCGAGGTGAAAAGCTCGACCACCGTTTGCGCATTGCTCGCCGGCTGCGCAAACGCCCGCGGATCGGAGCCCAGCATCACGACCGCGACGCCCATCGCCAGACCCAACGCCAGGGATTGAATTCGCCTCATCAGCCAAACCATGGGCCACAACACCGCTCACGAGCCAATCACTTGTCGGTGAGAGAAAATTGCGCCCGAATATCGAGCGGTTACAAATTGGAGCGGCGAGAAATCGACCCGCTAGGCCGCCATCAAATTGCGCAACACGTATTGGAGAATGCCGCCGTGACGGTAATATTCGGCCTCATCCAGCGTATCGACGCGGCAGCGCAAAGTCACCATACGCGGCGGCTGGCCAGGCTTGGAAATCCGGCAGGTCACGGCCATGCCGGGTTTGATCCCGGCGCTGAGGCCGGTCAGATCGATAATCTCCGATCCGTCGAGTTCGAGGGTTTTCCGATTCGTGCCGCTCGGAAATTCCAGCGGCAGCACGCCCATGCCGACAAGATTGGAACGGTGAATGCGCTCGAAGCTTTCGGCGATCACCGCGCGAACGCCCAATAACCTCGTGCCTTTCGCTGCCCAGTCCCGGGACGAACCGGTGCCGTATTCGAGTCCGGCGACGACCGCCAGCGGAATTTTTTCTTCCGCATAGCGCATCGCCGCATCGAAGATCGCCATCGCTGCGCCGTCGGGCATATGGCGGGTGACCCCGCCTTCCGTACCCGGCGCCATTTCATTGCGCAGGCGAATATTGGCGAACGTGCCGCGCATCATCACTTCGTGATTTCCGCGCCGGGCGCCATAGGAATTGAAATCGGCATAAGCGACGCCGTGTTCGAGAAGATATTTTCCGGCCGGACTGTCTTTCTTGATCGAGCCGGCGGGCGAGATGTGATCGGTGGTCACCGAATCGCCCAACACGGCCAAAAGCCGCGCACCCTCGATATCGGTTACCGATGAAGGATTGCTCGCCAAATCTTCGAAGAAAGGCGGCCGCTTGACGTAAGTGCTGTCGGATTTCCATTCATAAGATACGCCCTTTGTCGCTTTGACCGCCTGCCACAGGGCATCGCCGCGGAAGACATTCGAATAGCGCCGGCGAAACATTTCGGGCGTCAAAGTCGTATCGAGCACTTTGCGGATTTCGGCGTTGGACGGCCAGATGTCGCGCAAATAGACCGGCCGGCCGTCTTTGCCGTCGCCCAAAGAATCGCGCGTCAAATCGGAGGTCATTGTTCCGGCCAACGCATAAGCGACGACGAGCGGCGGCGAAGCCAGATAGTTCGCCCGTACGTGAGGATTGATTCGTCCCTCGAAATTGCGGTTCCCCGAAAGCACCGCGGAGACCACGAGCTTGCCGTGCTCCACCGCCGCCGCAATTTCAGGCGCGAGCGGGCCCGAATTGCCGATGCAGGTGGTGCAGCCATAGCCGACCAGATTAAATCCGAGCTTATCGAGATCGGACATCAAACCGGCCGCGGAAAGATAGTCGGTAACGACCTGCGAGCCGGGAGCCAGCGACGTCTTGACCCAGGGTTTCGCCTTGAGGCCGCGCTTGATCGCATTTCGTGCGAGTAAGCCGGCGCCAATCATCACGCTCGGATTCGAGGTGTTGGTACAGCTGGTGATGGCGGCAATGACCACCGCCCCGTCCTTGAGCTCGAAATTTTTGCCTTCCACGGGCACCGAGCGTTCGGCCCCGGGCGCCAGGCCGCCTTCTTCCGCCATCGTGCTTGCGCCACCGGTTCCATTGCCGCCCATGGCGCCCGCAAGCGTTTGCGTGAACGAAGCCGGGACTTTGGACAGCGCGACCCGGTCCTGCGGCCGGCGCGGCCCGGCAAGCGACGGCTCGACGGTCGAAAGATCGAGTTTGAGCATATCGCTAAAAACCGGATCGGGGGTTCTGTCGTCGCGCCAGAGTCCTTGCGCTTTCGCATAGGCTTCGACCAACGCCACTCGGTCGGCATCGCGGCCGGTAAACGCCAAGAATCGCAGCGTCTCCTTATCGACGGGAAAGAACCCGCAAGTCGCTCCATATTCCGGCGCCATATTCGCGATCGTGGCGCGATCGGGCAGCGACAAGCTCTCGATGCCCGGCCCGAAGAATTCGACGAACTTGCCGACCACGCCCTTCTTGCGGAGCATGGCGGTCACCGTGAGCACGAGATCGGTTGCGGTCGCACCCTCGGCAAGCTCTCCGTGAAGACGGAAGCCGACGACTTCGGGAATCAGCATCGAAATCGGCTGACCCAACATCGCCGCTTCGGCTTCGATGCCGCCCACACCCCAACCGAGAACCGCAAGCCCGTTCACCATTGTCGTGTGGCTGTCGGTGCCGACGAGGGTGTCGGGGAACGCCAGCGTTTCGCCGCCCGCATCCTTGGTCCAAACCGTCTGCGCCAGATATTCGAGATTCACCTGATGGCAAATGCCGGTTCCGGGCGGCACCACACGGAAATCGTTGAACGCGCCCTGACCCCAACTCAGAAATTCGTAGCGTTCCCGGTTGCGCTTGTATTCGAGTTCGACGTTTGCGCGATAGGCATCTGCGGTGCCGGCCATATCCACCATCACCGAATGATCGATGACAAGATCGACTTGGGAGAGCGGATTGATTTTGCTCGGATCGCCCTTGGCCCTGGCGATCGCATCGCGCATCGCGGCAAGATCGACCACGGCCGGAACGCCGGTGAAATCCTGCATCAACACCCGGGCCGGTCGGAAGGCAATCTCCCGATCCGATTTGCGCGCCGAAAGCCAGGCGGCAATTCCCTTGATGTCGTCCACCGTGACGCTGCGCCCGTCTTCGAAACGCAGCAGATTTTCCAGCAACACCTTGAGCGAGACCGGCAGTCGCGATAGATCGCCGATCTTCAAGCTCGCGGCTTCGAGGCTGTAATAGCCGTATTTTCGATCGCCGGCTTTCAGCGTGCGATGGGTTTGGAAGCTATCGTGGCTTTGCTGTGACAAGAGCGACCCCCGAAAATTCTCGGCAAGAACCTAGGACTATGTAAGCTCAAGCAATTAATAACTTTATACTAGATTTGCCGCCGATTCTTGCTATCTCATTGGAATTGCGGTCTTTCAGACCCCGCTTAAAAAATCACATTGTTGCCATATTCCGGGCCCATTGCCGACAAATTTGGCCGCTCTAATCCACCCTTACGAAACGGCATGTTGCTCCCTAGCAGTGCCGGTGAAAAAAAGTCCGGCCTTCCCCTAGGCCGGACACCCCGAAAATCCAGCCTCCCCCGGCTGGATACCCCTAATCCGGTCCTCCCCCGACTGGATAGCTGGAACGGCCATCGGCCCTGCCGATGGCCGTTTTCTTTGTGGAGTCGACAACCCGCGCCTGTATGCACTGTCGGCCTGTGCTAGGTTTTGCCCCGGGGAATTCGGCGGGAATTCAGCGCGATATTGTCCATGAGCCTGTTTGAAGGAAAGGATCTCCTTTGCGTCCGCGGCGAACGCGTGGTGTTCGAGGGATTGTCGTTTGCGCTCGACCAGGGCGAGGCGATTCTTCTTACCGGCGCCAATGGCAGCGGCAAATCGAGTCTGCTTCGCCTGATGGCGGGGCTGCTTCGCCCGATCGCGGGCGAATTGCGGTGGAAGGGTGCCCCCATCGATTCCGACGATCACAATCAGCGCCTTCATTATGTCGGCCATATGGACGCGGTGAAACCGGCACTCACGGTGGCCGAGAATTTACAATTCTGGACTGCGCTTGCCGGATCGGCACCGCAAGAGTCGGGTTCCTTTGCGCTCTCGATCCTCGGCTTGTCGCCGCTCGCAGATATTCCAGCGCGCATGCTATCCGCCGGACAAAAGCGGCGGCTCGCATTGGCACGCCTGATCGCGATTCCGGCGCCGCTCTGGCTGCTCGATGAG
>JBGOXX010000047.1:0-14248 GCA_041479345.1 Alphaproteobacteria bacterium
CGCTCAGCTTCGCACGTCGCGAGCGAAATAGATGACACTCCGACGCATAGGCGCGGTGCCCAGCTACAACCTGACCTTAAGAGTGCGCAGGGAGAGTTGGTTCAGTTCTGCGTTGCCGCTTGAACTCAACAGTGTGGAACGAGCAATAAATTGTCGTTCCATGAGAGATCCGCATAGCCGCGCGGATATTCGCCATTTACGCTCTTGAAAATCGCGATGCCCGTTCCATGCCCGTTGAGGCGCGTGACATAGGTATTGCCCCTATTGATCGAATCGATCACTTCCTCGCAGCTGTGGCGCCAACCGGAACCACCCAAATGAGTGATGCCTTCATGCGGGATGGCATTCTTTTGTTTATGGACGCAGGTGACCAAATATTCAGCCATGGGAATTTCCTTCCCGCTTAGTTTCGCATGTTTCCAAGTGAAATAAGGGATTAGGTGCCTCGTTACAACCTAGTCTTAGGAGTGTGCGCCGAGACGGTTGGTTTGCGGGCTCTTGGTAACTTGACCGGCTCAATGCCAGGAGAATCGGCAATCCGCGCCGCGCCCGAGCGGCGATTTGCCTGAATCGACGCGGGCGGTATACTCGCGCGCCCAAAAACTTCGAGCTGTGCCATGGATCTCCGCGAACGCGATTTGTTTCGACAGCAAGCCTATATCGACGGCGCCTGGATCGGCGCCGGCGGCGCGAAGACCTATGCTGTCCGCAATCCGGCAACAAGTGCGGAAATCGGCACGGTGCCGGATATGGGTGCCGCCGAAACCAAAAGCGCCATCGATGCGGCGGAAGCCGCCTGGCCCGGCTGGCGCGCCAAGACCGGCAAGGAACGCTCAGCACTTTTGCGCAAATGGTTCGAGCTGATGATGGCGAACCAGGAAGATCTGGCGCGCCTCATGACCATCGAGCAAGGCAAGCCGCTGACCGAATCGCGGGGCGAGATCGCCTATGCCGCGTCCTTCATCGAATGGTTCGCCGAGGAAGCGAAGCGCATCTACGGCGACGTGATTCCCGATCCGGATGCGGCGCGGCGGATGATCGTCCGCAAACAGCCGGTCGGAGTGGTGGCCGCGATCACGCCATGGAATTTTCCGTCATCGATGATCACACGAAAATGTGCGGCAGCGCTGGCCGCCGGCTGCACCGTGGTGGCCAAGCCGGCCGAGCAAACACCCTATAGCGCTCTGGCTCTGGCTTGGCTCGCCGAACGGGCCGGCATCCCCAAGGGCGTTTTCAATGTCGTAACCGCAAAGAACCCGGTTCCCATCGGCGAAGAGATGACCGCCAATCCCAAGGTGCGGAAAATTTCCTTCACCGGCTCGACCGAGGTCGGCAAATGGCTTCTGGCGCGGGCCGCCGGCACGGTGAAGAAAGTGTCGATGGAACTGGGCGGCAACGCTCCGTTCATGGTTTTCGACGATGCGGAAATGGACGCGGCGGTGGCGGGCGCCATGGCGTCGAAATTCCGTAATTCCGGCCAGACTTGCGTGTGCGCCAACCGCCTTCTGGTGCAAGACTCGATCTATGATGACTTCGTCGCGCGTTTTGCCGACGCGGTGGCTGGCCTCAAGCTCGGCAACGGGTTGGAGCCGGGCGTCACCCAAGGACCGCTGATCGACGAGAACGCGGTGACGAAAGTCGAGATGCTGGTGGCCGATGCGACGGCCAAGGGTGCTCGCCTGGTCCGCGGCGGGAAGCGCGCAAGTCTCGGCGGCACGTTTTACGAACCGACGGTTCTGACCGGAGTGTCGACAGATATGGCCATATCCCGGGAAGAAGTCTTCGGGCCGGTTGCGCCCTTTTACCGGTTCAAGGACGAGCAAGACGCGATCCGGATCGCCAACGCCACTCCCTACGGACTCGCTGCCTATTTCTATAGCCGCGACATCGGGCGGATCTGGCGGGTGGCCGATGCCCTTGAATACGGCATCGTCGGTATCAATGTGGGAATCATTTCGCTGGAAACCGTGCCGTTCGGGGGCATGAAGGAATCCGGCATCGGCCGCGAAGGCTCGAAATACGGAATCGACGAATATCTCGAGATCAAATATTTCGCAATGGGCGGGCTCGACCGCTGACGGCTGGGACGACAAGTTGGGGAACGCGAGGTTGGGGAAATTGACGCGGGAGCAAGGGCGATGGCCGACTACGATCTGATCGTCATCGGCGCCGGTTCGGGCGGCGTCCGGGCCGCGCGCATGGCCGCCAAATACGGCGCCAAGGTGGCGATCGTCGAAAGCTACGGCGTTGGCGGCACCTGTGTCTTACGCGGCTGCATTCCGAAAAAGCTTCTCGTTTACGGTTCGCGATTTGCCGAAGAATTCGAGGACGCGCGCGCTTTCGGCTGGAATTCCTCGCCGCCGGATTTCGATTGGGCCAAGCTGATCGTCAACAAGGACCAAGAAATCGCCCGGCTCAACGGCGTTTATATCAAGCTTTTGCGCGATGCTGGCGTGACACTCATCGAAGCCCGCGCGCGGATTTCGGGGCCGAACGAAGTCGAGGCTGGCGGAAAACGGCTTCGCGCCAAAACGCTTCTGATCGCCACCGGCTCGAAGCCGGTGCTGCCGGAAATTGTCGGCATCGAGCACGCCATCACCTCGAACGAGGCGTTTCACCTGAAGTCGCTGCCGAAGCGAATCGTGATCGTGGGCGGCGGCTACATCGCGGTCGAATTCGCCGGGATATTCCACGGGCTCGGCAGCGAAGTAACGCTCATTGTGCGCGGCGAAGAAGTGTTGCGAGGTTTCGACGAGGATGTGCGCGCCGAGCTCGGACGCGCTCTTCGCACCTCGGGCATCGCGGTACACACCCGCGTTCACGTCGAGCGCATCGACCGCGGCGGCGGGGGACTCGCCGTTGCGACGCGCGAAGCGGGGCGGTCCGAAGCCGATACCGTGATGTACGCGACCGGCCGGAATCCGAACACGGAGGGGCTTGGTTTAGATGCCGTCGGCGTCAAACTTGCGATGAACGGCGCCGTCGAGGTGGACGAATATTCCCGGAGCTCGGTTCCCAGCGTTTACGCGGTGGGGGATGTGACCGACCGGCTGATGCTCACCCCCGTTGCCATCGCCGAGGCCATGGCCTTCGTCGAAACCGTGTTCAATGGGAAGCCGAAAGCAATCGACTACGGGCTTGTCCCGAGCGCCGTGTTCAGCCAGCCGCCGGTGGCGAGCGTCGGGCTCACCGAACATGCGGCACGGGAGATGTACAGATCGGTCGACATCTACCGCACGCAGTTCCGGCCCTTGAAGCACACGCTGACCAAGCGCGACGTCAAAACCTTCATGAAGCTCGTCGTCGACGGCGCAACCGACCGGGTTCTCGGCTGTCATATGGTCGGCGAGGACGGCCCGGAAATCATCCAGGGTTTGGCGATCGCCATGACCTGCGGCGCCCGGAAATCGGATTTCGACGCCACCATCGGCCTTCATCCGACCGCAGCCGAGGAATTCGTCACCATGCGCGAAAAGGTCCCGGCGGCGGCGGATTAGAGGCGATTTGTGGGGCGAGGTTAAGGTCTTGCCATAGGCCCAAGGTTTTCCTTTGAAAATCCCGGGATTCCGGCAAATATCAAGGCCGAAGGAAGAGGATCATGCCCCCGAAATGGACCCCCGATAGCTGGCGCAGCCGGCCGATCGCGCAAGTACCGGATTACCCGGACCAGGCGGCGCTCGCCAAGGTCGAAGCGCGGCTGAAGCGCTTTCCGCCGCTGGTTTTTGCCGGCGAGGCGAGGCGCCTGAAGGCGCTGCTGGCGGATGTCTGCGCCGGGAAGGCATTCCTGCTTCAGGGCGGCGATTGCGCCGAATCCTTCGCCGAATTCCATCCCGACAACATTCGCGACACCTTCCGCGTGCTACTGCAGATGGCGGTGGTGCTGACCTTCGCGGCGGCGTGCCCGGTGGTGAAAGTCGGCCGCATGGCCGGCCAATTTGCCAAGCCGCGTTCGGAGCCGACCGAAACCCAGAATGGCGTGACGCTTCCCGCCTATCGCGGCGACATGATCAACGGCATGGAGTTCACCCCCGAATCGCGCAATCCCGATCCGGAACGGCTGATCCAGGCCTTCAATCAATCGGCGGCGACGCTCAATCTGCTGCGTGCCTTCGCCCAAGGCGGTTATGCGGATCTCAACCAAGTGCATCGCTGGACGCTGGGGTTTGTGGCGCGGAGCGCCCAAGGCGAGCGCTATCGCGATCTGGCCGACCGCATCGGCGAGACGCTGCATTTCATGGAAGCTTGTGGATTGACGTCGGCGACCACGCCGCAAATCCGCGAGACCGATTTCTTCACCTCGCATGAGGCGCTGATCCTGCAATACGAGCAGGCGCTGACCCGCGTCGATAGCACCACCGGCGATTGGTACGATTGTTCGGCGCATATGCTGTGGATCGGCCACCGCACGCGCCAGCTCGACGGCGCTCACGTCGAATTCCTGCGCGGCGTCGGAAACCCATTGGGTCTCAAGGTCGGACCCGGGCTCGCCCCTGACGAGCTCATTCGGATCATCGATACCCTCAATCCGGAAAATGAGCCGGGCCGCCTCACCCTGATCACGCGCATGGGCGCCGACAAGGTCGCGACCGCTCTGCCGCCGGTCATTCGCGCGGTGAAACGCGAGGGCCGGAATGTCGTCTGGGCCTGCGATCCCATGCACGCCAATACGATCAAATCGTCAACCGGCTACAAGACGCGGCGCTTCGACCGGATCCTCGACGAGGTACGGGGCTTCTTCGCCGTGCACCAGGCGGAGGGGACTTATGCCGGCGGCGTGCATGTCGAGATGACCGGCCAGGACGTGACCGAATGTTTGGGCGGCGCACAAGCAATCACCGAACAAGGCTTGGGCGATCGCTATCACACCCATTGCGACCCGCGGCTGAACGCCAATCAGGCGATCGAGCTCGCTTTCCTGACGGCGGAGGCGCTGAAAGCGGAACGCAACCGGGCCGCCGAGCTCGAGCGTGCCGCCGCTTCGTCCTGAGCGGGCGGTCACGCCCGCAATGCCCTCCGCCTCCGAAGTCGCGCGCCTGACCGATCTCTACTTCACGCGCACCAAGGAAATCGTCGAACGCTTCGGCGACCGTACGGTTACTTACGCGGTGTTCATGCGCCGCCCGGTGATCGCAGCTCCCCGTCTCGCCGCCGAATGGCTCGAAGAAATGGCGCAGGCGCGGAACACGAAATTCGACATCGATCTTCGTTATCAGGAAGGCGAATGGGCGGGGGCGGGCGAAACCTTGCTCACCATCACCGGCTCGATGCGGGACTTGGTCGATCTCGAGACGCTCTATTTGCAGAAGCTGGGGCCGGCCTGCGTCGCAGCCTATAACGCTTACACCATGTGCAAGGATCTGCCGCGCACCGCCTTTCTCGCCATGGACGCCCGCCATTGCGCGGGGACAGAAATGGCCGAGATGATGGCCTATGCGGCGAGCGTCGGTTCCACGGCGGCTAAGCGGGAAACCGGCGCCATCGGTTTTATCGGCAACGCAACGCCGGCAACCGCGCATTATTTTGGACAAGAGCATGCCTTCGGCACCATGCCGCATGCGTTGGTCGGCTATGCCGGCTCGACCCTGCGCGCCGCCGAAATGTTCGTCGAAACCTTCCCCGCGGAACCGCTCACCGTGCTCGTCGATTACTTCGGCCGGGAAATCGCCGACAGTCTCGCGGTATGCCGTCGCTTTCCCGAACTGGCGGCTTCCGGCAAATTGGCGCTGCGCCTTGATACGCCCGGCAGCCGCTATGCCGAAGGTTTGGGACCGAATGAATCCTACGACGTTTTGGCACATTGCGCGCCGGGGGCGATCCGCGACTATCGCACCGAGGACGAATTGCACGATCTGATCGGGCCCGGGGTTTCGGCGGCGGCCGTCTGGCATCTGCGCGAAAATTTGAATCGCGAAGGGTTCGATAAGGTTCGCATCGTCGGATCTTCCGGATTCAATTCCGTCAAATGCCGGGCGATGGCGATCGCCAAGGCTCCGTTGGATGTCGTCGGCACGGGATCATTCTTGCCCGATGCCTGGTCGGAAACCTATGCGACCGCCGACATCATCGAATATGACGGAAAGCCACTGGTCAAAAAGGGCCGGGAATTCTTGCTGCGTAAGAATTCCGGCAAGACGGGCAAGGCAAAGCCATGACCCCTCAACTGGCCATCGCCATTGCCCAGCTCGATCCCCTGGTTGGCGATATATCCGGCAATCTGGAGAAAGCGCGGAAGGCGTGGAGCGACGCCCAGAGCGGCGCCGAGAGCGCCGATTTGGTCGTGCTGCCGGAAATGTTCGTTTCCGGCTATCCGCCGGAAGACCTTGTCTTGAAGCCGGCCTTCTTGCGCGCGGTCGAGGACAGCGTCGCCCAATTCGCGAAGGAAATCGAAGGCGGTCCGGCGGTTCTGCTCGGCGCCCCCTGGCGCGCCGACGGCAAGCTCTATAACGCGGCCCTTCTGCTCGAAAACGGGAAAATCGCGGCCCTCCGGTTCAAGCACGATCTGCCGAATTACGGCGTGTTCGACGAGAAACGGGTATTCGCGACCGGTCCGCTGCCCGCCTCGGTGCCGTTCCGCGGCGTGCAACTCGGCGTCATGGTCTGCGAAGACATGTGGTTTCCCGCGGTCGCGGAGACGCTGCAAAAATCCGGCGCGGAGATTTTGATTTCGCTCAACGCCTCGCCTTATGAGCGCGACAAGCTCGATCAGCGGATCGGGGTCGCGACCGCCCGGGCCGCGGAAAGCCGCCTGCCGATTGTTTACGTCAATCAGATGGGCGGCCAGGACGAGCTGGTCTTCGATGGCGCATCCTTCGTGCTGGGCGCTGATGGCAGCATTGGCACGCTGTTTCCGGCTTTTCTCGAAAAACTGTCGATCACCCGCTGGCGGCGCGGCAATGAAGGATGGTTCTGCGAAGAGGGCGAGCGCATTGCACCCCCGCGGGGTGTTCAATCGGTCTATCAAGCGCTGTCGCGGGGCTTGCGCGATTATGTGAACAAGAACTATTTCCCGGGTGTGCTGATCGGGCTTTCCGGCGGCATCGATTCGGCGCTGACCGCCGCTATTGCCGTCGATGCGCTGGGGCCGAAGCGCGTTCATTGCGTGATGATGCCGTCGCCCTTCACGTCGCGCGATAGCTTGGAGGATGCCGCGCGATGCGCCGAGGCTCTGGGCGTCACGCTGGATTCGATCACGATCACGCCGGCCATGCAGGCTTTCGACGTGATGCTGCACAATGCTTTTGCCCAGCGCCCCGCCGACACCACCGAGGAAAATATTCAGGCGCGCATCCGCGGCATAACGCTCATGGCCTTGAGCAACAAACTCGGCTACATGGTGCTTTCGACCGGCAACAAATCGGAAATGTCGGTCGGCTATGCCACCCTTTACGGCGACATGTGCGGCGGTTTCTCGGTGTTGAAGGACGTCTACAAGATGGCAGTCTATGAGCTCGCCCGCTGGCGCAACGAACACCGCTTCGATTGGGCGCTGGGACCGGAAGGCCGGGTGATTCCCGAGCGCATCCTTGTTAAGGCGCCGACCGCGGAGTTGAAATTCAATCAGACCGACCAGGATAGCTTGCCGCCCTATGAGGTGCTCGACGATATCCTGCATGGACTGGTCGAGGAGGATCTGGGCGTCGATGAAGTCGTCCAGCGCGGCCACGACCGTGCCACGGTCGTCCGCGTCTGGAACATGCTGGACACCGCGGAATACAAGCGCCGCCAGGCGCCCCCCGGCGTCAAGGTCACGCCGCGCGCCTTCGGCCGGGAGCGCCGCTATCCGATCACCAACGGGTTCAAGGCCGGCTCATGACCGTTACCGTGCGTTTTGCGCCCAGTCCAACCGGCCTCATGCATGTCGGCAATGCGCGGGTCGCTCTCATCAATTGGCTGTTCGCCCAGAAATCCGGCGGCCGCTTCGTGCTGCGGATGGATGATACCGATGTCGAACGCTCGCGCCCGGAATATGCGGCCGCCATCGAAGAGGATTTGAATTGGCTCGGCTTGGTCGCCGACGACAAGATCCGCCAGTCGGAGCGGCTTGATCTCTACAACGAAGCAGTCAAGCGCCTGTCTGACGAAGGCCTCGTCTATGCCTGTTACGAGTCGCCGGAGGAATTGGAGCTCAAGCGCCGCATGCAGCTCGGCCGCGGCCTGCCGCCGGTTTACGACCGTGCCGCGTTGAAGCTCACCGATGCCGACCGCCATAAATTGGAATCCGAAGGCCGGAAAGTCTATTGGCGCTTCCGGCTGGCGACCGAGCAGGTCACCTGGGTCGATCTGGTTCACGGCGATCTCCACATCGACGCCGCCAGCCTTTCCGATCCCATCGTGATCCGCTCCGACGGCCAGCCGCTTTATACGTTTTCGTCGGTGGTCGACGACATCGCCCGCGGCATCACCCACATCATCCGGGGCGACGATCACATCCCGAATTCCGCGGCCCAGATTCAAATTTTCAAGGCGCTCGGCGGAATTGTGCCGGCCTTCGCGCATCTGCCGCTGTTGACCGATGCCCAAGGAGGCGGGTTGTCGAAGCGCTTCGGGAGTCTGTCGCTGGCCCATTTGCGCGGCGAAGGGGTCGAAGCCATGGCCGTCAACAGCCTGCTGGCCAAGCTCGGCACGTCCGATCCGATCGAACCGCGCACCGATCTTGCCCAGCTCGTCACCGAATTCGATTTCGCGAAGTTCAGCCGCTCAACGCCGAAATTCGACGAGCACGAGCTGCACCGGCTCAATTCCCGGCTGCTCCACGCGCTGAGCTTTGCCCAAGTGCAATCCCGGTTGAATGACCTCGGTGTTCCCGCCGATGAGGCGTTTTGGAACGCGGTTCGCGGCAATCTGGCAAGGCTTTCGGACGTCAAGCTGTGGTGGTCGATCGTCCATGGCAACATCGCGCCGGCGATCGTCGATGCCGAGCTTGCCGCGAAGGCGGCGGACCTCCTGCCGCCCGAGCCCTGGAACAATGAGACGTGGCGGGCCTGGACTAAGGAGATCAGCACTGCGACGGGGCACAAGGGAAAGGCGCTGTATATGCCGATTCGCCTCGCTTTGACGGGGCTCGAACATGGACCGGAACTGCAAGACCTGCTACCTATGATCGGCCGCAAGCGCGCCCATGCGCGCCTGATGGGACAAGCTGCATAATCGGCCTGTAATCGGATTGAATCTGGATTGAATTCGGGAGACTCGGGAGCGGACATTGGGTCTGGTGCTCTACAACACGCTGACGCGAAAGAAGGAGCCGTTCGCGCCGCTCGATCCCGCCAATGTGCGCCTCTATGTCTGCGGGCCGACGGTTTACGACTTCGCCCATGTCGGCAATGCGCGGCCGGTTGTCGTCTTCGATACGCTGTTCCGTCTGCTGCGCCGGACCTATGGCGATAATCACGTCACCTATGTCCGCAACATCACCGACATTGATGACAAGATCATCAAGGCAGCGGCGGAGAATCACGAATCAATCGACGATTTAAACGAGCGGACGATCAAGTTAACCGAGCGCACGACCAAGGCCTTTCACGAAGACATGGACGCGCTCGGGGCGCTTCGTCCGACACATGAGCCGCGCGCAACTCAATATATCGGCCAGATGATCGCGATGATCGAGCGTTTGCTTGCCGCCAATTGTGCGTACGTGGCGGCTGGCCATGTCTTATTCAGTGTTGTTATGAAAAATGACTACGGCAAGCTGTCGCGCCGCGACCGGGACGAGATGATCGCGGGTGCCCGGGTCGAAGTGGCGCCTTATAAGAAAGATCCCGCGGATTTCGTGCTGTGGAAACCGTCGACGCCGGAGCAGCCGGGATGGGATAGCCCGTGGGGCCGGGGCCGGCCCGGCTGGCATATCGAATGTTCGGCGATGAGCGAAGCTCTGTTAGGCGAGACCTTCGATATTCATGGCGGGGGGCTCGACCTTGTCTTCCCCCATCACGAAAACGAGATCGCCCAAAGCGAATGTGCTAACCGGGGCGCAGAGTTCGTGCGCTATTGGGTCCATAACGGCTATGTGACGGTGAACGGCGAGAAGATGTCCAAGTCGCTGGGGAATTTCTTCACCGTGCGCGATCTTCTTGAAAATCCCATTTGGCCGGGAGAGCAACACAAGAAAGGCGAATCGATCCGGCTTGCGCTTCTTAGCGCCCATTACCGACAGCCACTGGATTTTTCCCGAGACGCATTGCAGATCCATAAGCAAACGCTAGACCGATTTTACAATGCGCTGTACGAAGTTAAGGATGTTGAATCGAGGGATGACGCGGCGCCCGAGGAAATCACCGCGGCGCTCGAGGACGATCTGAATACGCCTTTGGCCCTGAGTGCACTGCATGAATGCGCGACGGCCTTGAACAAGGCGAAGCACATCACGGCGAAAGCTGCGCTGAAAGGCGCATTGTTGGCGGGTGGCGCGTCGCTTGGCTTGCTTCAGGCGGACCCAGAAGCGTGGCGGAAGGGTCGAGAAATTCGGGGTAACGTTCAACTCCCACTACTTACTATGACGGGGCACATGACGGTTGGCTTAATCGATCCATGGGTTGAAGATAGGATTGCCGCTCGTAATGCCGCCCGGAAAGCCCGAAATTTTGGGGAGGCCGACCGCATCCGCGATGAACTTACGGCCAAGGGAATCATTCTCGAGGACAAACCCGGCGGCAAGACCGAGTGGAGGCGCACGGGATGAGCAAGCCCTCCAACCGAGTCTATTTGTACGACTCCACGCTGCGCGACGGCGGGCAGACCCAAGGCGTCGATTTCTCTGCCGCCGACAAGCGCGCGATTTCGGTCGAGCTCGATAAGCTCGGCTTGGATTACATCGAAGGCGGCTGGCCGGGGGCGAACCCGACCGACGACGCGTTTTTCCGCGATCCGCCGAAACTCACCCATGCCAAGCTGACCGCTTTCGGCCGGACGCGCAAATCGGGCCGCTCCGCCAGCAACGATCCCGGTTTTGCCGCGTTAGTCGGCAGCAAGACGGCGGCACTTTGTCTGGTTGGCAAATCCTGGGATTTCCAGGTGGACGTGGCGCTCGGCATCGGCCGTGACGAAAACCTCGCCATGATCCGCGACAGCATTTCCTATGCCGCGAAGACCGTGCCGGAAGTTTTGTTCGACGCCGAACATTTCTTCGACGGCTACAAAGACAATCCGGAATATGCGCTCGCTTGCATCATGGCGGCTTACGAATCGGGGGCGCGCTGGATCGTGCTCTGCGACACCAATGGCGGAACGCTGCCCGATGAAATCGAGAAGATCGTCGGCGAGGTGGTGAAGAAGATCCCGGGCGAAAAACTCGGCATCCATTGCCACAACGACACCGAAAACGCGGTTGCGAATTCGCTGGCCGCCGTTCGCGCCGGGGTTCGCCAGATTCAGGGCACGCTGAATGGGCTTGGCGAGCGCTGCGGCAACGCCAATCTGATTTCGATCCTTCCCACCCTCGTTCTCAAAATGGGATTCGAGACCGGGGTCAGCCGCGACGGATTGAAGCACCTGACCCATGTCTCGAGGCTTCTGGACGAGAGACTCAATCGCATCCCGCAGCACAACGCGCCCTACGTCGGCGAATCCGCCTTCGCCCATAAGGGCGGGCTGCATGTTTCGGCGGTCGAGAAGAATCCGCGGTGCTACGAGCACATCCCGCCGGAAGTGGTCGGCAACCGCCGCCACGTGGTGGTGTCCGATCAGGCTGGCCGCTCAAATATCATGGCGCGCTTCCGGGAGATGGGTTTCGCCATCGACAGCGACAATCCGAAGGTCCAGTCGCTGGTCGATCTGGTCAAAACCCGCGAATTCGAAGGCTATGCCTATGACGGCGCCGAGGCGAGTTTCGAGCTTTTGGTCCGCCGCGTTCTCGAAGGCCTCCCGGAATTCTTCCGGCTGAACAGCTTCCGCATCCTCGATGAGCGGCGGTGGAATGCCAAGGGCGAGTTGATCACGCTCTCTGAAGCGACGACGAGGCTCCAAGTCGATAGCGAGGAGATCATGACCGTGGCCGACGGCAACGGCCCGGTGAACGCTCTCGATGCGGCCCTCCGCAAGGGTTTGATCCGGTTTTATCCCTCGCTCGAGAACTTGAAGCTCCTCGATTACAAGGTCCGGATCTTGACGCCGGGGGAAGGCACGCGGGCGGTTACTCGCGTCATGATCGAATCTTCCGACGGCAGCGACGAAACCTGGTCGACAATCGGCGTTTCCGCGAACGTCATCGACGCGTCGTTCATCGCCCTCAACGACAGCATCACCTATAAGCTCATCCGCGACCGGGCGAAGAGCAAATATTCCCGCGTTCCCGCCAAAGGCTAGAGCATGATTTGGCCAGTTCGAACTGACAAGATCATGCTCTAATGGCCGGAACCAACAAGACCCGCAAGGGCGCAGGGATAGCCTTCGGTCCGCAGCCCGCCATCATTGCCTTCGGTCCGCAGCCCGCCATCATTCTGGTCGAGCCGCAATTGGGCGAGAATATCGGCGCCGCGGCGCGGGCCATGCTGAATTGCGGGCTGACCCAGCTTCGCCTCGTCAATCCGCGCGACGGCTGGCCGAACGAAAGAGCGGTGGCGTCGGCGTCGGGCGCCGATCAGGTTCTCGACCGGGCGGTGATTTATTCGTCGACCGAGGACGCAATCGCCGATCTCCAGCACGTCTTTGCGGCAACGGCCCGCGATCGCGATATGACCAAGCCGGTCGCCACGCCGCGCCAGGCCGCCCGCGCCATGCGCCGCTTTGCCGCGAAGAAACAGAAATTTGGCGTGCTGTTCGGCCCGGAGCGTCGGGGTCTTACCAATGACGACGTGGTGCTGGCGGATACGCTGCTGGTGGCACCGCTCAGCACCGCCTTCCGCTCGCTCAATCTGGCCCAGGCGGTCCTGGTCGTAGCCTATGAGTGGTTTCTGCTGGGGCCGGACGTGAAACCCGAAAAGATGGAAAAGACCGGGGCCGTGCCGGCGACCAAGCGCGAGATCGCCGATTTCTTCGCGCATCTCGAATCCGAGCTCGACCGGACCGGGTTTCTCCGGGTCAAGGAGAAACGGCCGGTCATGGTCCGCCACATCCGCAACCTGTTCCAGCGGGCCAAGCTAATGGATCATGAGGCGCGCACGCTTCACGGCGTTATTGTTGCCTTGACCGGCCGGCCGTGGAAAAAGCCCTGAGCGGGGATGCAGGCCACCCCATTGCGGCAGGCCCAACTTCAGCCGGATCAAGGGTTTGAAGGCCCCTTGACGGTGTGGGGAATAGGTTTGACAAGCCTTTTGGCGCCAGTATAGTACGGCGCTTTGCCGCGCGGGGGTCTCCCCGCGCAAACCCTTCATAAAAAACGGATTTAAGCGGATTACATGACCAAACGCCACGCGTCCAAATACAAGATCGACCGCCGTTTCGGCGAAAATCTGTGGGGCCGCCCGAAGAGCCCCGTCAATAAGCGCGAATACGGCCCGGGCCAGCATGGTCCGACCCGCCGTCGCAAGCTTTCCGATTTCGGCATCCATTTGGCGGCAAAGCAGAAGCTGAAAGGCTATTACGCCAATATCAACGAGCGCCAATTCCGCCGCATCTACGAAGAAGCGAGCCGCCGCAAGGGCGATACCGGCGAGAATTTGGTCGAACTCTTGGAACGCCGGCTGGATGCGGTCGTCTACCGCATGAAATTCGTGCCGACGGTTTTCGCCGCGCGCCAGTTCGTCAATCACGGCCATATCCGCGTCAACGGCAAGAAGGTCAACATCCCGTCCTACCTCGTGAAAGACGGCGACGTGATCGAAGTGCGCGCGAAGTCGCGCGAGCTGCCGCTAGTGCTGGACGCCATTTCGTCCGCCGAGCGGGACGTGCCCGGATATCTCGAAGTCGATTTCAACAAGCTCAGCGGCAAATTCGTCCGCGGGCCGCATTTGACCGACGTGCCCTATCCGGTGCGGATGGAGCCCAATCTGGTCGTCGAATTCTATTCGCGTTAAACCGCGAACTCAGCGAGACCATCAAAAAGGGCTGCCGAAAGGCAGCCCTTTTTATTGTTGGCGCGGTACAATTTGACCTGGGTCAATGCCGCGCCCCGCCTTCCCGGGCTTATATTAAATGAATAGCCATGACGCCTAACCGGCTCGGTCGGTTAGCCCTCATTGGGCGAGCAGGGAGGAAGAAATGTCTGTCATGAAAGTGATCGAAGTCCTGGCGCAATCGGACAAGAGCTGGGAAGACGCGGCGCAAACCGTGGTCAAGATCGCATCCAAGACCGTGAAAGATATTAAATCGA
>JBGOXX010000048.1:0-14240 GCA_041479345.1 Alphaproteobacteria bacterium
GAAACGGTCGAGACATTGACGCCGGCCTTTTCGAACACCCGGCCGTGCAGGATCGACATCACCCCGCCGCCGCCTTCTTCGCGCTCCCAGGATTTGCGCTCGAATTTGCCGGGCGGGAGATGGGCGCGGGGGCCCTTATGGGCGGCTTCGAGGGTTTCGAGAGCGGCGCAGATTTTATCGCGCAGCTCGGAAAACCAGGCGCCGGCTTTTTGTTTTTGCCCGGCTTGTATTTGCCCGGCTTGTATTTGAGGGTCGGGGGCGGAGGAACTCATCGCGGGAATCCGTTCGTTTGTCGCAAGGCTTCGCCCAATACCATGGCCGCCGCCTGGGCGACATTGATCGAGCGCAGACCCTTGGCCATCGGGATCCGGAGCTTGGCGTCCGCCGCCGCTGACACGGAATCGGGCACGCCGGCCGATTCGCGGCCGACCATGAGCGTATCATCGGGGCGAAAGGAAAAGTCGGCGTAATTCCTGTCGCCCTTGCTGGTCAGTAGAACGATACGCCCATTACCCTTTGTTTCGCGCCACTCCCGATAGGCGTTCCACGAGGAATGACGGGTCAAATCGACATGGGCAAGATAGTCGAGCGCTGCCCGCCGCATCCGGCTTTCGCTGAGGACAAATCCGCAGGGCTCGATCAAATCCACCGGAATATCCAGGCACGCCCCGAGCCGGAATAAAGTACCCGCATTCTGCGGGATGTCGGGTTCGAACAGGGCAAGCCGCATGCGACGAAATTTCCCTCCTTTGGGCGCGGCGATTGGCCGCACAAGTATCCGGCTGTTCACTAGGCAAACGCGGTATTTTGGATTATACCGCTGCGGGATGCTCTGTTCATGCCCGCAACGTTCTTAACTTGCGCCGGGGCTGCGGCTTCATCGGGGATGGCGTAGGGGATATAGTGCGGCGATCGCGTCCGCGATATCGCTGAATCCTCAAGGGGTCACTCAAGGGGTTAAGGAATGGCCGATACGGTTGGAAAGACCGAGGCAGCGGGGGAAACCCGCCGCGACTTCCTCTTCCTCGCCACCGCGGCCGTCGGGGCCGTCGGCGTGGCCGCCACGTTGTGGCCCTTCATCGACGCCATGAATCCGGCGGCGGATATCCGCGCCCTCTCTTCCGTCGATGTCGATCTTGCGCCGGTCGCCGCCGGCCAGCGCATCACCATCAAATGGCGAGGCAAGCCGGTATTCATCGATCACCGGACCGCCGAAGAAATCTCCAAGGCGCAGCAGGACGACAACGCCGATCTCCGCGATCCGGCGACCGATGCCTCCCGCGTCAAGAAACCGGAATGGCTGGTTCTGGTCGGCATCTGCACCCATCTCGGCTGCGTGCCGCTCGGCCAGATGCCGACCGATCCCCGCGGCGATTGGGGCGGCTGGTTCTGCCCCTGCCACGGCTCGGTCTACGATACTTCGGGGCGAATCCGCAAAGGCCCGGCGCCGCGGAATCTCGAAGTGCCGACCTACGTATTTACCTCCGATACGACGATCAAGATCGGTTAGGAAACAATCATGGCCGCACCGACGCCGCCGCCCGAAAACGCCATCGTCCGCTGGATCGAGGCGCGCCTGCCGATCTTCGGTTTCGTCAAACATCACCTCAAGGACTATCCGACCCCGCGCAATCTGAACTACCTCTGGAACTTCGGTTCCATCGCCGGGATCATGCTGGTGGTCATGATTCTGACCGGCGTGTTGCTGGCGATGCAGTACACGGCCCATGTCGACATGGCCTTCAATTCGGTCGAGCGCATCATGCGCGACGTGAATTACGGCTGGCTGCTGCGCTATCTGCACATGAATGGCGGGTCGTTTTTCTTCCTCGCGGTCTATATCCATCTCCTCCGCGGCATGTATTACGGCTCCTTCAAGGCGCCCCGCGAAATCCTGTGGTGGCTCGGGATCGTCATTTTGCTGTTGATGATGGCGACCGCCTTCATGGGCTATGTGCTCCCCTGGGGCCAGATGAGCTATTGGGCCGCCACCGTCATCACCAATCTGTTTTCCGCCATTCCTTGGGTCGGCAACGACATCGTCACTTGGCTGTGGGGCGGATTCTCGGTCGACAACCCGACGCTCAACCGGTTTTACGCGCTCCATTATCTGCTGCCGTTCCTGATCTTTGCCGTGGTGTTCGTGCATTTGTGGGCGCTGCATACGGTCAAGTCGAACAATCCGCTCGGCATCGAGCCGAAGAAGCAGCAGGACACGATCCCGTTCCATCCCTATTACACGGTGAAGGATCTGTTCGGCTTCGGCATGTTCTTCCTGGTTTATCTCGGGGTCGTTTTCTTCGCGCCGAATTTGTTCTCCGAGCCCGACAATTACATTCAGGCCAATTCGATGGTGACGCCGCCGCACATCGTGCCGGAATGGTATTTCCTGCCTTATTACGCAATCTTGCGTTCGGTCACGATCAATATTTCCATCCCGTTTACCGATATCGTCATCCTTCCGGCCAAGCTCGGCGGAGTGATCGCGATGTTCGGTTCGATCCTGGTACTCTTCGTCCTACCGTGGCTTGACCGCTCACCGATCAAGAGCGGCCGCTTCCGCCCGATCTTCAAGCAGCTGTTCGTGCTCTTCGTGGTCGATTGCATCGTGTTGGGTTGGGTCGGCCACAATCGGCCCGACGAGATGCTCATGATGGGCCCCAATATGGGCATCCCGTATCTGATGATCGGGCAAGTCGCCACCTTCTATTATTTCGGCCACTTCCTCATCTTGCTTCCGGTCCTTGCCCGATTCGAAAAAACGCGGCCGCTGCCGGATAGCATCAGCGCCGCCTCAAGCGGCCAGGGCTGAGCCATGGGCCGGATTCGAAGCGCCGTCGTTCTCGCCATTGCCGCCTTGATCGCAGTCCCCGCGCTCGCCGAAGAAGCCGCGCCGGCGGCCCAGGACTGGTCCTTTTCCGGCATCTTCGGCACTTATGACCGCGCCGCACTTCGCCGCGGCTTTCAGGTCTATCACGATGTCTGCTCGGCCTGTCATTCCCTGAGCCGCGTCCGTTATCGCGATTTTCAGGAGATCGGATTCAGCGAGGATGAAGTGAAGGCTCTCGCCGCCGAGAAGAAAGTAACCGACGGCCCCAACGATCAAGGCCAGATGTTCGAACGTCCGGCGCGCCCCGCCGACGCCATCGTGCCGCCTTTCGCCAACGAGCCATTGGCGCGGCTTGCCAACAACGGCGCGCTGCCGCCCGATTTGTCGCTGATCGTCAAGGCGCGGAAGGGCGGGGCCGACTATGTCTATGCCCTTTTGAACGGCTTCGTCGACACCCCGCCGGACGCCAAGATTCCCGACGGCATGTTTTATAACAAGGCATTCCCCGACCCCCACGCGATCGCCATGCCGCCGCCTCTTGTCGACGGCGCCGTCACATACGCCGACAAAACGCCGGCCACGGTCCCCCAATTGGCCCATGACGTCGTGACCTTCCTGAATTGGGCGGCCGAGCCCGAACTGGAAGCGCGCAAGAAAATGGGCCTGCGGGTGATGATCTATCTCGTGCTCCTCACCGCCATGCTTTACGCCGTAAAGCGGAAGGTGTGGAGCAAGCTCCACTAGGGCCATGCACGGGGAAGACGCGAGCCCGCTGCTGGCGGTCATCGGGGGCAGCGGGGTCTACGACATTCCTGGGCTCGCCAACACTCATTGGGAGCGAATCGCCAGCCCGTTCGGCGAAACCTCCGACGAGCTGTACTTCGGCGAGTTGAACGGCCAGCGCATCGTCTTTCTGCCGCGCCATGGCCGCGGCCACAAAATCCCGCCAAGCGACCTCAATTTCCGCGCCAATATCGACGCCCTGAAGCGCGTCGGCGTCACCGAGATCCTGTCGGTGAGCGCGGTGGGCAGCCTCAGAGCCGAGCTGTCGCCCGGCACCTTCGTCATTGTCGATCAATTCATCGACCGCACCTTCGCGCGCAAGAAAAGCTTTTTCGGCCCCGGTCTGGTCGCCCATGTGTCGGTGGCCGATCCGGTGTGCCGGCGCATCGGCGATCATATCGAGGAGGCTGCGCGCGCCGTCGGCATCGATCATATGCGCGGCGGCACTTATCTGGCGATGGAAGGTCCGCAATTTTCGACCCGCGCCGAATCGGAGCTTTACCGCGCCTGGGGCTGTGACGTCATCGGCATGACCAACATGCCTGAGGCCAAACTCGCCCGCGAGGCGGAGATGTGCTACGCCACGGTGGCGATGGTGACCGATTACGATTGCTGGCATCCCCATCATGACGACGTTTCGGTCGAGTCGGTAATCAAGGTCCTGCTGGAAAACGCCACCAAAGCGAAAGATCTGGTGGCGGCTCTTGCCCCGAGGCTGCGCGGCCGAAAGGGCCCTTGCGAAGCCGGTTGCCACCGGGCCTTGGACAACGCCATCATCACGGGGCCCCAGGCCCGCGATCCGGAAATGGTCCGCAAATTGGACGCCGTCGCCGGCCGGGTGTTGCGGGCGTAACCAGGCCTAAGGGCCGCGGATTTCCCGCCGCGGATTGACGCATGAAGGTTCAAGGCAAAGCGACGCGCACCATCTGGGTCGCGACGGATCAAAAAAGCGTCGAGATCATCGATCAGACGCAACTCCCGCATTTCTTTGCGACCAGGACTCTGCGCAGCGCCAAAGATGCGGCGGATGCGATTTCGCGGATGTTGGTCCGTGGCGCGCCGCTCATCGGGGCCACGGCGGCCTACGGACTCTGGCTGGCGATGGCTGCTGACGCCTCGAATGCCGCGCTCGATTCGGCGTGCAAAATGCTGATGGCGACGCGGCCGACCGCGGTCAATCTGCGCTGGGCGATCGACAGCATGCGCATGGCATTGGCGCCACTCCCGGCGACGGAGCGTGAAGCGGCGGCGCGACAGCGGGCCGATGAAATCGCCGATGAGGACGTGGCGATCAACCGCGCCATCGGCCAGCACGGGCTCTCGATCATTCGCGGCATCGCGGAACGTAAGCACGGGGCAGGGAGACGCGAACCGGTCAATGTGCTCACCCATTGCAATGCCGGCTGGCTGGCGACCGTCGATTGGGGAACCGCGATCGCGCCCATTTACGCGGCCCATGATTCAGGGATCGCGGTTCACGTCTGGGTCGATGAAACCCGCCCGCGCAATCAGGGCGCCTCGCTTACCGCCTGGGAGCTCAATCAGCACGGCGTGCCGCACACGGTGATTGTCGACAATGCCGGCGGCCATTTGATGCAACGCGGGCTCGTGGACTTGGCGATCGTCGGCACCGACCGCACCACGGCGGAGGGCGATGTTGCCAACAAGATCGGCACCTATCTGAAGGCCCTGGCGGCGAAGGATTGCGGCGTGCCGTTCTATGTGGCGCTGCCGGGCCCGACCATCGATTGGACGCTGTCCGACGGATTGCGCGACATACCCATCGAAGAACGAAGCGGCACCGAGGTTTCGCATATTGCCGGTCTCACCGAGGAGAGAAAGATCGCCAGCGTGCGGTTGATCCCGGAAGGGAGCAAAACCTTCAATCCCGGATTCGACGTGACGCCGGCCCGTCTCGTCACCGCTCTCATCACCGAACGCGGAATTGCGCCGGCCAGTCGCGAAGGATTGTTCCGGCTCTATCCGGAATTTGCCCGCGGCCGTGCCGCTTCCCGGGGTTAGGAGCCCTATCGTGACGGCCGCAAAATTGCGCCGCGACATCGTCGCCGCTTTGCGCTGGCTCGAAAAACGGCGGCTGTACAGCGGCAGCTCGGGCAATGTTTCGGTCCGCGGCGGTTCGGGGTTCCTGATCACGCCGACCGGCATTCCCTGCGACGACACCAAGGCTTCCGATATCGTGGACATGACTCTTGGCGGCAAGCCGCGCGGCAAGCTGTTGCCGTCCAGCGAGTGGCGGTTTCATCGCGATATTTATCGCGGCCGGAAGGAGATCAACGCCATCGTCCACACTCATTCACCCTTCGCGACCGCTCTGTCATGCCTCCGCCGCGATATCCCGCCTTTCCACTACATGGTGGCCAAGGCCGGCGGCGATACGATTCGATGTGCGCGATACGCCACTTTTGGAACCGGGGTCCTGTCGCGGAACGCCCTCAAGGCCCTCGAAGGGAGGCGAGCCTGCCTGCTCGCCAATCACGGGATGATCGCGGCGGGAACGGATTTGGCGGCGGCGCGGCGCTTGGCCGAAGAAGTCGAAGCGATTTGCGAGCAGTTTTGGCGGGCGCTTCAGATGGGCAAGCCGGTGCTGCTGTCGAAGGCCGAGATGGCGCGGGTGATCGAGAAGTTCAAAACCTACGGGGTTCAACCCACCCGGCGATCGGCCCGGAAAATCGGCAAATCCAAAACCCGTTGATCCGCGGTATCGCCCGTATTTTGCCCGTATTTTACGCGGCGAATCGGCTCAATTGATTAAGCTCCTCTAAACGAATTGCACCTAATTTCCGGGGTAGGTTGGACTCGCAGCGGCCCCTGCTTATCGGTGCGGGCCGCGGCGAATAGACCAAAAAACCGGGGATTGAACCGTGATTCTGACGGACAAGGTTGTCAACGTGCACGAGACCGCTGAAGCCGCGTTTTCGTTGATCAAGGCGAAAGGCTTTGCGCCGACGCCGAAATGCTACGCGCTATGGTATGCATTTTTCTCGGGTGCCGATCCCGAGCTCGAACGGATTCTCAACAAGGTGGTGAAGGGAACCGAGGAGCTCACCGATCGCAGGGTCCACGACCTCTACGCTCAATTCTTCGAAACCGACATGGAAGCCGAGGCGATCCGCCAGGCCGGCGCCATGATCGAGGCTTCGGTGACCAAGGTCATCGAGAAATTGAACAACGCCAACGCCGAATCGGCGCGCTATGGCGAGCGCTTGGAAAATTATTCGGGAAAGTTACAGCGCGGGCCGAAGCCGGGCGAGATTCAGACGATCATCGAATCGGTTCTTGGCGAAACCAAGAAGATGCGCGAGCGCAGCGAACAGATCGCCGGCGACATCAAGGAATCGTCGCTGGAAATCGTCGAGCTGCGCCGGAATCTGGAAAACGTCCGGCGCGAGGCGCACACCGATGCGCTGACCGGCATCGCCAATCGCCGTTCCTTCGACGAGCGGCTCAGGCTCGCGTTCCGCGAAGCCAAGGAGGCGAACGATACCGTCAGCCTGCTGATGATCGACATCGACTTCTTCAAGAAATTCAACGACAGCTACGGCCATCAGCTTGGCGACAGGGTTCTGCAACTGGTCGCCCGCATCCTCAAGACCTCGATCAAGGGCCGTGACATGGTCGCCCGCTACGGCGGTGAGGAGTTTGCGGTCATTCTTCCCAGCACGCGTTTGGCGGGAGCCGCCACTCTCGGCGATCAGATCCGCGAAGCGGTCGTCACGCGCCATATCATCCAAAAGCGCACGGGCGAAGATTTGGGGACGATCAGCTTATCGGTCGGTGTTGCCAATCTGCGGAGCGGCGATTCGGCGGAAAGCCTGATCAAGCGGGCCGACGAAGCGCTCTATACGGCGAAACGCAACGGCCGCAACCGGGTCGTCACCGAAGAGCAAGTCGGCCGCCCGATGGCGGTTTAGAACGAAGTCCGATCAGGCGGAATTTTCTCTCCTTTTGCAACCTCCCTCCTATCCTCCCCCTCAAGGGGGACTGTACTTACGGCTTGGCTTAGTTCCATCGAAGCGGAATATATTCTAAGTAACGACACCCCCCCGCAGGCGCGCGCCGAATCAACCGATATATCTCCTGAAATGCTCCAGGGTTCGCTGAAAAGCGAGCGACGATGCTGCCGCATCGAAATCGCCGCGCTGGTCGCAATTGAAGCCGTGGCCGGCGGCGTAGGTGAAAACCGGAACCGCGGGATGCGCGTGACGAATCATCGCCACCGCCTCGCTTGGGATAAGCGAATCTTTTTCGCCAAAGTGGAGGATGACCGGGCAGCGGGGTTTCTCGGCTACGAAATCCTTGATCTGCGCGCCGTAGTACCCGACCACGCAATCCGGGTCCAATCGTGCGGCGGAAATCCAGGCCAGCGATCCGCCCCAACAATAGCCGACGACGCCGACGCGCCCCGAGGGCCGCAAAGCCTCGATCGCGGCCTTGATATCGAGCATCGGCAAATCGAAACCCAGTTTTCCCCGGAGGACGCGGCCTTTTACCGTGTCCTCCTCGTTGTAGCCGAACTCGACATTCTTCTCGATCCGGTCGAACAAGGCGGGTGCTATCGCAGTATAGCCTTCGCGCGCGAACGTGTCGGCGAGGGCGCGGATATGTTCGTTGACCCCAAAAATTTCCTGGAGCACGACGATCCCGCCGCGCGGCTTGCCGCTTGCCTCAGCGCGATAGGCGTCGAACTCATGGCCGTCGGAAGCTTTGAGACGCTCGAACCCGCCCACAATTATGACCGTGCCTACACGTTGAATCGGAAATGGACGACGTCGCCGTCGGCCATCACGTATTCCTTGCCTTCGAGGCGCATTTTCCCCGCGTCTTTAGCACCTTGCTCGCCGCCCGCGGCGACGTAGTCGTTGTAGGCGATGACTTCGGCGCAGATGAAACCACGCTCGAAATCGGTATGGATGACGCCCGCCGCCTGGGGCGCCTTGGCGCCGCGCACGACATTCCAGGCGCGGGCTTCTTTCGGGCCGATGGTAAAGAAGGTTAGGAGATCGAGCAGATGCGAGCCGGCGCGGATGACCCGCGCCAATCCGGTTTCTTTGAGGCCGAGGGAAGACAAAAATTCCTGCCGCTCGGTTTCGTCCGCCAGCTGTGAAACCTCGGCTTCGATGGCGGCGGAAATGACCACGCTCTCGGCGCCGGTTTCGGCGGCGCGCTTGGCGACCGCGGCGGAATGGACATTGCCGGTCGCGGCCGATTTTTCATCGACATTGCAAACGTAAAGAACCGGCTTGGCGGTGATGAGCTGAAGCTGGCGGGACAGGGGCACGTCGTCCGGCGAAACCTTGACCGTCCGCGCCGGCTTGCCCGCGCGGAGTGCGGCCAGAGCCGGTTCGGCCACCGCCAACAGCGCCTTCGATTCCTTGTCGCCGCCTTTGGCTTTTTTGGCGAAGCCATCGGCGCGGCGCTCGAGGGATTCGAGATCGGCGAGCATCAATTCGGTTTCGACGATATCGGCGTCGCGCAGCGGATCGACGGAGCCTTCGACATGGACGATGCCGCCGTCCTCAAAACAGCGGAGCACATGGACGATGGCGTCGACTTCGCGGATATGGGCAAGAAATTTATTGCCCAGACCTTCGCCCTTACTCGCACCCCGCACCAAACCGGCGATATCGACGAATTCGAGCTGAGTCGCGATGATCTTCGCGGATTTGGCGAGCTTGGCCAGAATTTCGAGCCGTGGATCGGGCACGCCGACGCGGCCGACATTGGGTTCGATGGTGCAGAAGGGATAGTTCTGCGCTTCGGCCGCCTGGGTGGCGGTCAAGGCATTGAACAAGGTCGACTTGCCGACATTGGGCAGGCCGACGATCCCGCAGTTAAACCCCATCGTCGTTATTGGCGGGTTTCGGCGGCGGGGCGAGGCTTGCTACCTTGGTCATGAATCCATTGGCGTCGCCGGCGAGCAGCAGGGGCAACGCATCGGCGATTGCGGGAAGGGTCGCCGCCAGCCAGCCGTCATCGTCGCGAGAAAAATTCCGCAGCACGTAGTTGACCACATCGCCGCCCGCCTCCGGCCGGCCGACGCCGATCCGGATCCGCCAATAATCGGGGTCGACATAGTCGTCGATGCTGCGAAGGCCGTTGTGGCCGGCGCTGCTGCCGCCGATCTTGGCGCGGACCTTGCCCGGGCGAAGATCGATCTCGTCATGGACGACAAAAATCTCGGAAGGCGGAACCTTATAGAAATTCGCCGCCTCGGCGACGGATTGGCCGGAATCGTTCATGAAGGTTTGCGGTTTCAGGATGGAAAGTTTGACGGTTCCGACCGAGCCTTCGCAATAAAGGCCCTGAAATTTCTTTTTGAAGGGCGGGAAAGAATAGGCAGCCGCGATTTTATCCGCGGCCATGAAGCCGACATTGTGGCGGTTGCGCGCGTAATTCGGCCCGGGATTACCGAGCCCGACCAGAAGCGGCATCGCGCAACTCCCGCATTCCGGATTATTTCTTCTCTTTCTTTTCCTTCTTTTCCTTCTTTTCTTTTCCGGCAGGCTCTTCGGCCTTGGCCTCGGCGCCTACGGCTGCCGCGCCTTCGGCGGGCATCGCTCCGGCTTCGCCCTCCGCGGCAACCGCGGCGGCTGCCGGCTTTTCTTCTTCGACCGAGGTAACGGTCGGTGCGGCGATACTGGCGATGGTGAAATCGCGGCCGGTAATGGTGGGTCGGACACCGGCGGGCATGGTCAATTTGCTGATGTGAATCGAATCGCCGATATCGAGACCGGTCAGGTCGAGGGTGAAGGCCTCGGGGATTGCCGAGACCGCGCACACCACCTCGATTTCATGGCGGACGATGTTGAGCACGCCGCCGCGCTTGATGCCCGGCGAGGCGCCTTCGTTCTCGAAATGCACCGGCACCTGAATCCGGATCCGGCTGTCGGGCTGAACCCGCATGAAATCCACATGCACCGGCGCTTCGGTGACGGGATGGAACTGAACTTCGCGCGGCAGGACCTGAATCTTCTTGCCGTCGAGTTTCAAATGCAGCGGCTTCGAGAAGAAGTTCGGCTGATGGATAGCCGTGCGGATCTCGCGATCGTTGACGCTGATGAGCAGCGGCTGTTCGGTGCCGCCATAAAGGATCCCGGGGACGAGCCCCGTTCGCCTTATGGCGCGGGCGGGTCCTCTCCCAGCACCCTCGCGGGCCCGGATCTCCAAAACTCCTGCATCAGCCATCGTAACTCTCCTTAAAATCAGCCGAGGGCTCGAAAGCCGCCCAGCCTAAAATCTTAAATCTCAAAATCCCTAATCGAACAAACTCGAAACCGACCGTTCCTCATTAATCCTCCGGATGGCCTCGCCCAATAACGGGGCAATGGGCACGATCCGGATATTCGGCGCGCTCCGTTCCGCCTCGGTCGGCTGGATGCTGTCGGTGATCACCAGCGTCTTAAGCGGCGAATTGACGACCCGCGCCACCGCGCCGCCCGAAAGAACCCCGTGTGTCACATAAGCAGACGCGCTTTCAGCACCGGCGTCCACCAGTGCCTCGGCGGCGTTGCAAAGCGTCCCGGCCGAATCGACGATATCGTCGAAGAGGATACAGGTCCGCCCTTTGACGTCGCCGATCAGGTTCATGACTTCGGAGACGCCCGCGCGTTCGCGCCGCTTATCGATGATCGCAAGGTCGGCGTCAAGCCGCTTGGCGATGGCCCGGGCCCGTACCACGCCCCCCACATCGGGGGAAACGATGACCAAATCGCTGCCGTTATAGTTCTCCTGGATATCCTTAAAAAACACCGGGGCGGCGAACAGATTGTCGGTCGGGATGTCGAAAAACCCTTGGATTTGACCGGCATGGAGGTCGACGGTTAACACCCGGTTGGCCCCGGCGGCGGTGATCAGATTGGCCACCAGCTTGGCCGAAATGGGGGTCCGGGGGCCGGATTTCCGGTCCTGCCGGGCATAGCCGTAATAGGGGATGACGGCGGTCGCGCGCTGGGCCGATCCGCGCTTCAAAGCGTCCAGAGTCACCAGCAATTCCATGAGATTGTCGTTGGCCGGGAAAGACGTCGACTGAATGACGAAAACGTCTTCGCCCCGGACGTTTTCGAGAATTTCGACGAACACTTCCATGTCGGAGAATCGCCGCACCGCGGCGTTGGTCTCCGGCAAACCGAGATAGCTGCAAATGGCCTCCACCAGAGGCCGATTGCTGTTGCAGGCGATGATTTTCATGCCAACCGTTCCTGATTCCGGCGCACGCTTCGATCGTGGTTGAGGCCGTGGCCGGGGCGCCCGCAGCTGACCGATCCCCCATTAACCCCTGCGGCGCGCGCGGAATGTATCAGGCGCATGGCAGGGTGTAAACGCCGATGCGCCGCTATTGCGCCCCAGAATTGGCGTAGAAATGCTTGGAATTGTAAATGGTTAACCAACGCCTCCAGGATTTGCCGGTCACGATTCGCCGGTCACGATTCAAGGGTGATTGCGGAGAGGCAGCGGCCGTAATCCGGCTCGCCCCTAATGACCGACCGGCGGTAGCTGAAAAACCGCTTCTCCTCGCCGAAGGTGTCGTAAGGGATGCGCCCGGCCTTGGTGATTCCGGCGTCCTGGCAGCGGCGCAGCACATAGCCGACAAGGTCGAAAAGAAAATGCCCGGGCCGCCGCGCCGGCGCGAAGAGATCGTCATCGCCCGCCCGGTCGGCGTGGAACCGTTCATCGCCGAGCTTTCGGTCGAGAATAAGCGGTCTACCGAGAATAAGGGCGGGAAATTCTGGCCCAACTTCGTAAGATCGCTGGGCGATGGCCGGGCCGACGCCGGCGGTGATCGATTCCGGTTCGGCACCGAGTTCGCGCATCTTGCCGACCACGGCGGCGATGATCCCGGCTTTCGCCCCGCGCCATCCGGCGTGGGCGGCGGCGATCACGCCGGCCTGTGGATCGGCCAGCAAGACCGGCGCGCAATCCGCGGTCAGAATGCCAAGGGCGATGCCCGGACGCTTCGTTACCAATCCGTCGACCTTCGGCGAATTTTCATACCGCCAGGGTTTGTCCACGATCGCCACATCCGGGCTGTGAACCTGATAGCCGGTGACGAGGGCGTCCGGTGGCAGGTCGAAATGGGAAAGCGCGATCGCCCGGTTTTTCGCGACATCGGCCGGATCGTCATGGGAGCCGAAGCTGCAATTGAGCGACGCGTAAAGCCCCTTACTGACGCCGCCTTCGCGGCTGAAAAAGGCATGACGCACATGGGCGGCGTCGTTCAATGTTCCCAAGGTAATCATGACAAGGTAATCACGATGTGAGGGCCATCACCCGTCGAGATCGGAATCGAAGCCGGCAGGAATGAGCGACGGATCAGCGACCGCCAGCACTTTGAACAGGGTGCCCATCTTATCGCCGTCGATCAAGCGGCGGAGGGCGGTCGAAATTTCGTCGGCCTGATCGGGGCGGGATTGGCTCAATCTTTCGGCGCGTTGCGCGATGCCGAGCCGGCGCAGGAATTCGCCCTGAGTCACCGGGCGCCAGGTGCGGACACCCTTGGCTTTCGCAGCGCGGATCAGCGCCGCGAAATCGACGTGGGCGGTGACATCGGCGAGCCCCGGATCGGCCAGGGCGTCGTGATAGCGATGGCCGCGCACGGCTTGCAACGTGTCGCCGGCAGCAACTGCCCCATGCCCGTAATCGATAACGAGGGCCGCACCCCGCGATGCGGCAAGTTCGGCGGCAATCTGTTCCATCAGGGCGCACGCTTCGAGGTTGATTTCAAAGATCGATCCCGGCGCCGCGTCATGCAATGCCGGCGGGACTTCCGCACAGATCGGCGTTGGCTCGGCCGCGGCGACGAAGAAAAACGCTTGTGCTGCGGCATCGAAGCCGACCCTCCGTTCCCGCCAGCCGGAACCGGTTTTCACCAGCTGATGAACCGGCAGCGCGTCGAAAAATTCATTGGCGATGACGATGAGAGGTGCTGCCCCGTCTGGTGCCGCCCCGTCTTGTGCCGCCCTGGCCGATGCCGCCGCCCGTTCCGTCGCGTGGGCGAAATTCTCGTGCCATTCCGCCGCAACCCCTTTCAGCGCGGTTTTTTGCAACGCGCGCAGCGTTGGATTCATCTCGACGAGATGGATGCGCATTGCCTTTTGAAATTCAGGACGGATTACCGCCGCGCGCCATAAATCGGCCATGAGCGTTCCGCGTCCGGGGCCGAGCTCGATCAGGCGCAACGCACGGGGCGAACCCAATTGCTCGAAAAGATCGACGCACCAAAGGCCGATCAGTTCGCCGAACATCTGGCTGATATCGGGAGCGGTGACGAAATCGCCTTCCGCGCCGAGCGGCATGCGCCGCGCGTAATAGCCGAATTCCGGATCGGAAAGGGCGGCCGCCATGTAGGCCGCGACCGAAATCGGCCCCGATTGCGCGATGCGTTGCGCAATCCGGGCGCCAAGGGGTGTCATGACTGCGGCGTCATGATTTGAGTCTGACCGCGCGCGTGAGCAGCCATATCCCGGCGATCACCAGCGGCACCGAGAGTATCTGTCCCATGGTGACGCCGCCGGCGAGAAATCCAATCTGGGCGTCCGGCTGGCGGAACACCTCGGCCACCATTCGCGCGATTCCATAGCCGGCGAGAAAGGCGCCGGTGATCAAGCCC
>JBGOXX010000049.1:0-13981 GCA_041479345.1 Alphaproteobacteria bacterium
CATAAACCGTTTTTCAACGGTTATAAGCCGCAGTTCTACATCCGGACTACGGATGTGACTGGTGAAATTACGCTTCCGGCCGGAACGGAAATGGTTATGCCGGGCGATACGGTTAATTTAACCATTAAGTTAATCGCGCCGATTGCCTTGGAAGAAAAACAGAGATTCGCCATTCGCGAAGGCGGCCGTACGGTCGGCGCCGGCGTCGTCGCAAAAATCGTTGCTTAGCCGGGCTAAAGTTGTCGCTTAATCAGGATTGTCAGTTTTTGAAAATCGCGCACGCGGAAACGGACCAAAGAAATGGAAAGCCAAAATATAAGAATTCGCCTGAAGGCGTACGATCACCGCGTGCTCGATCAATCGACGCTCGAGATCGTGAATACGGCCAAGCGGACCGGTGCCCAGGTGCGCGGCCCCATTCCGCTTCCGACGCGAATCGAGAAATTTACGGTTCTGCGTTCGCCGCACATCGATAAGAAGTCGCGCGAGCAATTCGAGATTCGCACGCATAAGCGGCTGTTGGACATCATCGATCCGACTCCCGGCACGGTGGACGCGCTGATGAAGCTCGACCTCGCCGCCGGCGTCGACGTCGAGATCAAGCTTTAGGATCGAACGATGCGAACTGGCCTGATCGCGCAAAAAGTCGGCATGAGCCGCCTCTTCACCGAGGCCGGCGAGCACGTGCCCGTCACCTTATTGAAGGTGGATGGCTGCCGCGTCGTTGCCCAACGCACGAAGGATCGTGACGGCTACACCGCGCTTCAACTCGGCGTCGGAAAAGCCAAGGTCAAGAATGTGAGCAAGGGAATGCGCGGTCATTTCGCGAAATCGAAAGTCGAGCCGGCGCGTAAGCTTGCCGAGTTCCGGGTTTCGGAAGACGCGATGATCGATGTCGGCGCGGAATTGACCGCGGATCATTTCGTGGTCGGTCAGTTTGTCGATGTTACGGGCACCAGCATCGGCCGCGGTTTTGCCGGCGTCATGAAACGCCACAACTTCAAGGGCCTCGAAGCTTCGCACGGCGTTTCGGTGTCTCATCGCAGCCATGGTTCGACCGGCCAGCGCCAAGATCCCGGCCGGGTGTTCAAGGGCAAGAAAATGGCGGGCCATATGGGCGACGTGCGCGTGACCGTGCAAAGCCTGAAGGTTATGGCGACCGATCCCGAGAAGGGCTTGATCGTCGTCAACGGTACGGTGCCGGGTTCGAAGGGCGGATATCTGCTCATTTTCGATGCGAAGAAGAAAAAGGCGCCGAAGGATCTGCCGTTCCCGGGCAAAACCCGCGGCGGTGCTTCGGCCGAAGCAGTGCCCGCTGAAGGGGCCGGGGAATAGCCATGAAGTGCAAAATCCTCAGCCTTGAAGCCAAGGAAATCGGCAATGCCGATCTCAACGAGGCGATCTTCGGTCTTCCCGTGCGCCGGGATATTTTGGCCCGCATGGTGAACTGGCAGCTCGCGAAAAAGCGCGCCGGCACCCACAAGACCAAGGGCATCAGCGACATCCAAGGCACGACCGCAAAGCCCTACAAGCAGAAGGGCACCGGCAATGCACGCCAGGGTTCGCTCCGCTCGCCGCAATTCCGCGGCGGCGCCGTGATCTTCGGTCCGGTTGTGCGGAGCCACGCTTACGATTTGCCGAAGAAAGTGCGGAAGCTCGCTTTGATGACCGCGCTGTCGAGCAAGGCCGCCGACGGCAAACTCGTGGTCCTCGATTCGACGACGCTCGCGAAGGCGAAGACCAAGGAATTGGCGGCGCGGCTCAAGAAGCTCGGCTGGACGTCGGCCCTCATTATTGACGGTGCCGAGGTGAACACGAATTTCGGGCGCGCGGCGCGCAATCTTCCCCATATCGACGTGCTGCCGCAGCAAGGCATCAATGTTTACGACATTCTGCGCCGCGACCTGCTGGTGCTGACCAAGGATGCGCTGTCGCATCTTGAGGAACGGCTGAAATGACCGAAAAAGAGATAAAGAAGAAGAAAAAAGAGCCGAAGAAGAAGAAGGCTGAGGCGCCGGCGATTGCCGCGCCCGCCTACGCGATCGTCCGCCGCCCGGTGATTACCGAAAAGGCGACGATGGGCTCCGAGCATAACCAGGTCACGTTCCGCGTGGCGCTTGATGCGACCAAGCCCGAGATCAAGAAGGCGATCGAGGCTTTGTTCAAGGTGAAGGTGACGGCGGTGAATACGCTTCGCGTCAAGGGCAAGCAGAAGCGGTTCAAGGGCCGCCTCGGCAAACGGTCCGATTACAAGAAAGCGATCGTGACTTTGGCCGAAGGCAATTCGATCGACGTGACGACGGGCGTATAGGAAAAGCGCGATGGCACTCAAATCTTACAAACCGACGACGCCGAGCCTCCGCGGACTGGTCGCGATCGACCGTTCCGAATTGTGGAAGGGCCGTCCGGTCAAGGCGCTGACCAAATACAATCATCGCAAACGCGGCCGCAACAATGCCGGCGAAATCACGATGTGGCATCGCGGCGGCGGGCATAAGCGGCTTTACCGCACCATCGATTTCAAGCGGCGCAAATACGATGTGACGGCGACCGTCGAGCGGATCGAATACGATCCCAATCGCACGGCATTCATCGCTCTCCTCCGCTATGAGGACGGCGAGCTGTCCTACATTTTGGCCCCGCAGCGCCTCGGCGTCGGCGACAAGGTGGTGTCGGGCGAGAAAGCCGATATTCGCCCGGGCAATGCGATGCCGATGAAAAACATTCCCGTTGGCACCGTCATCCACAATGTCGAGATGAAGCCGGGCCGCGGCGGGCAGATTGCCCGCTCGGCCGGAACCTATGTGCAGCTTGTTGGCCGCGATGCCGGGTACGCTCAGCTGCGCTTGAGCTCCGGCGAAATGCGCATGGTTCGGGCCGATTGCATGGCCACGATCGGTGCGGTTTCCAATCCCGATCAGCAAAATATCAATATCGGCAAGGCCGGACGCACGCGCTGGCGCGGTTGGCGCCCGGTGACGCGCGGTGTTGCCATGAACCCAATCGATCACCCTCATGGTGGCGGCGAAGGTCGCACTTCCGGTGGGCGTCATCCGGTCACTCCTTGGGGCAAGCCGACCAAGGGTGCGAAGACCCGCAAGAACAAGAAGACCGACAAATTCATCATTCGCGACCGGCGCGTGAAATAGGAGAAGATTCGGTGGCGCGTTCAACATGGAAAGGCCCGTTCGTCGATGGCTATCTCCTCAAAAAGGCGGAGAAATCGCGTGCGTCTGGCCGCAATGAAATCATCAAGATTTGGTCGCGCCGCTCGACCATTCTGCCGCAATTCGTCGGACTGACATTTGGCGTTTACAACGGACGCAAGTTTCTTCCCGTGCTGGTGACGGAAAACATGGTCGGGCATAAGTTCGGCGAATTCGCGCCGACCCGCGTGTTCTTCGGTCACTCGGCGGCGGACAAGAAGGCCAAGCGGGCGCCGGGAGCTTCGGAATGAGTAAGCGTGCGGCGCCGCGGCGCCTCTCCGACAACGAGGCAAAGGCAATGGTGCGGGGGCTCAAGGTCAGCCCGCGCAAGCTCAATCTCGTTGCGCAATCCATTCGCGGCAAGTCGGCGTCGGCGGCGCTTTCCGAGCTTGCGTTCTCGAAGCGACGCATCGCCCGTGACGTGCGCAAGGCGTTACAGTCTGCAATCGCCAATGCCGAGAACAATCACCAGCTCGACGTGGACCGGCTTTATGTGTCCGAGGCGAGCGTGGGCAAGAGTTTGGTCATGAAGCGTTTCCGCCCGAAGTCGAAGGGCCGTGCGGGGCGTATTTTGAAGCTGTTCAGCCGTCTCACGATAGTCGTTCGTGAGCGCGAGGAGACCGCCTGATGGGTCAAAAAGTCAATCCGATCGGGCTTAGGCTCGGCATCAATCGGACGTGGGATTCGCGTTGGTATGCCGACGACGAATACGCGAATCTTTTGCATGAAGATCTCAAGCTCCGCGACTTTTTGTTCAAGCGCCTGAGCCAAGCCGGTATTTCGCGCGTGGTGATCGAGCGGCCGGCAAAGCGCGCGCGCGTGACCATTCACACCGCGCGGCCCGGCGTCGTCATCGGCAAGAAGGGCACGGACATCGAGGCGCTTCGCCAGGAGCTGATCAAGATGATCGGCAACGAGGTGGCGCTCAATATCGTCGAAGTCCGCAAGCCGGAAATCGAGGCGAAGCTGGTCGCAGAAAATATTTCGCAGCAATTGGAACGCCGGGTTGCTTTCCGCCGTGCGATGAAGCGTGCGGTGCAGTCGGCGATGCGCTTGGGGGCGCTCGGTATTCGCATCAATTGCAGCGGCCGACTGGGCGGCGCCGAAATCGCCCGCATGGAATGGTATCGCGAAGGCCGCGTGCCGCTTCACACATTGCGCGCGGATGTCGATTACGGCACGGCAACGGCGAACACGACCTACGGCACCTGCGGCGTCAAGGTTTGGATCTTCAAGGGTGAGATCATGGATCACGACCCGATGGCCCAGGATAAGCGCTTGGCGGAAGCGCAAGTCGGCCGGGACGCCAATCGTTAAGCGGAAAGACGGGAAATGCTCAGTCCAAAAAGAACAAAATACCGCAAGGCCCATAAGGGGCGGGTCAAAGGAAAGGCCACGTCCGGAGTCGATTTGAATTTCGGCTCTTACGGGATGAAGGCGGTCGAGCCTGCGCGTTTGACGGCGCGCCAGCTGGAAGCCGCGCGGCGTGCCATCACGCGCCACATGAAACGCGTCGGGCGCATCTGGATTCGCGTGTTTCCGGACGTGCCGGTGAGCCGCAAGCCGGCGGAAGTCCGTATGGGCAGCGGCAAGGGAACGCCCGAGTTCTGGATGTGTCGAATTAAGCCGGGGAAAATTCTTTTCGAAATCGACGGCGTGCCGCGGCAAGTCGCGCTGGAAGCCTTTACCTTGGGTGCGGCGAAATTGCCGATGAAGACCCGTATGATTGCCCGTCTTGGAGCGGCCTAGTCATGAAGACGGAAGATATCAGACGGAAGACCGTGGATGAGCTCAAGGGCGAGCTCAACGATTTGCGCAAGGAAACCTTCAATTTGCGTTTCCAGAAGGCAAGCGGCCAGTTGGGGAGTGCCGCCCGCGTTCGCGAAGTGCGGCGCGACATCGCACGCATTCTCACGGTCCTTAGCGAACGCGACCGTTCAGGCGCGCAGGAGAAATAAATGCCAAAACGCGTCTTACAGGGAACGGTGGTGAGCGACGTCAACGACAAGACCGTCATCGTGCGGGTCGAGCGGCGCATCATGCATCCCGTTTACAAGAAATACATCACGCGCTCGAAGCGTTATTCGGCGCACGATGCCGATAACAAGTGCAAGGTGGGCGATGTTGTTCGCATTCAGGAATGCCGCCCCCTCTCGAAAACAAAGCGGTGGGAGGTCCTTCAGGGCTCCGCCGCGGCCGCCCGTTAGGAAAGGTTCGCGGTCATGATTCAAATGCGCACCAATCTGGAGGTCGCCGACAATTCTGGCGCACGCCGGGTGCAGTGCATCAAGGTGCTGGGCGGCTCGATGCGCCGGACCGCGACCGTGGGCGATGTGATCGTCGTTTCGATCAAGGAAGCCATTCCGCGCGGCCGCGTCAAAAAGGGCGATGTCTACCGCGCGGTCGTCGTTCGCACCGCGAAGGAAGTGCGGCGCCCCGACGGCAGCACGATCCGATTCGATCGCAATGCGGCGGTGCTGATCAACCAACAAGGCGAGCCGATCGGAACCCGTATTTTCGGACCCGTCACCCGCGAGCTTCGTGCCAAGCAATTCATGAAGATCGTTTCCTTGGCGCCGGAGGTGCTGTGATGGCGAAGTTCAAAGTCAAAAAGGGCGACACGGTGGTCGTCATCACCGGTCGCGACAAGGGAAAGACCGGTGCCGTGCTCGCGGTCGAAACCGACCGGCGGCGCGTGCTCGTTCAAGGCGTCAACATGGTGAAGCGCCATACCAAGCCGTCGGCGGCGGGTGCGGGCGGCATCAACGAGAAAGAGGCGCCGATTCATGTTTCGAACGTCGCCCACGTGGATCCGAAGACCAACAAGCCGACGCGCGTCGGCTTCAAATTCATCCAAGGACGCAAGGTGCGGTTTGCCAAGCGTTCTGGCGAAGTAATTGACCGGTAGGACGAAAGATGGCAACGCGGCTCTACGACGAATATCTAAAGACAATCCGCCCGAAGCTGGTGGAGCAGTTCGGCTACAAGAATCTTTTGGCCGTGCCCCGGCTCGACAAGATTGTGATCAACATGGGCGTTGGCGAGGCGGTGCAAGACACCAAGAAGGTCGATGTGGCCGCCCAGGAGCTGGCCATGATCACCGGGCAAAAACCGGTAATCACCCGCGCCAAGAAGTCGATTGCGACCTTCAAAGTGCGCGAAGGCATGAAGATCGGCTGCAAAGTCACGCTGCGCCGGCGCCACATGTACGAATTTTTAGACCGGCTGATCACGATTGCGTTGCCGCGGGTTCGCGATTTCCGCGGCGTGTCGCCGAAAAGTTTCGACGGGCGGGGCAATTATGCCCTGGGCCTCAAGGAGCAGATCGTGTTTCCCGAGATCGATTACGACAGAGTCGATCAGGTGCGGGGCATGGATATCGTGATCTGCACGACTGCGAAGACGAATGAGGAGGCCTTGGCGCTCCTCAAGGGTTTCAATATGCCAATACGTAGTAACTGAACGGGTCCGGAGAGCACACGATGGCGAAGAAGAGCGCCGTGGAAAAGAACAAGAGGCGAATGAGGCTGGCCAAGCAATACCGGGCCAAGCGGCAGAAATTGCTGGCGTTGGCGCGCGACAAGAAGGCGTCGCCCGAGGAGCGTTTTGCCGCCCGCCTCAAGCTTGCGGAGTTGCCGCGCAATTCATCGATTACGCGCGTGCGCAACCGCTGCGAACTGACGGGGCGCCCGCGTGGAACCTACCGGAAATTCCGGTTGTCGCGGATTGCGCTGCGCGAGCTTGCCTCGCGCGGGCAGATCCCCGGCATGGTCAAGTCGAGTTGGTAGGGGAGGCGTCATGACCATGTCCGATCCATTGGGAGATATGCTCTCCCGGATAAGAAACGGCCAACGGGCAGGGTTGCCCGAGGTCGAGACGCCGGCTTCGTCCCTTCGCGCCAACGTGCTCGAAGTGCTGAAGAAGGAAGGCTATATCCGCACGTTCAGCGAGGTCACCGGTGATCGTGGCTATCCCGGGTTCAAGATCGAGCTGAAGTATCACGAAGGTCAGCCGGTCATCCGCGAGATTGCGCGGGTGTCAAAGCCTGGCCGGCGCGTTTATTCGAAGATCAAGGATCTGCCGCGTTATTACGGCGGTCTCGGCATTGCCATTCTGTCGACGCCTCGCGGCGTCATGTCGGATTCGGAGGCGCGAGCCTTGAATGTCGGCGGCGAAGTGCTCTGCCGCGTGTTTTAGGGATTGAGGATTTAAGCAATGTCGCGCGTCGGCAAAAGTCCAGTTTCGATCCCCCAAGGGGTGACGGTGGCGATCACTGGCCAAAACGTCACTGTCAAGGGCAAGTCGGGCCAATTGGCGCTCACCTTGGCGGACGAGGTTTCGGCTGAGGTGAAAGACGGCCACGTTCTGGTCAGTCCGCGGGACACGACCAAGCGCGGCAGGATGATCTGGGGCCTCAGCCGGAATCTGGTCAAGAACATGATCAACGGCGTTGCCACGGGATTCCGCAAGAATCTCGAAATCAACGGCGTCGGCTATCGCGCCGCGGTTCAAGGCAAGAACCTGAATCTGCAGCTCGGCTTCAGCCACGATGTGATCTTTCCGATTCCGGAAGGCATCGCCATCAAATGCGATAAGCCGACTTCGATTTCGATTTCCGGCGCGGACCGGCACCTCGTCGGTCAAGTGGCCGCCAATATCCGGGCGCTGAAGAAGCCCGAGCCCTACAAAGGCAAGGGCATCAAATACGACACCGAAACCATTCGCCGCAAAGAAGGCAAGAAGAAGTAGCCATGTTGCACATGACCGAACTATTCAATCGCCGAAAGAAGCGGGTGCGGGTCAAGCTCCGACGCTCCGCTTCCGGACGGCCGCGGCTTTCGATCTTCCGCTCGGGCAAGAACATTTATGCCCAGGTGATCGACGATGCGAAGGGCGCGACGTTGGCCGCCGCTTCGACCCTCGACAAAGAATTGAAGGGCAAGTTGAAGAAGGGCACTGATCGCGCTGCCGCGACGGAAGTTGGAAAGCTGATCGCCAAGCGTGCGGTCGCTGCCGGCGTCAAACACGTGGTGTTCGATCGCGGCGGATATCTCTATCACGGCCGGGTAAAAGCCTTGGCCGAAGCCGCCCGCGAAGGCGGGCTCGATTTTTAGGTGAATAGAAACATGGCAGATACCCCAGAAACCCCAGCATCAACCCCCGCTCCCGGACCGAAGCGCAAAGGCCGAGGCGAAGGACGCGGCGGCGGCCGTGGCCGAGGGGAAGGGCGTGGCCGCGATCGGGACGGCTCGGGCCGCGACCGCGACGACGATACGATCGAGAAGCTTGTTTCGATCAATCGCGTCGCCAAGGTGGTGAAGGGCGGGCGACGTTTCGGTTTTGCCGCCCTCGTCGTCGTGGGCGATGGCAAGGGCCGTGTCGGCCATGGGGCCGGCAAGGCCCGCGAAGTGCCGGAGGCGATTCGAAAGGCGACCGAACAAGCGCGGCGCAACATGATCCGCGTTCCCTTGCGCGAGGGCCGCACGCTGCACCACGACGTCTTTGGGCATTACGGGTCTGGCCGTGTCGTCTTGCGCGCCGCACCTCCGGGAACCGGCATCATCGCCGGCGGACCGATGCGCGCGGTGTTCGAAGCTTTGGGCGTTCATGACGTGGTGACGAAATCCATCGGTTCCTCGAATCCGCACAATATGGTGCGGGCCACTTTCGGTGCGCTGACCAATCTCATGTCGCCCCGCTCGGTGGCCAATCGCCGCGGTAAGAAAGTGAGCGAGATCCTCGGCAAGCGCGAGGCGGAGACGGTCGATGTCTAAGAAAACTTTGCGGGTGCGCCAGATTGGCAGCCCGATCGGCCGGCGCAGCGATCAACGGGAAACCTTGATCGGGCTCGGCTTGAACAAGCTGCACCGGGTGCGGGAGCTTACCGATACGGCGTCGGTGCGCGGAATGATCACCAAAGTCCGCCACCTCGTGCGCGTCGAAGAATCGAAATAAGGCACGCCGGGAACGGCAGCGAAAACGAAGGCGATAGAACCATGAAGCTCAATCAAATTGCCGACAATCCGGGCGCTCATAAGCACCGAAAGCGGCTCGGACGCGGCATCGGCTCGGGCAAGGGCAAGACCAGCGGCCGCGGCCAGAAAGGCCAGACGTCGCGCACCGGCGTGGCCATCGGCGGATTCGAAGGCGGGCAAATGCCGCTTCACCGCCGGATGCCGAAGCGCGGCTTCAAAAATCCGTTTCGCCTGCGCTATCAGATCATCAATCTCGGATTGCTGCAAAAGGCGATCGAGGCGGGCAAGCTCGACACCAAGAAGCCGATCAATGCGGAATCGCTGGTGGCGGCCAACGTCCTGCGCCGGGCCCGCGACGGCGTGCGGCTCCTTGCCAAAGGCGATTTGAGTACCAAGATTACCATCGAAGTTGCCGGCGCCTCTCAAGCCGCGATTGCGGCGGTCGAGAAGGCGGGCGGCAAGGTCGTCGTGACCGCTCCGAAACCCGAGCCTAAAGCATCGACTGAAGCTTCCTGATGGCCTCTCTCGCCGACAAAATGGCGCAGAACTTCAACTTCGGCGCCTTTGGTAAGGCGACGGAGCTGAAGAAACGCCTCTGGTTCACGCTGGGGGCGTTGGTCGTCTACCGGATCGGTACCTATATTCCGATCCCGGGCATCGATTCGCACGTTCTCCAGGAGATTTTCCGCCAGAACGCCGGCGGGATTTTGGGCATGTTCGACATGTTCTCGGGCGGCGCCCTGCAGCGCATGACGATCTTTGCGCTCAACATCATGCCCTACATCTCGGCCTCGATCATTATTCAGCTGATGACGGCGGTATCGCCGCAGCTCGAAGCGTTGAAGAAAGAGGGCGAGGCGGGACGCAAGAAGCTCAATCAATATACCCGCTATGGAACGGTATTCTTGTGCGCGCTTCAGGCTTACGGCATTGCCGTCGGGCTCGAAGGCATGGGTGGCGGCGGCGGTTCCGCGGTCATGGCGCCGGGAATCTTTTTCCGGCTGACGACAGTTATTACCCTCGTCGGCGGGACGATCTTCTTGATGTGGCTGGGCGAACAGATCACTCAGCGGGGCGTGGGCAACGGCATTTCGCTGATCATCTTCGCGGGGATTGTCGCGCGCCTGCCGAGCTCGCTTGCCGCGACCTTGGAGTTGGGGCGCACAGGCGCGCTGTCCACGGCGTTTATTCTCGTCGTCGGCGTACTGGTTATCGGCGTCATCACCTTCATTGTGTTCATGGAGCGCGCCCAGCGGCGCATCGTCATCCAATATCCGAAACGTCAGGTCGGAAATAAGATGTTCGGCGGCGAAAGCACCCATTTGCCGTTGAAGCTCAATACCTCCGGTGTGATCCCGCCGATTTTCGCGAGTTCGCTTTTGCTTCTGCCGTTGACGATCGCGGGCTTTTCCGCGGGCAATGGGCCGGAATGGCTGACCACGCTGACCGCCGTGATGGGCCGCGGCCATCCGCTTTATCTCATTCTCTACGTGTCGCTGATCGTCTTCTTCAGCTTTTTCTACACCGCGGTCGTCTTCAATCCGCACGACACCGCGGAGAATTTGCGTAAATACGGCGGTTTCGTTCCCGGCATCCGCCCCGGCAAGAACACGGCGGAGTTTCTCGATTACGTGCTGACGCGCCTAACCGTCATTGGCGCGCTTTATCTTTCGGCGGTCTGCATCCTGCCGGAAATCCTCATCTCGCGGTATTCGGTGCCGTTCTATTTCGGCGGCACGAGCTTGCTCATCGTCGTCTCGGTGACGATGGACACGGTGGGGCAGATCCAGTCCCATCTTCTGGCGCATCAATATGAAGGGCTCATCAAGAATTCGAAGCTCAGGGGCCGCCGGGAATGAATTTGATCCTTCTCGGCCCACCGGGCGCGGGAAAAGGAACCCAGGCGGCGAGGCTCGAACGCGAGAAAGGGCTGATACAGCTTTCAACCGGCGACATGCTGCGCGCGGCGGGTGCCTCGGGGAGCGAGCTGGGAACCCGCATTAAAACGATTATGAACGAAGGTAAGCTGGTGCCGGACGACATCATCATCGCCATGATTGCAGACCGCATCGGTCAGGCCGATTGCGCCAACGGGTTTATTCTCGACGGGTTTCCCCGGACGGTGCCCCAGGCCGAAGCTCTTGACCGGATGCTGAAGGACAAGGGTTTGAAGCTCGACCACGTCATTGAAATGCGCGTTGATGATGACGCGCTAATCGATCGGATCGCCGGGCGCTATGCCTGCGCCGGTTGCGGGGCCGGCTATCACCAGTCTTTCAAGCAGCCCAGGGCGGACAGCGTCTGCGATGCCTGTGGCGGAAAGAAATTCACCCGGCGCGACGACGACAAGCCGGAAACGGTACGGGCAAGGCTGGTCGCCTATCACGAACAGACGGCGCCGATTCTGCCCTATTACGAGGCCAAAGGGTCGCTTCGGAGCGTTGACGGCATGGCCTCGATCCCCGAAGTTGCGCGGCAGATCGACCGGGTGCTCTCGACATGAAAAAACCCAGCCAAACGGTTGACTTAGAAGCCAATCTGCCTATAATCCCCGGCCTTCGGCTGTGCGGCGGCCTCTTGTCCCTGAAACACCCTTTAAAGTCAAGGAGTTAGAACTTGGCGCGTATTGCTGGCGTCAACATTCCGACCCAGAAGCGCGTGGAGATCGCGCTCACCTATATCCATGGGATCGGACGGACGAAATCCAATGAGATTTTGACCAAGGTCGGCATCCCCGGCACTCGCCGGGTTCATGAGCTGACCGAGGATGAGATCATTCGCATCCGCGAAGCGATCGACCGCGACTACAAGGTCGAAGGCGATCTGCGCCGCGAAGTGGCGATGAACATCAAGCGGCTGATGGATTTGGGCTGCTACCGCGGGCTTCGCCACCGCAAGGGCCTGCCCGTTCACGGCCAACGCACGCATACCAATGCACGCACCCGCAAGGGCCGCGCCCGGCCGATCGCCGGTAAAAAGATCGCCCCCAAGGGCTAGTTCAACGACGTTACGTTTAGAGAGCAGCGATGGCCACCAATAACCCAACCACTCCGGCGACTCCCGCCAATCCGGCAGCACCTGCCGCCGGCCCGGGGCAGCGCGTCCGCCGCCGCGAAAAGAAGAACATCACTTCGGGCATCGCCCATGTGAATGCGACCTTCAACAACACGATCATCACCATCACCGATGTGCAGGGAAATTCCATCGCGTGGTCGTCCGCCGGTTCGCAAGGCTTCAAGGGCTCGCGCAAGTCGACGCCCTATGCCGCCCAGATGGCCGCTGAAAGCGCGGGGCGCAAGGCAATCGAACACGGTGTGAGGACGCTCGAAATTCAAGTGAAGGGGCCCGGGTCCGGACGCGAGTCCGCGCTGCGGGCTTTGAACTCCGTCGGATTCACGATCACAGCCATCCGCGATGTGACGCCGATTCCGCACAATGGTTGCCGGCCGCCCAAACGCCGGCGAGTTTAATTTGGGCTATTTGCCCGCAAAGAAACATGGCCGGCCGCACCGGCCATTCGGATGCGCCCAACGGATGCGAGTCCGTAAAATGAGGATGAGGACGCTCTCGTGATCCAGAAAAATTGGCAGGAACTGATTAAACCCCACAAGCTCGAAGTCGAAGCCAGTGGAGACCCCACGCGCGAAGCGCTCATCGTCGCCCAACCGCTGGAACGCGGCTTTGGTTTGACGCTTGGCAATTCGCTTCGCCGCGTGTTGCTGTCGTCGCTCCATGGCGCCGCCGTCACCTCGGTTCAGATTGAGGGCGTGTTGCACGAATTCTCGTCGATCCCCGGCGTGATCGAGGACGTGACCGATATCGTCCTCAATATCAAGCTGCTCGCCTTGCGCATGCACGGCGATGGCCCGAAGCGCATGCGGTTGGCCGTGACCGGCCCCGGTGAAGTGAAGGCAGGGCAGATCGAAACCGGCCATGACATCGAGGTCATGAATCCGGATCTCGTGATTTGCACTCTCGATACCGGCGCCAAGATCGCTATGGAACTGACCGTCAATGGCGGCAAGGGCTATGTGGCGGCGGCGCAAAATCGCCCCGAAGACGCGCCGATCGGATTGATCCCGGTCGATTCGCTGTTCAGCCCGGTGCGTAAGGTTTCGTACAAGGTGGATAATGCCCGCGTCGGTCAAGTCACCGACTACGACAAGCTTTCGATGCGAGTCGAAACGAATGGCGCGGTGACGCCGGAAGATGCGGTGGCCTTGGCCGCGCGCATCCTTCAGGACCAGCTTCAGCTCTTCATCAATTTCGAAGAGCCGCGCGCGGTTACCGCCGAAGAAAAAGCCGCCGAGCCGCCGTTCAACAAGAATCTGCTGCGCAAGGTGGACGAGCTCGAGCTTTCGGTCCGCTCCGCCAATTGCCTCAAGAACGACAACATCGTCTATATCGGCGATCTCGTTCAGAAGACCGAAGCGGAAATGCTGCGGACGCCGAATTTCGGCCGCAAGTCGCTCAACGAGATCAAGGAAGTCTTGGCGCAGATGGGGCTGCATCTCGGTATGGAAATCCCGAACTGGCCGCCCGAGAACATCGAAGAATTGGCCAAGCGTTTGGAGGAGCCGTACTAAGCGCAGGCATACTGCGTTAGGAACGGGGAGAAGGAAACATGCGTCATCGTTTAGCCGGCCGGAAACTCAACCGCACCAGTGAGCATCGCAAGGCGATGTTCGACAATTTGGCCGCGGCTTTGATCAAGCACGAGCAGATCAGCACGACCTTGCCGAAGGCCAAGGATTTGCGGCCAATCGTCGAGAAATTGATCACGCTCGGAAAGCGCGGCGG
>JBGOXX010000050.1:0-13736 GCA_041479345.1 Alphaproteobacteria bacterium
CCGCGGGGCGCTTTTGTTCCGACCGACCCCCTGCTGCGGCACCCCGTCTTCGATACCTGGCCCGACGACCTTTGGACGCGAAACTTAGGACGACGTCATTTGGACGCCAAACTTAGCCCGGCGTCCTTTGGACGCGAAACATTCCGGGGGCCGGCGCGGGGCCGATCTCAACGATCGCGGCGTCAAGAGAGCGGGCCGTCATCCGCCGGCAGGAACCCCCCCGATCTTCAATGAGGTTAATTTTTGCTCTCACGGCGGCGGGCGCAAAATCGCCGCGCTCAGGCGTTTCACGACATCCCGCGCGTCATAGGCTTTCGGCTCATCCGCCGGACGTTCCCCGGAATAAACCGCGATCGTGGCATAGGCCCGGTATTTGTCGAATTGCTCGGTCGTCGCCGACGCATAGGCGCCGAAATAGGGATCGTAATACATTCCAAATGCCGGGCCAAATGCCGGGTTGTAAAAACCTGGCCCGTAAAAATACGGGCGGTAGAAAAAGGGATCGTAGAAATATCCGCCGGGCGGGACGTCCACATAAGTGCGATAGGTCACGTCGCGTTCGACGTCCTGATCGACGACCACAAAATAATCATGCCCCGTGGCGACCGTGATTTCGGCGGCGCGATAGAGGAGATAATTTTCGACCGTCTCGCGCGGCGTCACCGAATTTCCCGAAAAGCTGATTCGGTAATGATCGTCGGAAACCCGTTGATCGGAATACCCCTCGTTATCGACGGCGGGCTGGTAATAGGTCGGGTTCACGCAGCCGGATAACGTAAGAGTCGCCGCCACAAGGCCCACGACGGCAAATCGTGCGATCGCCGAGCGGCGCGCGGCAATCATCGAAATATCCCTGATGGTGCGATGCAGCATGAAGGTTCTTCGCTCATTAGCATGGGTATCCCGAAATCAAAACAACTGACGGTGGCGCTCGGTAACTGGCGCTGCGCCTCGATCTTAGCCATTTTGTGGTATCAGGCTACTGTTACAGTGTTGTGAATACCTAATTTCACCAATGGGTTAACCGTGATTTAAACAATTGCGGAGAATATGTATGTGGGGGTTACCACTGTTGCTTTGCCCGTCGCCTGATCGGCGCGCGGCAGGCGGCGCCCCGCGCAAATTTTGATTTGGGAAGACTTCGCTGCAAATGGAAGCGACGATCACACTGCGCGACCGATTTTCTGCTTGGTGGGATGGGACGGAACCCGTGCCGCATGTCGCTACCCCTGCGTCCGACGACAAGCCGAAAAAGGACAAGGCGGAAAAAGCGAACGGCAACGCGGCGACGGCCGATTCCTGGCATCAAAAAATCGCGGCGTGGTGGAATGGCGTCGAACTCGACGCGCCAGCGGAGGAAGACCTTCCCTCGCTGCGATCGCATGTCGCGAAGGACGCCGAGCCCATCAGCATCGAACTTCCGGAAGTCATCAAGGATACGTGGACCTCGGCGCGGATAAGGGTTGCCGAGCGAATTTGGGGCAGCGGCTATGTGACGCCCGGCGGAACCGACTACGTGATGAAGTTGGTCAAGGTCTTCGGCCTTAACCCGAAAATGAGCATTGCCGACATCAATGCCGGACCGGGCGGCAGCAGCCGGGCAATCTCCGAAGCCTTCGGCATGTGGGTGACGGCGATGGAACCGAGTGAGACGCTGGCGGCTCACGGCTTGGAAGAATCGACGATGGCCGGCATGGCAAAAAAGGTGCCGATCATCGCTTATGATCCGGAATCGGTCGAAATGCGCCCCAACGGATTCGACTGCATCTTCGCCAAGGAACTATTCTATACCGTGGTCAACAAGCGGCATCTCTTCGCGACGGTTGCCAAAGCTCTGAAGAGGAACGGCCAGCTTCTTTTCACCGATTTTGTGCTGGCAAAAACCGACCATATGGAAGAAGAGACGCTAAACTGGGCCGCGCACGAACCCAGGCGCCCCGAGATGTGGAGCGTCAAACAGATCCGCGAATATCTGGAAAAGCAGGGCCTCGATATCCGGGTCGAAGACGACATCTCGGATGAGATGTGCGGCCTCATTCTCCAAGGCTGGATGGAGGCCGTGAAGAATTTCCGGCCCGGCCATTTCGAGCCCGAGCTCGGCGAGGCGCTCTTGGCCGAGGCGGAGCTTTGGACCCGCCGCCTCGGCGTTCTCCAAAGCGGCGACGTCCGGCTCTACCGGATTCACGCCCTGAAACGCTAAAATTGGCGGTTTTCCGGCGGTTTTCTTGCGGTTTTCTGGGGCTTTCCGGCGGTTGACAGAGGGGGCGCCTAGCCCCTAAGTTCCCGCCTCCTGCGGCCCCCATCCGTACCCGGAGCCTAATCCGTACTCGGAGACTGACGATGAAGGTACTGCGTTCTCTCAAATCGGCCAAGACACGGCACAAGGATTGCCGCGTAGTGCGCCGCCGCGGCCGCGTCTACGTCATCAATAAGACCAATCCGCGCTTCAAGGCGCGCCAGGGCTAGCCACGCCTCGCCGCAATCGCGCGGGGCCCGCGCGATTGACGCTCCTGATAGCCGGTCCTACCATTTCCGGTGCAGTCGCGGTGCTATGGGCGCTGCCACGTTGACCGAACGGTCTACGCCCGACCAGAGACCCGACCAGAGAGAGGAGCGGCACGAATGCGGATGCCAGTACCGGACCCGCGCGTGCTGGCCAGGCGCGACGACATCGCCCGGGCCCTCCGCAATATTCTTCCTGCCGATTGCGTCATCGCCGATGCCGACGGCGCCAGGGTTTACGAAACCGATGCGCTGACCGCGTACCGCCAGATCCCCATGGTGGTCGTTCTGCCGCGCACCACCGCCGAAGTTTCCGCCGTCCTTTCCTACTGCCGTCGCGAAGGCGTCAAGGTGGTTCCGCGGGGTGCCGGCACCTCGCTTTCCGGCGGGGCCCTGCCGCTCGCCGACGGCGTGTTGCTTTCGCTCGGCAAATTCAATCGTGTTCTGGAAATCGATTTCCCGAATCGCTGTGCGGTCGTTCAGCCGGGCGTCACCAATCTCGCCATCACCAAGGCGGTGGAGCACGCGGGCTTCTATTACGCCCCCGATCCTTCCAGCCAGATCGCCTGTTCGATCGGCGGCAATGTGGCGGAAAATTCCGGAGGCGTGCACTGTCTCAAATACGGCCTCACCACCAACAATCTGCTCGGCCTCGAGGTCGTGCTGATGAACGGCGAAGTTTTGCGCCTCGGCGGCAAGCATCTCGATGCCGAAGGTTACGATCTGATGGGCGTTCTGACCGGCTCCGAAGGATTGTTGGGCGTGATCACCGAAGTCACGGTCCGAATCCTCAAGGCGCCGGAATCCGTGCGCGGCATGCTCATCGGATTTTCCAGCGTCGAAACCGCGGGCGATTGCGTCGCCGCGATCATCGCCGCCGGAATTATTCCCGCCGGACTCGAAATGATGGACCGCGCCGCGGTTCAAGCGGCCGAAGCCTTCGTTCAGGCGGGGTATCCCCTCGATGTCGAAGCGCTCCTGATCGTTGAACTTGACGGTCCCGAGGTCGAGGTCGACGACATGACCGCGCGGGTTCAAGACGTCGCCCGCCAATGCAGAGCCGATCTGGTGCGCATCAGCACCAGCGATGCCGAAAGACTGCTGTTCTGGGCCGGGCGCAAAGCGGCGTTTCCCGCGGTGGGCCGCATCGCGCCCGATTACTACTGCATGGATGGAACGATCCCGCGCAAACGCCTGTCCGAAGTTCTGCGCGGTATCGGCGAGCTATCGCGGCGCTACGGTCTCGGCGTGGTCAATGTCTTTCACGCCGGCGACGGAAATTTGCACCCGCTTATTCTCTATGACGCGAACAAGCCCGGCGATCTCGAACGCGTCGAATCCTTCGGCGCCGACATTTTGAAGCTCTGTGTTGCGGTCGGCGGCGTGTTGACCGGCGAGCACGGGGTCGGCGTCGAAAAGCGCGATCTCATGGGCGTCATGTTCAGCGAAACCGATCTTCGGGTCCAGCAGCGCATCAAATGCGCCTTCGATCCGGAATCGCTGCTCAATCCCGGCAAGATGTTCCCCGAACTTCATCGCTGCGCCGAACTGGGACGCATGCATGTCCATGGCGGCAAGGTGCCGTTTCCCGACATTCCACGATTCTGAATGTCCCTTAGACCCGCCGATCCGCAGCAAGTGCAGGAAGCGATTGCCTGGGCCGCCGAAAATCGCGTGCCGCTTGCGGTCCAAGGCGCCGCCAGCAAATCGGCGCTGGGCCGCCATGCGCCGTGCGATGAGATTCTCGATCTTTCCGCCCTTTCCGGCGTGCCGTTCTATGAGCCGGAAGAGCTGGTTATGACCGCTCTGGTCGGGACGCCGCTCCGCGTCGTCGAAGAGACCTTGAAGGCGAGCGGCCAGGAAATGTGTTTCGAGCCCGCGGATTACGGCCCGCTCTTGGGGCGGCCGGCGGGATTGGGCACGATCGGCGGCGTTTTCGCCTGCAATATTTCCGGGCCGCGGCGGGTCAAATCCGGGGCGGCGCGGGACTACTTGCTCGGTGCCAAGGCCGTCAACGGCCGCGGCGAATTCTTCAAATGCGGCAGCCGGGTGATGAAAAACGTCACCGGTTACGACGTTTGCAAACTGCTGGCCGGATCCTTCGGCACGCTGGCGGCGATGACGGAAGTGACGTTCAAGGTTTTGCCGCTTCCCTCCGAAATTCATACCGTGATGATCCTCGGCCTCGAGGACGAGCAGGCGGTGGTCGCGATGACTGAAGCGCTGCAGAGTCCCTATGAGGTTTACGGGGCCGTGCACCTGCCGAAGGCGGCCGCCGCGAGGTCGAGCGTCGAATCGATCCGGGCGGCCGGGAAATCCATAACCGCGGTGCGGATCGAGGGGCCCAATCCGTCGATCCGCTATTGCGGCGGCCATCTTAGAGAGATGTTCCACGGGCGCGGCGCGCTCGCCGGTCTCGATGAACCGCAATCGCAAATTTTCTGGCGCGAGCTCCGCGACGTGACGCCGTTCGTTCCGTTGCGCGATCGCACGATCTGGCGGCTGTCGGTGACACCGTCGAAAGGCGCTTCCGTCGTCCGCGAGATCGAAAAACAGTTGGACGCCGAGGCGCTCTACGATTGGGGCGGCGGATTGATCTGGCTTGCGGTGGAGGAGCACGGGAGCGATCGGGCCATGTCCGACGCCGGCATCATCCGCAGGGCAGTGGCGCATGCCGGCGGCCATGCTTTGTTGTTCCGCGCAGCGCCAGACCTTCGCGCCCGTCTGCCGGTGTTTCAGCCGCAAAGCGAGGGAGCGGCGGCACTTTCCTTGCGGCTGAAGGAAAGTTTCGATCCGCAGCACATCCTCAATCCCGGACGGATGTACGAAGGGCTCTGAGGATGCAAACCCGCTTCTCCGCCGAGCAGCTCCAAAATCCCGATCTCCGCGAAGCGGAAAAGATTTTGCGCGCCTGCGTGCATTGCGGCTTTTGCCTCGCCACCTGCCCGACCTACATGCTCTTGGGCGACGAGCTCGATTCGCCGCGCGGGCGCATCTATCTCATCAAGGACATGCTGGAAAACGACAAGCCGGCCTCCCCGCAAGTGGCCGAGCATGTGGATCGCTGCCTGTCCTGCTTGGGGTGCATGACGACTTGTCCGTCGGGCGTCAACTATATGCACCTCGTCGATTACGCCCGGGTTCGAATCGAAGAAACCCACGGCCGGTCTTGGCCGGATCGCCTATTCCGCGGGCTTCTTGCCTTTGTTCTTCCGCGCCCGGATATTTTTCGGGTGGCACTTCTTTTGGCGCGCATCGCAAAGCCGTTGGCGCCGCTCTTGCCAAAGCGGCTGTGCAAACTAATCGAATTCGCGCCGAAGGCTCAGGGCGCGGCCCCGGGCAATTCGCCGCAAGTCTTCAAAGCGGAAGGCAAGCGCGTGATGCGGGTTGCGTTATTGCCCGGCTGTGTGCAGACGGTGCTAGCACCAGAAATCAATGCAGCGACAATAAGACTGCTGAACCGTCACGGTGTTGAAGTGGTGATACCGGAAGGTTCGACCTGTTGCGGCGCGCTGGTCCATCATCTGGGCCGCCATGACGAGGCGCTGGCGAGTGCCCGGGCCAACATCACGGCTTGGACCAAGCTTCTGGACGAGGGCGGGCTCGATGCCGTTGTGATCAACGCCGCGGGTTGTGGGACGATGGTGAAGGATTACGGCTTCCTGCTCCGCGGCGATCCGATATTCGCCGGCCAGGCGGCGCGCATTTCCGAGCTTGCCTGTGACGTCGCCGAGATCGTCGGAAAAATCGGCCTCGGGCCGCCGAAGCCGCCGCAAGGGCTGACGGTCGCCTATCACTCCGCTTGCTCTTTGCAGCACGGCCAGAAAATTCACGATCTCGGAATCGATCTCCTGACCGCCGCCGGATTCGAAACCTTGACGGTTCCGGACTCCCATCTCTGCTGCGGCTCGGCGGGAACCTACAATCTGCTTCAACCGGATTTGGCGGACGAGCTTGGCAAGCGCAAGGCGGCGGCGATCGAGAGCGTTTCGCCGAATGTCATCGCGACCGGAAATATCGGCTGCATGGTTCAAATCGGGCGCCATGTGCGCGCACCCGTCGTCCATACCGTGGAGCTTTTGGATTGGGCGACCGGCGGGCCCATTCCCCCAGCGCTACGCGCAAGGGGTCCGCAGGCGCTCATCGGTTTGAAGGTGGGGCCGGTTTGAACGAGGGCTAGTCGACGGCGCCGGGTTCGGCGGAAAGTTCCGATCCGATTTTGGCGATACGCAAAAGATTTGTGGTCCCGGCGCGGCCGAAGGGAATGCCCGCCGTGATCACCATGCGGTCGCCGATTTTGGCAAAGTCCTCGGCCAGCGCGATCTGGCAGGCTTTTTCCACCATGCCCGTCAGGTTCTGGATATCGGTGGTATGCACACAATGCACGCCCCAGACGACGGCAAGCTGCCGCGCTGTCGTGCGTTCGGCCGTAAGCCCGAGAATGGGAACCACGGGGCGCTCCCGCGCCGCGCGCCGTGCCGTGGCGCCTGATCGCGAATAAGTGACGATGGCCGCCGCCGAGATCGTTTGGGCGACCTGAGCCGCTGCGGCACTGATGGCGTCCGCAGTGGTGGCCTCGGGGTCCGGGTGGTTCGCATCGATGATCTTGCGGTAAGCGGGATCGCGTTCGACCCGGCCGATGATGCGGTCCATCATCCTGACCGACGCGACCGGATAAGCGCCGACCGCGGTTTCCGCCGAGAGCATCAAGGCGTCCGCGCCGTCGTAAACGGCGGTGGCGACATCGGAGGCTTCTGCCCGCGTCGGCGTCGGCGAATGCACCATGGAATCGAGCATTTGGGTTGCCACCACCACGGGCTTTCCCGATTTGCGGCCGGCGCGGATGATCTGCTTCTGCAGAATCGGCACCACTTCCGCCGGCATTTCGACTCCGAGATCGCCGCGCGCCACCATTAATGCGTCCGAGAGTTCGACGATCTCGTCCAGCCGCTCGATCGCATGGGGCTTTTCGATCTTGGTCAGAATCGCCGCGTCGCCTTCGACCATATTCTTCACTTCGATGATGTCTTCCGGGCGCTGCACGAAAGACAGGGCCATCCAATCGACGCCCATATCGAGACCGAATTCGATATCGCGGCGATCCTTGTCGGTCAGGGCCGAGAGATTGAGCAACGCTTCCGGCAAATTGACGCCTTTGCGGTCCGATAACTCGCCGCCGGTCACGACCTCGGTTTCGGCGAAATTCTTGCCGCATTTCCGCACCCGTAAACGGACACGTCCGTCGTCAAGGAGCACGCTGGTCCCGGGCAAGAGCGATTCGAAGACTTCGGGATGCGGCAGCGGCACCCGCCGCTTGGTCCCCGGCTCGGCGGAAAGATCGAGGCGGAACAAATCGCCGGGCTCCAAGGTGATCCGGTCGTGCTCGAATTGGCCGATACGAAGTTTCGGTCCCTGGAGATCCATCAGCACGCCGATGGGGCGGCCGGTCGTGCGCTCCAGCTCGCGGATGTAATAGAGCCTTTTGCGATGCTCTTCCTGGAGACCGTGGCTGAAATTGAGCCGGAACACATCGGCCCCAGCCTCAAACAGCGTGCGGATGGCATCCGGGCTGGAGCTTGCCGGGCCTAGAGTGGCGATAATTTTTGAGTTTCGATCGCGGCGCATAAACGCCAAGGATAATCAATAGCTTCCCGCAGTGCCAGAGATATTACGCCTAGCCGGATCGCGGTTTTCGGCTTTGGCCGGGGGCCTGATGAGGTTAAAGAAAACCCATGTTCAATGCCGCAGCCGCACCGCCGAGCGACGTTCCGCCTCTGCTTTTTCCCGATGAACCGCCTCCCTTCGAGCGGATCGAAGGCGGCAATCCGTCGGTCCTTTTTGCCTGCGATCACGCGAGTGCCCGCATTCCCCGGGCGCTTGGAACGCTGGGCCTCGCGGAATGCGATTGCACCCGTCACATCGCCTGGGACATCGGCGCCGCCGAAGTCGCGCGCCTGTTGGCCGCGAGGTTCGACGCCCCTTGCGTGCTGGCGCGGTATTCGCGCCTTGCCATCGACCTCAACCGCGCTCCCCATGATCCGACTTTGATCCCGGCGATCAGCGACCGCACCATCATTCCCGGCAATCGCGATCTTGCCCCAAGCGACATTCAGCGCCGGGTCGATTCGCTGTTCCGGCCCTATCATCAGGTTCTCGGCGAGACGATGGGCAAGCTTCGAGGCCGAACAGCGGTTCCGGCCTTGATCGCCGTGCACAGCTTCACACCCGTGTTCAAAGACGAACAGCGCCCGTGGCATTTCGGCGTGCTCTGGGACGGCAGGGATGGGCGCATCGCCGAACCGCTGCTGAAGAACTTGCGGGCGCAGCCGGATCTTTGCGTCGGCGACAACGAGCCCTATTCCGGACGCGACCGTTACGCCTTCACCGTCGATCATCACGCGCGGCGGCATGGATTCCCCCATGTCGGCATCGAAATCCGCCAGGATTTAATCGAAAGCAAAGAGGGAGCCGCCCGCTGGGCGGCCATCCTCGGCGACGCTTTGGCGCCGATCCTCAATGATCCGACACTGTGCACTGTTCAAAAATGAGCGGGCCAAAAATGAGCGGTTTTCCTGACGCGATCAGCACGGCATGCAATGTTGCGGCGCCCGTCCGTCGATTCTGATATATGAACCAGTGCGTTACCCGGGAACGAGCGGTGCGCCCATGGCCTATTGGATGCCCATGGCCTATGGGATGAATGAATCAACGGCGACAGCGCTGAATCTCGGCATCGAATTGGGTTCCGGGAAAATTGACACCGGTTGCTCTGGAAATGACGGTTGAATGACGCGGATCCTGACGCGATGGGGCATCGGCGAGCGAAGAACGGGATTGCTTTGCGCCGTCGTCCTCGGACTCTTCATCAGCTATCTGCTGCTCTATCTCTTCGTCACCGTAAACCGCACACAACCATACCCGTTCGGCGATTTCTTTGCGCTGTGGTCTTACGCCAAGGTCGCCGTAACCCATCCGGTGGCCGATATTTACGATCCCGCCAAACTCCATGCCGCACAAGTTGCGCTTGGAATGAACCCCGTGGACGAAAATCCTTTCCCCTATCCACCGACCTTTTTGCTGTTTCTTTGGCCGCTTGGATTCCTGCCTTACCGGGTGGCCTACGGGCTGTGGGTCGGGACGACGCTGCCGCTTTATCTTTACGCGACAATGCAGAGCCGAGGCAGAGCGCCCTTGCTGGTCACCGCCCTTGTCGCGCCGACAACCGCGCTCGCCATCATCTCCGGCCAAAGCGGCCTTCTCGCGGGAGCGCTCCTCATCGGCGGCCTGCGGCTGATCGATCGTCGGCCGATCGTCGGAGGTCTGCTGCTCGGCCTTCTCACCTACAAACCGCAGCTCGGCATACTCGTGCCGGTCGGGCTTGCATCGGCAAAGCGGTGGCGCGGCATCGCGGCGGCGTGCGTATCCACCGCAATTCTGATCGTCATGACCAGCGCCGCTTTTGGTTGGACCATTTGGCGGGCGTGGATTTCGGCGTTGCCCGCTTATTCACGTCTGTTTGATGCCGAGGGCCACGCGTATAACCTGATGCCGACGATCACCGCGAATTTGCAAATGTTGGGCGCAACCCCGACGACAGCGCAGCTGGTACAGGCGGTCGCCGCATTTGGTACCGCGATCGTCATATGGCGAGTCTTCCGAAACGGCGTGACGCCCCTCGCCATTGCCGCTCTTTTGGCGGGGACTTTCCTAACGACACCTCACGCCTTCGTCTATGACCTGCCGATATTGACGGGGGCCGTTATCACGACCATCGGCGATCGCTTGCAATCGGATTCATCCTTCGATTTCGGCGAAATTGTCATCCTGGTATTGGCACTCGCATTTCCGGCCATCATGATATGGGCCGGTCCGCACATTCCCATCAGCACGGTACCGGAGCTGCTTCTCTTCGGCCTTATTGTCACGAGGCGTCGCTTGCCCGCTCGTTAGGTCTCGTCATTGGTCACCGCGCGCGGATTTGGCGAAGCCGTGTCCTGGAGCCAAGCCGCATCGGTCGCGCCGTCATGCGCGTCATTATGACTTTATGACTTGCGTCGAATTGATGTTTGATATCTGGCATAGTGCGCCGAACGGCCCCACATAGGTCGTTGAGAGTTAGAGCATGCTCTAGTCCGCTCGAAATCAGGACCGCCACATGGATAAGAAGATTCAAACCGAACTCGAAGCCGCGGCCTTTCGCAGGCTGGTTCAGCACCTGCGGGACCACCCGGAGGTGCAGAATATCGACTTGATGAACCTGGCCGATTTTTGCCGCAACTGCCTCGCGAAATGGTACCGGGCCGCCGCCGAAGACCGCGGGCTTGAGCTGACCTATGAACAGGCGCGGGAGATCGTTTACGGCATGCCCTATGAGGATTGGAAAGCGAAGCACCAGACCGAGGCCAGTCCGGAAAAGTTGGCGGTCTTCGCAAAAAGCAAGCAAGCGAAGTCTTGACCCGCCGCATCGTCTCCGCCACAAGTGGCGGCTCTGAATACGTGATTTTCCGAATGCGCCGAACCTTATCGAATCCGCAGCTTCCGAACCGGCGGGGAAGGGGAGAATGACCGTAACGCCCGACGCAATCATGCAGCTTGGCCTCGGCTTTTGGGCCTCGAAGACCTTGCTATCCGCGGTCGAGCTCGGCCTTTTCACGGAGCTTGCGAAAGGCTCCCTCGATGCCGACCAGCTGACCGCGCGGCTGAAGATTCATAAGCGCGCCGCCCGGGATTTCTTCGACGCTTTGGTGGCGCTCGGCATGCTGAAGCGCGACGGCACTCGCTATTCCAACACGCCGGAAACCGATCTCTTTCTCGATCGCGCCAAGCCGAGCTATCTCGGCGGCATTCTGGAGATGAGCAATGCCCGGCTCTATGGTTTCTGGGGCTCGTTGACCGAGGGCCTTCGCACCGGCAAGCCGCAAAACGAAGCAAAATCCGGCGGCGATATGTTTGAGGCGCTCGGCAAAGATCCGAAGGCGCTGCGCTCGTTCATGGAAGCCATGACCGGGGTAAGCCGTCCGGCCGCCAAAGCGATGGCCGCAAAATTTCCGTGGCGCGATTACAAGACCTTCATCGATATTGGCTGCGCCCAAGGTGCGGCGCCGGTCGAAATTGCGGAGGCCCACAAGCATCTGACCGGCGGCGGTTTTGATCTTCCCAATGTCCGGCCGATCTTTGAAGACTATGTCGCGTCCCGCGGGCTTTCCGGGCGCCTGCGGTTTTATCCCGGAAGCTTCTTCACCGACCCGCTGCCCACGGCCGACGTGCTGATCATGGGCCATATCCTTCACGATTGGAATTTGGCGGAAAAGCGCATGTTGCTCGAAAAGGCCTACGCGGCTCTGCCTTCGGGGGGTGCTTTGATCGTCTATGATGCGATCATCGATGACGAGCGCCGCAAAAATGTGTTTGGGTTGCTGATGAGTCTCAACATGCTGATCGAAACGCTGGGCGGCTTCGATTACACCGGCGCCGATTGCACCGGCTGGATGGCCGACGCCGGCTTCAAGCAAACCCGGGTCGAACCTTTGATCGGCCCCGATTCGATGGTCATTGGAATCAAATAGCCATGAGCATTCTCGTTACCGGCGCCGCCGGATTCATCGGCTTCCATACGGCGCAAGCTCTTCTTGCGCGTGGGGAAACAGTGATCGGCATCGACAATCTCAACGATTATTACGATGTCGGCCTGAAGCAAGCGCGGCTCGCACAATTGCAGGGCAATAAAGCCTTTGCGTTCCATCGTCTCGACATCGCCGACCGCGACCCCATGACGAAGTTCTTTTCGGCGAATCCGGATATCGACCGCATCGTGCATCTCGCCGCCCAAGCGGGTGTGCGCTATTCGCTGGAAAATCCCTATGCCTATACGCGGAACAATATCGAAGGCCATTTGGTGATGCTGGAGGGTGCCCGGCATCTCTTGGGCCTTCGCCATTTCGTCTATGCAAGCTCGTCCTCGGTCTATGGCGGCAACACCAAGCTTCCCTATGCGGTCGAAGACCGGGTGGACAATCCGGTGTCGCTCTATGCGGCGACCAAGAAAGCCGACGAGCTGATCACCCAATGCTACAGCCACCTTTTCGGAATTCCGGCGACGGGCTTGCGGTTCTTCACCGTCTACGGTCCGTGGGGACGGCCCGACATGTCGGCCTTCATCTTCACCCGGAAAATTCTCGCCGGCGAATCGGTGCCGGTTTTCAATCGCGGCGATATGAAACGGGATTTCACCTATATCGACGACATCGTGGCCGGCGTGCTCGCCTGTCTCGACAAGGCTCCGGAAGGGCCGGGCGCGCGCCACAAGGTCTACAATCTCGGCAATCACAAATCCGAGCCGCTGCTGCGGTTCATCGAAGTTTTGGAACGGGCGATCGGGAAGAAGGCGAAATTATCGCTGGAACCGATGCAGCCCGGCGACGTCAAGGAAACCTATGCCGATATCGAAGCAACCCGCCGGGATTTCGGTTTCGAGCCCAAGACCACGATCGACGAAGGCGTTCCGCGCTTCATCGCCTGGTATCGCGATTATCACAAGGTTTAGACGCGAGACCCGCGCTTACGGGCCGGCGTAAAGCGCCTCGAGCCGCACGCCGTACATCTCGCGGATCTTGTGCCGCCGGACCTTGAGGGTTGGCGTCATCAAGCCGTTCTCCACCGTGAAGCCGGCGTCGGCGATGGTGAATCGCCGCACATGCTCGATCTGGGACAGCGTTCCATTGGCGCGCTCGATCGCCACCCCCAGCGCCTTTTGGAATTCCGCGTTCATCGCCAGGGACGATAGGTCGTTCTTGCATTCGTGGCGCTTGGCCCAGGCGTCGGTGAATTCCGGGTCGGGGACGATGAGGGCCACCAGATAAGGCCGCCGGTCGCCGAAGACCACCGCTTGCGCGATTTCGGGTTCGAGCGCCAGCCGCCCTTCGACCTTCATCGGCGAAATATTGTCGCCGCCCGAATTGACGATGATGTCCTTCTTCCGGTCGGTGATGGTGATGCTGCGGTCGTCGCCGATGAAGCCGACGTCGCCGGTATGGAGCCAGCCTTCCTTGAGCACGGCGGCGGTCGAAGCCGCATCGCGCCAATAGCCCTGCATCACCATTTCCCCGCGTACCAGGATTTCGCCGTCGGGCGCGATCTTCGCTTCAACGTCCAGCACCGGCGGGCCGACGGTGGCGATCCGATTCGGATTCGGCCGGTTACAGGAAATGACAGGGGCGGCCTCGGTCTGGCCGTAG
>JBGOXX010000051.1:0-13394 GCA_041479345.1 Alphaproteobacteria bacterium
GATCTGAACGCTCGGCCGGATTCGACAGAAAAAAGCCCCGCTGAACGGGGCCTAGTTTCTTCGGTTACTCACGGCGCGAAGACGATGCGCCGACGATTGCTGCGTGTCGCGTTTATACCGAGCTTCTCACAATACGCTACAACACGCTCTGATACTTATTGTTGAGCCACCACAAGGCGACCGCGATGCCGCCGGTGAGGATCACCGGCGACCAGATGTACCAGGCAACACCCTGGTATTCACCGGACAGGACGCCATAGACCAAAGCAAGTGCGGTGAGCGCGTGGCCGACGCAAAAGCCGACGACCAGCGGCCGCTGCTTTGCGGGATCGCTGGAGGCAAGCCAACAAGCGATCGCGATCCCGATCAGAACGCCGCCGGCCCAACGCACCCAGCTCGGATTGGCGGGAATGCCCGGATCTTGGCTCATTTGGAATTGCAGTGCGGGCATCAGCAGAAAACCCAGCCCGTAGATGAAGTCGATAATCGCGATGACGATGAACGTGTTTTTGAACGCAGCGATATTCGATGTTCCGTTGCTCATTTTTCCTCCCCCTGAATCAGCAGCAATGACGGTACACGTATAGATTGCAGCTATTGGCGGTGTCAGGTCAAAGGAGAAAGCGCCTCGTTTGCCCGATATTGCTCCCGCGTCGTCGCCTAGGCGGCTTCGATATTCCGGCGGAACCGGCCGGAATCGGATAGCGGCGCCGTCAAACGGTTGCGGTGCAGCGTGGTCCGAATATTTCGCAACCGCACAGGACGCGGGGCAGCGTCACCGGCTTATCAAGCAACGCGAAGGTCCGATCGAACTGCCGGCGACTCAAATGCACGACACCGAGCAAATGCAGCGCGTCAGTGAGCAAGGAATGGGCATCGATGGGCGGGGTCATGCGGGATGGATAATCTTGATATGGTGCCCGCTCCCGGACTCGAACCGGGACGGCCTTACGGCCAACGGATTTTAAGTCCGTTGCGTCTACCAGTTCCGCCAAGCGGGCATGCCATCGGCCTGGGGCGAACCTAACCCCCAGAGTCGAAGCATGCAAGTAAGCCCGGCCCATAAATAAGCAGCCGGAAGCGGAGGTAAGGCCAAGAAGCGCGGCCGGGCCGAGTGGCCCAAACCGGGCGCATGGGGTAGTTTGGCGACCTAATGACGTTCTTGGCCACGACCCCACCTCGAACGCAAACACGACCCCATCCCGAACGCAGCGATGACCGCAAGCCATGCCTTCTTTTGATGACTGAAAACGCGCCGCCGCAATTCGACGCCAGTTTCCGCAATGGCCTGGAGCGGCTGTTCCGCTGGCGCCGGGACGTGCGCCATTTCCGCCGCGATCCCGTCGCACCCGAGATGTTGGCCGAGTTGATCCATCAGGCCTGCCTTGCCCCTTCGGTCGGTTTTTCTCAGCCCTGGCGGTTCGTCAGCGTCGAAGATCCAAAGCGCCGCGCCGCTATCCGCGAGAATTTCCTGGCCAGCAATCAAGCAGCACTTGCCGATTACCACGGGGCGAAGGCCAAACTCTATGCGAGCCTCAAGCTCGCCGGATTGGATGAAGCGCCGGTGCATCTCGCGGTCTTCGCCGACGAAGCGACCGAGGCCGGAGCGGGTTTGGGGCGCAAGACCATGCCCGAGACCTTGGCCTATTCGGCGGTGATGGCAATCCACACCCTTTGGCTCGCGGCACGAGCGCAGGGCATCGGCATGGGCTGGGTTTCGATTCTCGATCCGATAGGAGTCAAATCGGCGCTTGAGGTGCCGGCGCCGTGGAGTTTCATCGCTTATCTTTGTCTCGGCTTCCCCGAGAGCGACGAGATCGAGCCGGAACTCCTGCGCCGCGGCTGGCAGGATTTGGACGAGGCGGCGCGGATTTTGCATCGGCGGTAAGAAGGCGGGGCGTTAAGAGGGTGGGGCGTTAGGAATGCGGGGCGGTAAACACTCGGTGAAAAGCTGAGGCCTGAAACCCCTACTCCGCTTCCACCGGTTCGCCGCCGAGATTGCGGATGATTTCGCGTAGTTCTTCGGCGGCCTTGCCCAGCAAAATTTCGTCGGTGCCGCGCAAAACCAAACTCGTCCCGAATTTTCCCTGGCGGTAGAACGGATAGCTGCCGATATCGATTTGCGGGAATCGGTCTTGCAACGCGCTCAGCTCCGTGGCGATGGTTCCTTCGGCGAGAAAACAGGCGACGGTTTTGGACCGGATCGGCGGGCCGCCCACCAGCCGGTTCTGCAAGCTGTCGAACATGGCGCGCATGATCGAAGGCACGCCGGCGAGCACGAACACGTTCTCGATCTGAAATCCCGGCGCGCGGCTGACCGGATTGTCGATGAGCATGGCTCCCACCGGCATGTCGGCCATGGACAACCGCGCTTCGTTGAGATCGCCGGGCTTGTATTGGGGGGCGAGCCGATGCACCGCCTCCATGTTCCGCTCGACCGGCAGATTAAGCGCCGCAGCAATTGAGCGTGCGGTGATGTCGTCATGGGTCGGCCCGATTCCGCCGGTGGTGAATACATAAGTATACCGCTTGCGGCATTCGTTCACCGCCTCGACGATCGCCTCGGTTTTGTCGGCGACCACCCGGGCTTCGGCCAAGCGGATGCCCATGGCGCCCAGCTTCGTTGCCATATAGACAAGATTCTCGTCCTTGGTGCGGCCCGAGAGAATCTCATTGCCGATGACGATGACGGCGGCGGTGATTGAATTCGACATAGTCTCGACCATAGGATAGCGATACGCACCGCTCAACCCCACTGTCTCCCGCGTGACCATCGGAAAGCTCGCAGCCAGAGTGCTCGAACAGGCTAGATTTGCCGCCATCCTCTGAAACTTCGCTTGGCCCATCGACTTCCGTCGGCCCTGGGCCGATTCGATCCTACGCCGATCTTGCAGCAACCATGGGGCAACTGCTCGCTCCCTTGGAGAGATTTCGCAGCGCGGGGGGGGCCCGAATCGATTTGCCCGGTCCCGCCGCACATTATTCGCCGCGCATGGCCGGGCTCGAAGGCTTTGCCCGGCCGCTCTGGGCGCTGGCCGCCGCTGCCAAGGGCGGCGCCGAAATGGATTACGAACCGTGGCTGCGCGGATTGGCCGCCGGCTGCAATCCGGACCATCCGGAATTTTGGGGCGTATCCGAGGGACCCAATCAGCGAACCGTCGAAGCGGCGGCAATCGGCTTTGCAATCGGCGTGGCGCCCCAGGTGTTTTGGGATCCCCTTCCCTCCGCCGCCAAGAAGAATTTGGCGTGGTGGCTCAATGTGTGTGGAAGAGCCAAGATATTCGACAGCAACTGGCACTTCTTTCCCGTCCTGATCAATCTCGGACTGCGCCGGGTGGGGGCCGCGCCTACAGGCGAGACGGTGGAATCCCATCTTGCCGCCATCGATAATCGCTTTACGGGCGCCGGCTGGTATCGCGATTTCGCGGACCACTTCGACTATTACAATGGCTTTGCGTTCCATTTTTACGGACTCGCCTATTCGATCCTGATGGCGGAGGAAGACCCGGCGGGAGCCGCGAAATTTCGCGAGCGTGCCGCACTCTTCGCCCAGGACTATCAATATTGGTTCGGCGCCGATGGAGCGGCCGTTCCGTTCGGCCGCAGCCTCATCTATCGATTCGCCCACGCGGCCTTCTGGGGAATGCTGGCGGCGGCCAATGTCGAAGCGATGCCTTGGCCGCGGATCAAGGCGCTATTCCTGCGCAATCTCAATTGGTGGTTCGCCCGTCCGATCCTCGATGCATCCGGCGTTCTGACACTCGGCTACGCTTATCCGTCGCTTTTCGTTTCGGAGGAATACAATTCACCCGCGTCGCCGTACTGGGCGTTGAAGTCGATGATCGGCCTGGCGGCGGGTCCCACGCATCCCTTCTGGCAGGCCGAGCCGGAGGATCCGCGCGACCTTCCGGACGGCGTGCGCGCCAACTTCGTTACGGGGGTGGTGCTGTCGCGATCGGCGGGACAAGTGACCCTGCTTAACGCCGGGCAAAAATCGAAGCCGTTGCGTCAGGGTTCCGCCAAATACGGGAAATTCGCTTATTCATCCGTCTTCGGCTTTTCCACGGAGAGCAGTTCCGGGACTCTCGAGCAGTTGGCTCCCGACAATACGCTCGTGCTGTGGCGCCAGGATCGCGGTTTCAAAACCCGCGAGGCGGCTGAAGTCTTTTTTGTTGGCACGGATTGGATTTGGTCGCGGTGGGAGCCTTGGACCGATACCGTCGTCGAGACTTGGCTCCTTGCCCGCGGTGCGTATCATCTTCGCGCCCATCTGATCACCTGCCCCGAGCCGTTTACCAGCATCGAAGGGGGATTTGCGATCCCGATTCCCGATGATGTCGATGTTGTCGAACCGGCCGAGGGCGAATTCGCGAAGGGAATTGCGCGGATTACCCTGAAAGACAGCGAGAGCGGCGTCGCCGATCTCAAATCGCAGCGGATGGGACATCTGTTGACACCGTCGCCCAATACCAATGTTCATCACTTGCGGACCGTCCTACCCATTCTTCACGCCCGTCACAACGCCGGGACCGCGTTTTTGACCGCGCGCGTGTGGGCGCAAAGCCCGACAGGGCCCGGCATGGCGGACAACACCGCGGACATCGGCAATACGATGGATTTGCCGGCCGATGCCGCAGCACTCGACGAAATCGTCCGGCAGAGCCGCGACGGGAAGCAGCCCTCATGATTGCTCCGTGAGATCCACCCCATGAAATTCGCCCCATGAAGTTTGCACAATGAAATTCCCCCCATGAAATTCCTAAGACCTCTGATCCGCGGCGAGCTGCTGCGCCGTTACAAGCGATTCCTCGCCGATGTCCGGCTAGAGGACGGCGCGATCGTTACCGCCCATTGCCCGAATCCGGGCTCGATGCTGGGGCTGGCGGAGCCCGGCAGCGAGGTCTGGCTGTCGACAAGCGACAATCCGAAACGGAAGCTCGGCTACGGCCTCGAACTCGTGCAAGCGCCCAATGGCAGGCCCGGCGGCGCTCTGGTCGGAGTTAATACGGGGCGGGCCAACAGCATCGCCGCCGAAGCCCTGGCCTCCCGGCTTATCCCGGAACTGGCCGCCTATCCGGGCATCCGCGCCGAAGCGGCGATGGGATTGCGGTCCCGGGTCGATTTCTTGCTGGAAGGGCCCGGGCTTCCCATCTGTTACCTCGAGGTCAAGAGCGTCACCCTTAAGCGCCCAGACTTGGGGCGCCCGAGCTTGGCCGCCGGTAAAGATACCGCCCCGGCCGAATTCCCCGATGCGGTCACAGCCCGGGGAACCAAGCATTTGGGCGAGTTGGCGAAAGCGGCTGGTGAAGGCAAGCGGGCCGTGATCCTCTATCTCGTCCAGCGCGGCGACTGCGCGGCTTTCCGGCTGGCGGCGGATATCGATCCGGCCTATGCCAAGGCGGCGGAAGCGGCGCGGGAGGCGGGGGTTTCGGCCCTGTGCTATGCTTGCACGGTGACCCCGGAAGGCATATCTCTCGACCGGCCTATTCCGTTGGGCTGAACACATTGGCCGGAACAAGTCGCATTGAACAAAAACCACCGCCACCGATCTGACGTAAACAAAAAATAAACCGAACAGAACCAATATGGGTCAAATGAAGCAATCGGAAAATTGGGATCGAAACGAGGATCGCGAGCGGGCGAAGGTGAAAATCCACCGCCGCGACGATTTCGAGAGCATGCGGAAAGCCGGTAAATTGGGTGCGGAAGTGCTCGATTTCATCACGCCCTATGTGAAGGCGGGGATTTCCACCGGCGAGCTCGATCAGCTCTGTCACGATTTCATCATTTCAAATGCCGCGGTGCCGGCCCCCCTGGGCTATCGCGGATTTCCGAAATCCATCTGCACCTCGATCAATCATGTGGTTTGTCACGGTATTCCCGGCGACAAGCGCCTCGGCGACGGCGACATTCTGAATATCGATATCACCGTGATCCTCGACGGCTGGCACGGCGATACCAGCCGCATGTTCACCATCGGCGATGTGGGCGTTAAGGCGCGGAAACTCATCGATGTCACTTACGACGCGATGATGCGCGGCATTGCGGTGGTCAAGCCCGGCGCCACCACCGGCGATATCGGCCACGCCATTCAAAGCTATGTCGAGCCGTTGCGGTTCTCGGTGGTGCGGGATTTCTGCGGCCATGGCATCGGCCGCGTCTTCCACGACCAGCCGAGCATTCTCCATTTCGGCGAGCCCGGCAAAGGCATGGAATTGCGCGAAGGCATGTTCTTCACCGTCGAGCCGATGATCAATACCGGGCGCTTTGAGGTAAAGATTCTTTCCGACGGCTGGACCGCCGTGACCAAAGACCGCTCGCTCTCCGCGCAATTCGAACATACCGTCGGCGTGACGGCGGACGGCTACGAGATTTTCACGATCTCGCCCAAGGGCCTGCACCGCCCGCCCTATGGCGCCGCCGGATAAGCCCGAGCCGCCGCATTACCATGGCCACCGCCAGCTCCTGCGCGAGCGGTTTCTCGGCAATGGCCAATCGCTTCCCGATTACGAGCTCCTCGAACTTCTGCTGTTCCATGCGATCCCCCGGATCGACATCAAGCCGCTGGCCAAGGATTTGATCGCCCGGTTTGGAAGTTTCGCCGGCGTCTTGAGCGCGTCGCCCGAGCGCCTCGCCGAATTCAACGAACTCTCGGAAGCCGCGATCGTGTTGTTGAAAGCCGTGCGGGAAGCGGGCGAGCGCCTGGCCCGCGCCGAGGTAATGGCCCAGCCCATCATCGAGTCCTGGGACAAGCTTCTCGACTATTGCCGCGCCAGCATCGGCCATGCCGAGATCGAGCATTTCCGCTTGCTGTTTCTCGACCGCAAGAACCGGCTCATTGCCGATGAAGTGCAGCAAAAAGGCACGGTGGATCATACTCCGGTTTATCCCCGCGAAGTGGTGAAGCGCGCTCTCGAACTCAACGCCACCGCCATCATCCTCGTGCATAACCACCCGAGCGGCGATCCCACGCCTTCGACCGGCGACATCGCCATGACCCGGGAAATCCAGGACACCTGCGAGAAGCTCGGCATCGCCTTGCACGACCACGTCATCATCGCCAAGACGGGGCATTCGAGCCTCCGGGGTTTGGGACTGATTTGACGTCGATCTCCGTCCGCCCCGCTGTCTTGACGCATGGTCGTCTTAGGACCTAAGAATTCAGCAGCACGACTCAACGCAGCTTGGCTAGCCTAAAACCAAGCCTCACCGATCAGTGACCAGACATGTCGAATGAAAACCAGCATTGGGTACCAAAATTCTTGATAAAGAATTTTGCTGACGCGGACGGACGCGTGTTCCATCTGGATATCCATACCGATAAAATCACGAAGCTGCCGCCGAGGCACGCTGCGTCTGGCATCGGATTCAATGATTTTCTGATCGATGGAACGACCGTTTCATTTGAGGATCATCTTGAAAAAATCGAGACCAAGGCCGCTCCAATCCTGCAACACATTGTAAGATCGCGCTCGGTTGCAGGATTGACTGGCGAGGAACGAAATCGCATCGCCAATTTTATCGCCGCACAAAGCTTCAGAACGGAAGCCTTTTACAAAGGCATGGAGCTTCAGGTTTCAAGAGAGCAGTTTGGCCCTATTTTTGCGCAACTCTGGCGGAGCGCCTTCTTAGTGTCGAATGAAATCGAGCGCCGGAAATGGGCTGTCATGGCGATCGAAACCAATGACGTCTTTTATTTAGGCGATCATCCAGTAGTATTGCAGCGCACAGAGAGTCCTTCTGTCGGCGGGGAGCTGGGCTTTGATATCGAGGGTATAGAAGCGTTCTTGCCGCTTGCATCAAAATGCGCGCTCTACATGCCATGCACGTCCATTAGCGACCAAATAATATCGGGGTACGAAAACGCTGTGTCGCTGCATCGGCAGTTTCGTTCCGCAGCACTCAGAGGCATAACAGTACCGGGGACTAATTCGGATTTGCTGCACCTAACGCAGCGTGTCTTGCGAGATTCGCACGCACTGCATCAGTCTTTCACGAAAGGGACCTCCATCACCGCGACGCCGGAAAATATTGAAAACCTGAACTATCTGCAATGCGCCTGGGCGCACGCCGCCATTTACTCGAATTGTCGAGACTTTGCCTTTGCAAAACGAGTGTTCCGCGAATCTCCGCAATATCGAGAAACCCCCAGGACATCGCTGGAGATTCTTTCGCAAACTCGACCCTGATCTCACTACGGGTCAAGATTGCTCCTAAAGCCCAATGTCTACGGTGATCGAACAATTTGCGCCCTCAAACCGCACACGCGCCATGCTCCAGCAAATCATCACTTTCCGCGAAATTCTAAACCCGGTCACGGCCGAGGATTTCTTCAGCCAGAGTTTCGGGCGCAAGCATCTCTACGTGCCGGGAAGTCCGGATAAATTCGTAAGCGTCTTTTCCTGGGACGCGATGAGCGATCTGCTCAGCAACACTTCGCTGTGGTCCGACCGCTCGATGAAGATGGTGCTGGACGGAAGGCAATTGGCGCCGCTGGAATTCTGCCGCCCGGGCTTGAGCCGGGAAGGCCAGCAGATTCTTCAGCCGGACCCGAAGCGAGTTTCGGAATTTTTGCGCAAGGGCGCCACCGTCGTTCTCGACTACGTCGAATCGCTCACCCCCGAAATCGCCTCGGTCGCCGCCACTTTTGAAATCGTCGCCGGCGGCCCGGTCGCCTGCAACGCCTATTGTTCGTGGAACGCCCATCCCGGCTTCGGATCGCATTTCGATACGATGGACGTGTTCGCGCTCCACATTTCCGGAACCAAGACCTGGCGCCTCTATGAAGGCCGGGCCGAGGGCGCGGCGGAAATTCCCGGCTTCGATTGCGGCAGCGTCTCCCCCGAACAGCGGGAGATCGCCAAGGGCAAAGTCTTGCAGGAAGTCACGATGAAGCCCGGCGATCTGCTTTATGTTCCCCGCGGGCAATATCACGACGCGCTGGCGACCAGCGAAGCCTCTCTGCACATTTCGTTTGGCGTGACCGAACCGCAGGGACAGGATTTCATAACGATCCTGCTCGGCATTCTGCCGCGCGATCCGCTGTTCCGCGCCTCCCTCCCGCACTTTGATGACGGGGAATCGCATCTCGCACATTTGCGGAAATTGGCGGAACGCCTGCAGGCCATCGTCACCGATCCCGGAACTTCCGCCGAAATGCGGAACTACCAGCGCCAGCGCGCCTCGCGCCATGTGCTCTCGCAATTCTTTTTGCCGGAGCGGAAAGAATTCTCGGTGTTCCGGGTGCGCTCGCTGCACGCCAAGCTGGCGCGGCGCGGCGACGGTTTTCATTTGAAGACCCGCGATGGCGAAGGCGCGCTGTTGGCGTCGGAGGGCAAGGCGGCGCAATGGGCGATGGACCGGGATTTCTTCGATGCCGACGCCTTCGCCAAAGCCGCCGGTGTCGACGCCACCGCGGCTGCGCAAATCCTCAGCAAATTGACGGCCGCCGGGCTGCTCGAACGGCTGTAGATCACCGCTCAATCCGAGTGCGCCGCTCTTTCGCGGCAGTGGCCGTGGACCGGCAAATCTGCTTGGATGGCGTCATGTTCACCCGGCGCATCACCTTGTTCTCGCTCTTCGGCTTCGAAGTTAGGGTCGATTTAAGCTGGATCCTGCTCGCGGTGCTCGTTACCTGGACGCTCGCCTCCGGCGTCTTCCCCCATTACAACCCCAGCCTTTCCAAGCCGACCTATTGGTCCATGGCCGTTGTGGCCGCGGCGGGAATGTTTTTCTCCATCATCTTCCATGAGATGGCCCATTCGCTGGTCGCGCGCCGCTACGGCATTCCGATGGGCGGGATCACCCTGTTTCTGTTCGGCGGGGTCGCCGAGATGAAGGACGAGCCGGGGAGCCCCCGCGCCGAATTCCTGATGGCCATCGCCGGGCCGATCGCAAGCATGGTGCTGGGCGCGGCGTTTTATGGGATTCGGATGGCGGCCGCCGCCGCTGGCGCGCCACCGGCGATCGACGGCGTTTTCTTCTATCTTGGCACGATCAATTTCGTTCTCGCCGCGTTCAATCTGGTGCCGGCCTTCCCGCTCGACGGCGGGCGGGTCTTGCGGGCGATTCTTTGGCACTGGAAAGGAAATTTGCGCGACGCGACGCGCATTTCGGCCCGGCTCGGCAACGGATTCGGAATCCTGCTCGTCGTGCTCGGGCTTTTGAACGTGCTGCAGGGTAATTTCGTCGGCGGGATGTGGTGGTTCTTGATCGGTTTGTTCGTCCGAAACGCCGCAACCATGTCGTATCAGCAGGTATTGATCCATCAGGGCTTCGAAGGCGTGCCGGTGCGCCGGATCATGATCCAAAATCCGATTTCGGTGGCGCCCTCGATTTCGATCGCCGAACTCGTGAACGACTATTTCTATCGCCATTATTTCAAGACCTTTCCCGTCGTCGATGGGTCGCGTCTCATGGGGTGTATTTCCACCCGCGAGGTCAAGGCGATCCCGCGCGAGCGCTGGCCATTCGTGACCGTTGCCGACGCGATGAGCCGCTGCTCGGCCGACAACACGATCCCGCCCGATACCGACGCCATCGCCGCGATACAGATCATGAATCGCACCGGCAACAGCCGCCTCTTGGTGGCCGAAGGCGGCCGCCTGCTCGGCATCGTCTCGCTCAAAGATATGATGAGTTTTCTGTTCTTGAAGCTCGAGCTCGAAGGCGAAGAAGACCTTCCGCCGCTCAGCGGCGCTTCCTGATTGCGTTGATCAATCGAAGTCCGCGGCCACCCGCCCGCGCTTGATTTTCGCCCTCAGCCGTTTCGATTCGAGGCGGCGCTCGCGCGACCCTCGGGTGGGTTTCGTTTTGTGCCGCGGCACCGGCGGTATCGCCGCTTTGCGGATCAGCACAATAAGCCGCTCGACGGCGTCCGCGCGATTGCGTTCCTGGCTGCGGTGGCGCCGCGCATCGATGATCAGCACGCCGGCGGCGCTGAGCCGCTTTCCCGCCAAACCGCGGAGACGTGCGCGCACGTCTTCGGGCAAAGAAGCAGAGTGTCCGACGTCGAAGCGAAGCTCGACCGCCGTCGATACCTTGTTCACATTCTGCCCGCCGGGGCCGGAAGCCCGCACGAAACGGAAGGTAAGCTCCCGCTCATCGAGAGCAAGATTGCGGTTAATCCTGAGCATCGCGCCAGCCTACGCCCGACGTCATTCATGCACAATGTGAGGCCTGCGCCGGTAACAGGCAATCCACGCATTTGTTCCTCAGCGGGTCTATGATCGACGCATGCGCAAGAAATCCCGTTACGCCCGAATCGCCCGGCTTTACGATCTTCTCGATCTCCCTTTCGAGTATGGACGCTACCGGCCGCTGCGCCGGGAGCTGTTCCTCGGCCTGTCAGGGCGCATTCTCGACGCCGGGGTGGGCACGGGCCGGAACATGCCGTTCTACCCGACCGGCGCAAAAGTCGTCGGCATCGACGCGAGTCCGGAAATGCTGGCGCGCGCTCGAGCGCGGCGCGACCGGTTGGGGATAGAGGTCGACCTCTTCGAAATGGATGCGCTGCGGACCGCCTTCGCCGATTCTTATTTCGACGCGGTGGTGGCCGCCTTTCTCTTCTGCGTTCTGGACGAAGACGAACAGCTTCCAGCCCTCCGGGAACTCGGCCGCATCTGCAAACCGGAAGGAGAGATCCGGATTCTCGAATATGCCTATTCGAGCGATCCTGTTCGCCGCTTCGTTATGAGGCTCTGGGCGCCTTGGGTGCGCTACGCCTTCGGCGCCGGCTTCGACCGCAACACCGAGTCTTATGCCGCGGCGGCGGGACTCGCCGTTTCGGCCAAGCGCTGGCTCTTCCGCGACATCATCAAGCTCCTCGTCCTAAAGCCGCAACGCTGACGCTTCGCAGGCTCGTTGCGAGATGCGCAGTCCCGGTGAAGCGACAATCAGCAATAAGGGTAAGGCAGGCCGGTCGCCGCGAAGCCGCGGGTAATGAACAGCATGCGGCCGAATTGTTCGAGATAGGCGCGCTGGACTTCGAGGGCCTCCATCTCGCGCCAATGACCGCGGACCTCGGGCTTTTCGTCGGACCAGCGCTTGTCCCGCCGCTGCATGAAATGCACGAGCTCGTGCAACAGGATCGAGCGATCGCAGGCGTTCTTGGTGAGATCGAGGCTCTGATCGAGCATGATGACGTCGCTGTCGTCATCCGGGCTGAAGCCGAGGACGGCGCAAGGATGGTGGCAAACCACGGTCTCCAGCTCATTATGGGGGAGAAAGCTGACCTCGGGCTGATCCTTGGGCAGCGGCAAGGCGCTGTGGACGTTGATCCAGGTCAGCAGCCCGGCAACCAAGACCTTTAACGCCCCAACTTCCATCTTCGCCCTTCCATTGTCGCCCCCTTCTGCCCGTCTTCCGCCTGGGCCGGCCTAGCCCCGGGATCACCGGGCCGCGGCGATACGGCCATACCCAATCATACTTTTTAGAGTGAGGTTTGGATGAGCCGGGGGCAAAACAAAATTTCGCGAGCGGCGGGTGTTTTCCCGGATTTACGGCGGATTCGGCGCAATCGGCGGCGGCGAAGCAGCCTCAGCCTCCGGCCTTATCGGGCGGAACGCCAAGGCTATTGCTCAACAGCCCCAGAATGGCCTCCCGGATTTCGGGCGGCTGATTGGCGATGGCGTCGTTGATCAATCGAAGTTTACGCCGCAGCGCGTACATCTGATCGAGAAGCGACAGCATCATGGCGATGGCGTCGGGGTCGAGCGCCATGTCGTGCTCGAGCTCATAGATGAGGCGCACCCGGGCGACGTCGATCTCGGCGAATTGCGGCTCGCCATCCTGGCTTTCCGGCAAGACAAAACCGCGTTCGATCCAAATCGTCAGCGATTCGACCGAAACACCTTCGACCATGGCCAGCAATTGCGCGCGCGTCAGCATTCCCATTTAAATCATGCCCGCCCCTAAACCATGCCAGCTTTTCGGCGCGGATCGTAGGCGTGATCCGGCGCCCATTTTTCGATGAACTCGGTCAGAGTCGCGTCGGGTTTTTCCGGCAGCACGACTTTAATCGTCACATATTGATCGCCGGCAACCCCGGTCTTGCGGTCCGGAATTCCCTTTCCCTTCAGGCGCAAGCTGGTGCCGGTGTTCGAGCCCTTGGGAATGGCCATCGAAACCGCGCCGGAAACCGTCGGCACCGCCACCTTGCCGCCCAAGATCGCTTCGGGCAATGAAATCGGCAGTTCCAGATGAATGTCGTTGTCTTTCCGCCGGAAAAAGGCGTGCGGGCGGACGTGCAACTCGATATAGGCGTCGCCGGTCTCGCCGCCTTCATAGCCGGGCATGCCCTGACCTTTGAGGCGCAAAGTCTCGCGGTCCTGCACGCCGGCCGGAATCGTCACCGCCAGCGAGCGCCCATCGGGCAGCGTAATCGTCGTGCGCGC
>JBGOXX010000052.1:0-13142 GCA_041479345.1 Alphaproteobacteria bacterium
GCCATGGGCGGCAAATTGATCCGTCTCCAGCAGGCCTGAATCGATTTTTCCGCCCCGCGAAACCTTCGCGGCAACGGCGGTATGCGCCGCAGCGGCAAGCCCGCGCGCCGACTTCAGCGCCAGGTCGCAAGTGCCGATCAGGTCTTCCATCACGAGGCTTTGGTCTTTGGTCGAAACGGAAATAGCGGCTCCGGTCATGCGAATACTGTGACTGCTCCTCCGCCTAAAGACGGAGGCTTCCCAGTTCACAGGCCGCAGCCGATTCGGTGTGAACCGGTCTTACGCAGCCTCCGTGGGCAGAGACGGGCAGACCCTCCGTCTTGAGCATTAGTATTCCTTGGTTCCTGATGTTGACCGCGGCGTTGAGGTCGCGATCGTGAAGAACACCGCAGTCTGAACATGTCCAGTCGCGATCAGCAAGGGTTAACCCGCCGTTGATCGATCCGCAAGTGGAACAAGTCTTGGTCGAAGGGAAAAATGTATCGATCTTGACGAGGCGTCCGCCTTTGTCCTTGAGCTTGTAATCGAGCTTGGTCAGGAATCCGGACCAGCCAAGATCCGAAATCGCCATCGAGAGACTACGGTTCTTGAGCATTCCCTTCACGTTCAATGTCTCGGCGCAGACCGCTTGGTTTTCGCCGGCCAGGCGGCTCGACAGTTTATGTTGCCAGTCTTGTCTTGAGAAACGCACGCGTTCGTGGGCTCTCGCCACTTGAAGCCTGGCTTTGACGATTTTGTTGCTGAAACACCTACGGAGATTCTGGTTCGAAGCCTTTGATCTGAGCATGGCTGCTTCGAGCTTGCGGGACAGAGTCTTCTGCTTGCGGCGCAGGTTGCGATGCGCCCGGTTGAGAAATCGCTGGTTCGGGATCCTGACGCCATCGCTTGAAGCGACGGCGATGGTGATGCCGAGATCGATGCCGGTTATTTTAGTGAAATGTTTGATGGGCTTTGGTTCAGGCTTGCCATCATCGGTCAGGACCGAGGCGTAGTGCTTGCCGGAGGATTCTTTGGAAACGGTCACGGTCTTGATCTTGCCTTCGATCTCGCGGTGGACCTTGGCCTTGACCCAGCCTGTTTTCGGCAGATAGATCCGCTTGCCATCGAGCTTGACTCGCTGCGGATACTGGATCGACTGGCGGGAACTGTGCTTCTTCTTGAAGCGCGGATAGCGTACGCGCTTCAAGAAGAAGTTGCGGAAGGCGGTATCGAGGTTGAGGACCGACTGTTGCAAGGCCTGACTATCGGCTTGTTTCAGCCAAGGGTATTCCCCAGCCTTCCAGACCGGCAGCATGGCTTTGATCGCATAGCAGGAGAGGTTCTCCTGACGTTGTTCCCAGGCTTCCTTCTTCAATCTCAAAGCCTGGTTCCAGACGAAGCACGCGCAGCCGAACTGGACTGCCAGGATTTGTTCCTGGCTGGAATTCGGATACAGACGGATCTTGGTTGCGCGCTTCATAGGAACAATACTAGAACAGATTGCAAGTGCTTGCAATAGTATGAAATTATCCGGCATTTTATGAAGCAAGACTGATCGGCAGCTCTACCCGGAAGGGACAGAAGTCCACGACAACAACAAGGGGCGCCTTATATCACCGCCATCAATGGCGATGGTTTGCGGCGCAGTTGCTAATGGCGAGGGGCCGGTTGCCCGGCCCCTCTGATTCCCCAGTTTCATTGACGCCCGCCAGAGACGGGCCGCCAACGCTTAGCTTTCGGTCCAGGCTTCGACGGCGTCTTCCATGGTGCGAAGCCCCGGACGCTTGGCTTGGATCAGCACCGCCATGTTGCCGGGCTTGTGCTGGTTCTTCCACATTTTGGTGTGAGCGCGCGGGATGTCGTTCCAGGCGAAGACTTCCGACATGCAAGGATCGATGCGCCGTTCGATGACCAAACGATTGGCTTGGCTCGCCTGCATGAGATTGGCGAAATGGCTGCCCTGAATGCGTTTCTGTCGCATCCACACGAAACGCGCATCGAAGGTGATGTTGTAGCCGGTGGTCCCGGCGCAGAACACGACCATGCCGCCGCGCTTCACCACGAAACAGGAAACCGGGAAGGTTTGCTCGCCCGGATGTTCGAACACGAAATCGACGTCAATGCCCTTGCCGGTGGTTTCCCAAATCGCGCGGCCGAATTCGCGGCACTTTTTCATGTAGGCGCCATAGGCTTCCTGATCGTCGACCTCGGGAAGTCTTCCCCAGCAATCGAATTTGGTGCGGTTGACGACGCCCTTGGCGCCGAGCTGCATGACGAAATCGCGCTTGTCGTCGTCGGAAATGATGCCGACGGCGTTGGCGCCCGCGGTGGCGATCAACTGAATCGCCATCGAGCCCAAGCCGCCCGAAGCACCCCAAACCAAGACGTTGTGGCCGGGACGAAGGATATGCGGGCGGTGACCGAACAGCATGCGGTAGGCGGTGGCGAGCGTCAGCACGTAACAGCCGCTCTCTTCCCACGTCAGATGCCGCGGACGCGGCATCAGCTGTTGCGCTTGCACGCGGGCAAATTGCGCGAACGAGCCGTCCGGCGTTTCGTAACCCCAGATGCGCTGGCTCGGCGAGAACATCGGATCGCCGCCATTGCATTCTTCGTCGTCGCCGTCGGTTTGATTGCAGTGGATGACCACTTCGTCGCCGACTTTCCATGGCTTCACCTTGGAACCGACGGCCCACACCACGCCCGCCGCATCCGAACCGGCGATGTGATATTCGGCCTTGTGCGTATCGAAGGGTGAAATCGGTTTGCCGAGGGCGGCCCACACGCCGTTGTAATTGACGCCGGCCGACATCACCATGACGAGGACTTCATGGGAATCGATTATCGGCGTCGGCACGACCTCGTGCTGCATCGCCTTTTCCGGCTCGCCATGGCGCTCGCGCCGGATCGCCCAGGCGTGCATGTTCTTCGGCACATGGCCGAGCGGCGGAATTTCGCCGATTTCGTAAAGATCTTTTACGGGCGCGCTGGTTTGAAGTTTCACCGCTTCCATGTGACGTCCCTCGCCATCTGAAGATGGATTTAAAGCGGCGCGATTTTCGCGCCCATCCTTTCCCGGGATTTGGGGCGGGTTTTCCAAGACGGGACACGGCTCTCGAAGCCTGCCCGCGGTGACCCCCCGATCCCCGAAAAAGGGCTAAAGTTTTTAATGCGCCCCGGCTCTTTTTGCAACGCACAAACTCGCAAAAGAAAGGGCTGGCCTTGTATGGTAGCCTCGGGTTAACGAATTAGGGCTTAAAGCGGTTCCGGGAGAGGTTCCCGAAGAACCTCGGAAGATCAAGGCGAAAGGCCTGATGAAGCGCAGGAAACCGACAGGATCCAAGGGTAAGCGGGCGGTTAAGACCTCCAAACGGCGGGCTTCGGCTGTGTCCAAGACACCGGCCTCGGTCCGGCGGCGCACCGCACCAAAGCCCTTAACCAAACCCGTTAATAAAAAACCGGCAGTCGCGACCGCCGGCAAGCCTCAAACCGCCCAAGCCAAATCTGCCAAGCCGCAAGCGGGGCGCGACCATCCCTGGCTGATGCGGACCTATTCCGGCCATTCATCCGCCGCCGCTTCCAATGCGCTTTACCGCGCCAACCTCGCCCGCGGCCAGACCGGTCTTTCGGTCGCTTTCGATTTGCCGACCCAAACCGGCTATGACGCCGATCACCCGCTCGCCAAAGGCGAAGTCGGGAAGGTCGGCGTTCCCATCGGACATGTTGGCGATATGGAGAAGCTCTTCGAGGGGATCCCGCTTGGCCGCATGAATACCTCGATGACGATCAATGCGCCGGCGGCTTGGTTGCTCTCGCTTTATATCGCGGTCGCCGAGCGCCAGGGCGCAAAGCGTTCGGAACTTTCGGGCACCACCCAGAACGACATCATCAAGGAATATCTTTCGCGGGGTACTTATATCTTCCCGCCGGGGCCGAGCTTGAAGCTCACCACCGATATCATCGCCTTTACGGCGCGCGAGATTCCGAAATGGAATCCGATGAATGTCTGCTCCTATCACTTGCAAGAAGCGGGTGCGACGCCGGTTCAAGAACTCGCCTATTCGCTGGCGACGGCCATTGGCGTGATGGAAGCGGTGCGGAAATCCGGCCAAGTATCGCCGAAGGAATTTCCCAATGTCGCCGGCCGAATCAGCTTTTTCCTGAATGCCGGCATGCGGTTCATCACCGAACTCTGCAAGGTTTGGGCCTTTGCCGAGTTGTGGGACGAGATCTGCCAAAAGCGATTCAAAGTGACGGACGAAAAGCTCCGGCGTTTCCGGTACGGCATGCAGGTGAACTCGCTCGGCCTGACCGAGCAGCAGCCGGAAAATAACGTCTACCGCATTCTGATCGAAATGCTGTCGGTGGTGTTGAGCCGCAAGACGCGGGCCCGTGCCATTCAGCTTCCGGCGTGGAACGAAGCGCTCGGCTTGCCGCGGCAGTGGGATCAGCAATGGTCGCTCCGTTTGCAGCAGATTATGGCTTTCGAAACCGATCTCCTGGAATTCGGCGATATCTTCGAGGGATCGACGGTGATCCGCAAAAAGGTCGACGAATTGAAAGCGGAAGCAAAAGCCGAATTGGCCCGCATCGAAGACATGGGCGGCGTCATTCCGGCGGTCGAATCCGGCTATATGAAACAGCGCCTGGTTGAATCGAACACCAGGCGTATCGCCGACATCGAATCCGGCGCGCTGAAAGTCGTCGGCGTCAATTGCTTCACCGATGCCTTGCCGTCGCCGCTTCTGGCTTCCAGCGACGGCAGCTTCCTCGTTCCTGATGACGATGCCGAACACAAGCAAGTCGCCAATCTCGCGAAATGGCGGGAATCCCGCGATCCGCGCAAAGTGAAAGCGGCCCTCGAAGCCCTGGAACGCGTGGTCAAGGAAGGCGCCAATGTGATGGAGCCCTCGATTGCCTGCGCCCATGCGGGGGTCACGACCGGCGAATGGGCGGGGCTGATGCGCCGCGTCTTCGGCGAGTATCGCGCACCCACCGGCGTTTCCGGCAAGGCCCACGGCATTTCAGCGCGCGACATGGCAGCCATGGCGAAGGTTCGCCAGCGCGTCGAGGACGTCTCGACCCGGTTGAAGCGGCGCATCAAGATTCTGATCGGCAAACCGGGGCTCGACGGCCATTCCAACGGCGCCGAACAGATTGCGGTGCGGGCGCGGGATGCCGGCATGGAAGTCGTCTATGAGGGCATTCGTTTGACACCGGCCCAAATCGCCAATGCCGCGCTCGAAGAGGGCGTGCATGTGGTGGGCTTATCTGTGCTTTCGGGCTCGCATCAGCCGCTCGTCACCGAAGTCGTGGAGCGCATGCGCAAAGCCGGGCTCGGCCATATCCCGGTGATCGCCGGCGGCATCATTCCGCCCAAAGACGCCGAGGCGTTGAAGAAAGCGGGTGTTGCCGCGGTCTACACGCCGAAGGATTACGATATTTCGGCCATCATGAGCGACATCGTCGACATCGTCGACCGTGCCACCCGCGAAGCGGCTTAGCGCCCCGATTACGGCGCCTTGAGCTTTTCCGACCGCATTGCCGAGCTCAACACTTTCGATCCGTCGCGCTATGTCCCTTTTGTCGTCGACGACAAGCGCGTTGGATCAATAAGGCGCGACCGGATCGCGCTACTCGCGGAATTCCCGGACGTATTTTTAGCTGAGCCCGGGCGCATCGCCCTGAGCGGCGCCTTGAATTCGCCGAAGGCGCGAAGCGAAGCGGTCATGGGCGCCGTGCACGCATTAGTCGAGCGACGGAGGATCCGCCGGTTGCGCGGCGAATCCTATTCGGTCGTGGCGCTGGACGATCGGACCCTTTCGACCAAGCCGTTCTTCGAGATCGACCGCGCTGTGGTGCCGTTCTTCGGCATCCGTGCCTTCGGCGTCCATGTGAACGGCTTTGTGCGCGAGGGTGGCGGGCTTAGCCTATGGATCGCCAAGCGCAGCGCCACGGCCCATGTCCATCCCGCCAAGCTCGACAATATGGTGGCGGGCGGCCAGCCGGCCTCGCTTTCGATTTTCGAGAACATGAAGAAGGAATCGGAGGAAGAGGCGAGCATCAGCGATTCGATTGCCAATACCGCCAAGGAAGCCGGCCACATTTCTTATTGCATCGAAACCGGCGAGGGTTTGGGCCCGGCGACCATGTTCATTTACGACCTGGAACTGCCGGCGAATTTCGTTCCCGAGAACGCCGATGGCGAGATCGATTATTTCGAGCTGCTGCCGATGCGCGACGTGCTGCGATTGGTCGATGACGGCCGCGAATTCAAACCGAACAGCAATCTGGTCGTGCTGGATTTCGCTCTGCGCTTCGGGGTGATTGGTTCCGATCACCCGGATTATGCGGTGCTGAGCAAAGGGCTCCGCCAATAATCGAATTGTGCAATCAGGCTTCATGCCGCGCATGGTGTGCTTTCGAACGCATGTCCTTGGGCGAGACGCCCGCGAAACGCAGGGCGCGCAAGGTCGCGGCCTTGTCGCGTTTGGCGAAGCGCTTTCCCTGTTCATCGCAAATCAGCGGGTGATGGGCATAGTCCGGCGTGTTCAATCCGAGAAGGGCTTGAAGCAATCGCTGGATGTGAGTGGCGTCGAATAAATCTTCGCCGCGAGTGACAAGCGTAACGCCTTGCGCATGGTCGTCCAAAGTGACGGCCAAGTGATAGCTCGCCGGCGTTTCTTTGCGCGCGAGCACGACGTCTCCGAAAATTTCCGGCCGGGCCGCGATCGTGCCTTGCTTGCGGTCATGCCACGTCAAAGCCCCGGTTTTGGCCAAGGCACGAGCCAGATTGAGCCGAAGCGCGAAAGTTTCGCCAGCGGCGATTCTCTGAGTCCGCGCCTCGGTGGAAAGTGTCCGGCAGATGCCGGGATAAGACGGCCCTTCGACGCCGTGAGGTGCCATGCCGGCTTTCGCCACCTCCGCCAAGATTTGCGCCCGGGTGCAAAAGCAGGGATAGATCAAACCTTCGCCTTCGAGCTTATCGAGAGCCTTGCGGTATTCCGCCATGTGTTCCGATTGGCGGCGCACCGGCTTTTCCCATCCCCAGCCCGGCAAGCCGGAACCCAGCCAGGCGAGATCTTCATAGATGGCCTGTTCGAATTCCGCCCGGCAGCGAGTCTGGTCGATGTCTTCGATACGCAGCAAGAATCGCCCGTTCGATTCTTTCGCCGCCTGCCACGCGAAAAGTGCGGCGAAGGCATGGCCGAGATGGAGAAAGCCGGTGGGGCTCGGCGCAAATCGGGTGACCTCGGGATGCTCGTTCATGGGTCGGAGTTGAATCGCATTAAAATCGCGCCAGATTCAGGTCCAGATTCAGGTGGTGGGGACTTGTGCCGCCAAGGGCTCAAGGCCATCATGCGCCGCCCAATTTGACACAGCGCCCGCTTCCGCAAAACCCCGCGAACGAGGATTTCGAGGCCTATGACTGCGACGCTTTCCGGCCCGGTTTTCGGTCCCTTCCGGGCCCCGGCAAAACAGCTGGTGGTGTTCCTCCACGGGGTCGGGGCGGATGGCGACGATCTGATCGGGCTGGCGCCGGAGATCGGCGAGATTCTTCCGCACGCCGCCTTCTGTTCGCCCAACGCGCCGGAGCGCTGCGATTTTTCGCCCATGGGATTTCAATGGTTCAGCTTGTCCGATCGTCGTCCGGAAGCGCTGCTCGAGGGCGTCAAGCGGGCGGCCCCCGTCTTGAATAATTTCCTCGACGCCGAACTCAGCCGGTTCGGCCTCGATGACCGGGCTCTGGCCGTCATCGGCTTTTCCCAAGGGACGATGACGGCGCTTTATACGATGCTTCGCCGCAAGAACCCCTGCGCCGGGATTGTCGGTTATTCCGGGGCGTTGCTCGGCGCGGAAACCTTGAGCCGCGACATAACCGCCCGGCCGCCGGTCTTGCTGGTTCACGGCGACCAGGATCCGGTCGTGCCCCATCAGGCCCTCTCTCACGCCGTCGCCATGCTTTCGGCCAATGCGGTTCCGGTCGAGTCGCATACCCGGCCTGGCTTGGGCCATGGCATCGATGGCCCCGGCCTCAGCCTGGGCGTGCGTTTCCTGCAAAAAGTCTTCGCTCCGGCCGGTCCTTAAAGCCGCCGGGCGAGCCCCGGATCGAACTCAATTCCGGGCGTATTCTCAACCCTTTCTGGGCCTTTTTCGCCTTCAAACCGTCATGGTTTCCGTGTAGGTTTGCGGGCAATCCGAACCGCCTGGGTCAAGAACCAATAGGACCAAGAACCGCCTTGTCGCTGTCGCCAAAAGCCTGTCCGGCCCTGGTGCTGAATGCCGATTTCCGGCCGCTCAGTTACTTCCCGCTTTCCCTATGGTCATGGCAGGACGCGGTCAAGGCGGTGTTCTTGGACCGGGTCAACATCGTTTCTCAATACGACCGGGCCGTTCATTCGCCGAGCATGGCGATGAAATTGCCGAGCGTGATTTCGCTCAAGGAATACGTGCCGGCCGCGCGCAAGGTTCCGTTCACCCGGTTCAATGTTTTCCTGCGCGATAAATTCATCTGCCAATATTGCGGCGAGAATTTCGCCAGCCAGCTGCTCACCTTCGATCACATTGTCCCGCGCTCGCGGGGCGGGCGGGCGACGTGGGAAAACGTGGTCACCGCTTGCGAGCAATGCAATTTGCAGAAAGGCAGCAAGCTGCCCCAGGAAGCCGGGATGTTCCCGATGAATCCGCCAAGGCGCCCGACGACATTCCAGTTGCAAGATTCAGGGCGGCATTATCCGCCCAATTTTTTGCACGAATCCTGGCGCGACTTTTTATACTGGGATACCGAACTCGAGCCGTAGATTCCGGCTGCGAGATTTCTTTCAGAATCGTTCCGACAGCCAGATGGCCAGCCGCGATCCCGCCTTGATGGCGCCGGTCAAGAGCGCATGGGCCGGGGCTTCCTGGGCGCCATGGGCAATCGCGGTGTTGCGATGCTCGATCTCGTCGCTGCGGAAATGCTCGATCACATCGCGAAGTTCATGCTCGTCATCGCCGAGCCGCGTTTCCTGTCCGGCGTAATGCTCGTCGATCACTTCTTCGATTGCTTCGGTGGCGGCCATCGCCGCCTTGGGGCCGAGAAGGGCCGTCGCAACCCCCAGCGCGTAACCGGCGACATGCCAAAGCGGCGACAGGGCGGTCGGCCGCACCCGGCGTTCGACCATCAGCCGCGAGAACGCGGCAAGATGTTCGGATTCTTTTGCCGCCATATGACGGATGACATCGGCATCGGCATGTTTGCCGAGAACCGCAAGCTGTCCCTCGTAAATGCGAATGGCCCCGAATTCGCCGGCGTGATCGACCCGAATCATTCGGGCGATCAAATCCTTCGGCGACGGATCGCCGGGAAGCGTTAGATGGCTCGCAGGTTTCGCAAGTTTTTCGGTCATCGCCTTCATCGGTTTTTCATCCGCGGCGCGTAAACGCAGAATGCCGCCAGCGCCAGCGATATCAACACATTATACCCCGCCATAGAAACCCCGAACAGCGACCATTGGGGCTGGTCGCAGCGCACGACCGGGGTTTTCTTCAGCATCGCCTCCAGTTCTTCCACGGTCTTCGCCCCGGTCGACAGCGCACCGCATTCGTCGGTGCCGCGCCACCAATGCTGTTCCACGCCGACATGAAAGACGGCGATGCCGGCGCCGATCACAAAAGCGAGCGCGCATATATATAAGTGCCATTGCGCATGGAATGGATTGCGCCGGGCAATCAGAACCGCGCCGAGCGACAGGAGAATCGTCACGCCATAGGGATAGCGCTGATAGATGCACAACACGCAGGGTTGAAGCCCGCCGATATATTGAAAGGCGAACGCGCCGCCGAGAACGGCAATGCTGGCGGCGAGCACGAAGGCGGCGGGGAATCGAGGGTCGGCAATGAGAGACGGGAATTTCATGATCAGCTCGCGTCTTAGCTTTTCAACACGGCACGGACAAGGGCTATTCCGATCAGAAGCAACACGAAAAGGATGACTGCGGCAAAGTTCAAATTCCGTTCGATGAAGTTTCGCATCCGCGGACCAAAGCGCCACAACAAAGCCGATTCAATGAAAAATCGTCCGCCCCGCGAAACGGTGCAGGCCAATGCGAAGGTCGTCAAATCGAGGCCGAAGACGCCGCTGGCGATGGTAATGACCTTGAACGGAAAGGGCGTCATGCCTGCCACCGGAATGATCCACCAGCCCCAATGGTCATAAAGCTCACGGAGTCGGTCGAAATCGGCGGTCGCCCCGTAAAAATCCAGGATCGGCTGGCCAATGGTATGGAATAGAAAGTGACCAATGGTGTAGCCGAGAAAGGCACCCAGAACTGAGCCGGCTGTGGCCAAAAAAGCGACCAAGAAGGCCTGGCTGCGCCGCGCCAGAACCATCGGGATAAGAAGCACGTCGGGCGGTATCGGAAACACCGAGCTTTCGATGAAGGCGATCCCGAACATCCAGCGCAACGCGTGCCTGTGCCCGGCGATGTGAATCGTCCAATTATAGAGCCGGCGCAACATGGTTGTGTTTCTCTCCGTTCTTTAGGGCGTTTTTATGGCGTGGCGGCAAGGATGACGGCGAGACTCACAATTTCAGCCAATTGCCAAGATAGCGGTTGTTGGCATGGAGGATCTCGAAAAATCCGGCATTGTCATTCGCGGGCTTGTAGATTCGAAAAGTCTTCACGATTCCCAATGTGGCGGCGCTTTCGAGCGGCCCGGCAAAGGCCTTGCGGGCAAACCGCAACGATGCAGTCCTTGAACTTTAATTGGCGGCCTTCAAGGCGGTTTCGAGACCTTTCACCTTCTTATCCCGCAAGCTCAGCGGGTCGAGATTGAAACGATCTTCAATTGTCCGGAGGATCGATGTCGTGTCGTGACCGATGTGATCGATTCCGGAATGCTTGAATTGCTTCGAAACCAGCAACGCCGGAACGCGCGTGCCCGGGCCCCATTGATCATGAGGCGAGGAAATGCCGATGGGATTGTTGGGCGGTGGCGGCACATGGTCCCACTGACCGCCGAACTCGTCATAGGTAACGATGATCAGCGTGTCGTTGCCGTTCGGGCCATTTAGCACGTCCTTGATCAGATCGACCAGATGGCTGCTGCCATTGGGTTCGCTCGAATAGCCGGGATGCTCGTTTTCTTCCCCCAGCGGCTTGACGAAGCTGACCGGCTTCAAGGTGCCGTTCTGCGCGGCGGCGATGAAGGCGACCTCGTCCAGCAAATGGTTCGCGCGAGCCTGGGTGCCCGGAGCATAGTCGGCAAAATAATTCAGCGCCTGGTGGTGGTACTGGAAGAGGAAGTCGGGGCAAAGCGGGAAACCCGCCGCCGGGTTGGCGTTGGGATCGGAACAATTCGGGCCGGTGCCGTTGGTCCAGCCCGGTCCGGTCGTATTGCCGTTGGCGTTATCCCAACCGCCCGAATACCAGGCCCAATCCACATTCGCCGCGGAAAGCCGGTCGCCGATGGTTGGATTGGTCAGCGGCGGCAGTCTCTTTGCGGTGGCCGTGCCGGGCGAATAAGGCTGGTAGAACGGTTGGATCGTATTCACGGCGAAGTCGCCGCAAGTGATTTTCGAAGGCGTGCCGGGACGGCCCGAGGGCGGGCTGCAGGAGGCGGTGAGCTGCAGATCCTTGGCATTGCTCCCCAGAGGATTCTTGTAGAGCGGCGTGCTGGCAGACATTCCGTTCACATCGACCACCGAATGGAGGTCGTTCGCACTGCCGTCGTTCAGCGCTCCGGCGAAGACCGGGGTCGCCGCGGCGATGAACCATTGGTGATTGAGGAACGATCCGCCGAACGCGCCCTGAAAGAAAGAATCGGCGATGACGTAATTCGGTGCGCCCGAGCCATGCAGATACGCATAGATCGGCAGCAGGGTGGTGTCGTAATAGCCCATCGTCAAACCGGAGGCGTCGCTGCCGGTGACATAGCGATCCTGCTTGCCCTTATGGATCTGATACTGCTCGCTGTAATAACGGTGAACGATGTCGCGGGTGCAGCTGCCGGGAAGGCCGCTGCCCTTGAGCACGCCGTTCGCGGCGAACACATTGGGGGCGGGGCACGTGGTGTCGGTCGCCGCAATAAAGTTGTCGATCTTGAACGGTGCGTTGGCGAAGGCGCTCACGAATGAGGTGCCGGTGTTATCGGTGCATGTGGTCGGCAGCGGCGACGGCGACGTGAGGTTCACGTCGTGTTGCAGCAAGCACGTATAAGCCGTCGTGTTGTCTTGGCGGATTTGCATCGTATGCGCCGCGTCCGCATTGGGCAGGCCGTTCACGGCAATGCCGTTTACGTTGCCCCAAAGGCCGTAGAGATTGTCGAAGCTGTGATTCTCTTCGTAAATGACAACGACGTGATTGTATTTATTGAGCAGTCCATTGGCCGAAGCCGACTCGCATGCTGCGAGCAAGCCCATCGCTGCCAACGAAACCGCAAAAGCGTTCCCCATGCGCATGAATTTTCCCCTGGTTTCAGAAATGATCTTTAACCATAACGAAATCGCGTTGCGATCAAATGACCAATGCATTGCCATGGAATTACCGATCGGCCGCAAATCTGTTACGATTTCGATTCATAATCGTGACCGATGCTCTGGTAGGGGCGAAGTGAGGTGTCGGTCATTCTCGTAATTCGAGTTCTGCCGAATGCGCACGTCATGCCGGGGTGTATCGGATCACGCCGTTCGTTCGACGACTATAGCGCCTCCGGAATACAGCGAGAGGGGCCATTTACCGGCCAAATGATCGGGCAATTGATAAAGCGATTCGAAAACAATGTGCCGTTTTGAGGCCGCCGCTGATTGTTGCAATCGCAGAGCGACCTCTCTAGAGTCTCGCCGGGGGCGCGGCAAGTCCTGTATACCGGGAAAAAATCCCTTATAAATCATGCAGAAGAAGATTCTGGTCAGCGGCGGGGCTGGATTTCTCGGCTCGCATCTGTGCGAACGGCTGCTGGCGACCGGCCACGACGTGCTGTGTGTCGACAACTACTTCACGGGCACCAAAGCCAATGTTGCGCATCTGCTCGACAACAGTTGCTTCGAGCTGCTCCGCCACGACGTGACCTTCCCGCTCTATGTCGAGGTCGACGAGATCTATAACCTGGCGTGTCCGGCTTCGCCGATTCACTATCAATTCGATCCCGTTCAGACGACGAAAACGAGTGTTCACGGCGCC
>JBGOXX010000053.1:0-13032 GCA_041479345.1 Alphaproteobacteria bacterium
CGCCCACATAGTCATCCAGCCGCTCAGGGAACAGAGTGCTCTGGCTGCGATCATCGCCCACCACAAAACGCGTCATCGATCCCCCCGCCTAATCACAGAGGAATCATATCATCTACGGCGTTTTCACACAGCCTGGACCCGTACCTGCACTTTCTTCGGCGGACGAAGTTTTGGAAGGGGTTTCCCCGCCGCGAGGTCGAGAACGAGCGCCGCCACATTGCAACCCAAGGCTTCGCCCAGCCCGACGTAAGACGTGGTCAGGCGCGGATTGACTTCGAGAACGACGGGCCCGTGTTCGGTCACGATGATGTCGATCCCGGCATAACCGAAGAGACCGGGCAAGGCTTTGGCGACCCCCTTGGCGATCCGCTCGAAATCCGGGCGCGCGGCCTCGAAGTCGCCGACCACGCCGCCCCGATAGGAAAACCGCTTTCCGTCATGGATCACATTCTGGCTGTTGCACGACAAGACCTCCGCCTCGCCATCGCGGAACAGAGCGGAGATGCTCGCGGAAAATCCGGGAACGAAGGGCTGCACGACGAAACGATCCTGATCGTCGCGTCCCGCCAGGAAACCCGCCAATTCCCTTTCTTGCGCGAAGAACCAGGTGTCGCCGGCGTCGACCCCGTCATCCGGCTTTGCCACCCAGCCGGAATCCGATGGCCGCAGCGGCGCCGATGCCGGTTGGGTCGATACGACCGGGATGTCGAGCATGGCCAGAATCTCGGCGGTCGCGTGCTTGGACCCGGCGACGTGGACGGCGGACGGCGAGCTTCCAAGCAAGAGCCGTCCCGATTCGCGCGCCATGTGCGACAGGCGTTCGAGAACGCCGCCGGTTTCGGGAGCAATCGGCCAGACCGCATCGCTGTCGGGGATGATCCGGGACCACAAATCCCAGATGCTTTCGCTTTTATCGGCCGGGACAAAATTCGCCCGCAGACGAGGCTTCTCGAGACGAGGGTCCTGGGTGCAAGTGACCTCGACGCCCGGGATTGCGGCGAGCTCGGCGACCAAGGCGCCCAGCATCATCCTGCCCTCCCGCTGCATCGCCGGATCAAGCGGCTCGCCCTCGAGCCCGCCGCCGGTGATATATTCCAGCGCCACTATACGCATGCGCCCCGTGATCCTTATCCCCGTCATCGATCTGAAGAATGGAGTCGTGGTCCACGCCCGGGCCGGCGAGCGGTCGAGCTACCGCCCGATCCGCTCGACGCTATGCGACAGTCACGACCCAGCCGAGGTTATCGGAGCTTTGCTGCGCTTGCATCCCTTCAAGAGTATCTATGCCGCCGATCTCGATCGCATTGCAGGAACCGGGAATAACGACGCGGCGCTCGATTCCATCCGAACCCGGCATCCCGACATCGAACTTTGGGTCGACGCCGGAATCGGAACGCGCGCTGCCCTCCGGGAGTGGGGAGCAAAAGGGCTCGGCCTTCCCGTGGTCGGCAGCGAGAGCCTCGAGAGCTTCGCGGAATGGCGGAAAATCCGCGAAGACGCGGACGTTGTTCTATCCCTCGATTTCAAGGGGGCGCGGTTTCTCGGGCCGGCGCCGTTGAGTCGTCTTGGCAACACTTGGCCCTCGCGGGTTTTGGTCATGGACCTGATTCACGTGGGAACCGGGCGAGGCCCCAATTTCCCGCGTATTGCCGAAATCCGGCATCGCGCCGTCGCGAGCCAGGTCTTTGCCGCGGGCGGCGTGCGGGGTGTCCTCGATCTCAAATGTCTGGCGGCCATCGGCGCCACAGGGGCCTTGGTCGCGAGCGCGTTACACGATGGAAGGCTTGGTCGGTCGCAGTTGGCTCGCTTTACGCGTAATGCTCAAAGCCGAGGGAGATGACGATGAGTGGACTCACAGATCTTGGATTGTTCGCGGTTACGGCGATTTGAATCCCACTCAAAGCGTCGCCAAAAAAATAGAGGGAGGCTTTTGGCCTCCCTCCTTATTCTTTTGGATTCTCTTGGAACTTGCCTTTTAGAATGCCACGTCGAGCGTCAACCGCCCGTCAGCATCCTCAGCAACTTCGACAACCAACCCCCGCTTTGTTGCGAGCCTTTGGCTGGCCCGGAGTCGCGGGACTGTCACCCAGCCGCGAACGGATGCTTCGCCGTACCGCGCTGTGCCACCACGTCGCGGGCCTTCGGCTCGCCGGCAACTGCGCGCTTGATGGACATCTTCACGGCTTCGTAGTTGAACTTCTGGATCTTGGCGTCGTCATTGGCTTGCCAGTGGATGAACACGCCGACCGAGATGAAAATGTCCTCGGCTTCTTCCGCCGGGATGGTGCCGTCCGCGACGCAATCAGTCACGGCTTGTGCCACGCCAGCCTGGGCCGGGCCGAACATCTGCACGGCCTGCTTCGCGCCCTTGATCGTGACCTTGTTGAACATCACGGTCGCCGGCTTGCACATCAGATTCGGGGCGAGAACGGCGAGCAGGCCGTTCACGCCTTCTTTCTGATTGGTCAGCGTCAGCATAAATGCGGTCTCCGCGGAACTGCCGCGAGGGCCCAGGATCAGGTCGATGTGAGCGACTTCGTTGCCGTCGCCGACAAGCGCCTCACCGACCATAGTTTTTGTGATTTTCGCCATAAGTACTCCTCCCCTGTGTTGACGGACTCATCCGAATTGCGAATTTTTTTTCGCAAATTAAAAAACCGCATACGTCGCAGGCGGGGAAAGACCTTACGGCGCAACCCCCCCCATTCGGCCAGCGGTGCGATGGGCCACTATATCCAGAAGCCGGTAGGCGAGCAAGCTGGCAACGGTCAGATCGGCGCTCGTTCCCGGGTTAATTCCACGGCGTTTTAACTCGGAATCAAAGGCCATTAGCACCCATTCCAGGCGCTGGGGGTCATCGAGATGCGCGAAGGCCGTCGCGATCTCAGAGGCTTCGCCTTGCACCTCTGCGGCCGGTTTTGGCCCGTGTTTGCGGACGATGTGCGAATCGGGAAACCGGCTGAGAAAGGCGAGATAGACGGCGGTCGTCGCCCAGTTCCCGCCTTTTGGATGCCCTGCGAATCGTTTGGCGGCGGCGCGCAACACCGGAACACCGATTTCAAAAACATCTTTGAAGGAATTCGCATATTGCCAGGCGATCCGATCGCGCTTCGCCGCTTCGCGCATGGCGGTGATCAAGCTCGTTTTTGCCGGCGCGTTCACGTCATATTTCTTGGTTTTCCCCAATCCGGCCGGCCGCGCCTGGGCGATCGCGGCGAAGGCGCTTTTCGCATCGTCGATGCTCAGGCCTTTCAGAATTTTTTCCAGCGCGTTGCGGAATTTCTTTTCGGTCACAGCACTGGCCGGGGGGATGGAGAGGGCCGCGTGAACCAGCGGCGCTGCCAGCAAGACGATTCCAAGATTCGTATTGCATTTGACCGCGGCCAGCGCCGCGTCGACCGCGGCGGCGATTCGCCCGCCGACCGTCAAATCCAATTGCGCGATGGCGCGCGCCGCGACTTTTGCGCTGGTTTGGAAATCGCGCACCGTCATGCCGTGGCCTTCGGCATGAACGTGCACATTGCCGGGTTTCAATGCTTCGAGCTCATCGAGACAGGCGCTCTCGAACGCGTCTCGAACGGCATCGGCGAATGTCGCTGGGGAACCGGCCTTTTTCTTTCGCCCTGTCACGAGACAGCGGCGCGCGAACCGGCCTGGGGAAGACGCGTCAGGAAATCGTCGACGATCGCTTGGGCCACGTCGAAATCGGTGACGCTCTGCAATCCCTTCCAAGCGGGCACGCTGTTGACTTCGAGAATGAGAAACTTGCCGTCGCGGTCGCGGACGATATCGACGCCGGCATAGCCGGCTCCGACCGCGCGCGCGGCGGCGACAGCCAGATGCGCCGGCTCGCCCTCGGCCGCGGTCGCCTCGCACTCGGCGCCTTGCATCACATTGGTGATCCAATGGCGGCCGCGGCGGATCATCGCGGCAATCGCGCGGTCGCCGGCGACGAAGATGCGCCAGTCATGCCAGCTCCCGGTTCCGGTATCGATGAAACGTTGCAGGTAATAGGCGCCATTTACCTCCGCCGGTTCGGGAATAGCCGGCGTTTCGAGCAGCCGCAAGCCCACACCCTGGGAGCCGAATAGCGGCTTCACGACCACCTTCTCGCCGGCGGCAATTTCGGCGGCGACGATGGTTCGCGCCTGCTCGGCATTTTCCGTCACCCAAGTCGGCGGAGTCGGCAAGCCAGCGTTGCGCACGAGAAAGCTGGTCATGGATTTATCGACCGTGCGTTCGAGGCAGCGGGCGTCGTTGTAAGTGACCACGCCCATGGCCTCCATGGCATGAAGCATGCCGAGCCGGAGCGTGATCTGTTCCAGAGTTCCCGAGGAGATCAGCCGGACCAAAGCGCCGTCGGGAAGCGTGTCTTCGAAACCGGGAACGCGGAGGCCGATGGGCGCCGCCGTATCGATGGTGCAGTCCATCAGGGAGAGTACGCTGCTGGCGACTCCGTGCGATGCCAGCGCGGAGGTTAGGCGGCGCGCATGCCAATCAGGCGCGTCGCTGAAGATAACGACGTGCCTAGCCGCCCTCATATCCGAAGGACCTGTCGAGCAGGCCCTCGTTCACGCCGCCGCCGTGGAAGGTTCGTCCGGAGTCGAGCGCCGTGACGATGGCGCGCGCCGGGCTGAACAGCTTGTCGTCGATGGCGTAGAAATCGCCTTTAACGGCTTTGAAAATTTCGGCGAAGGGCTTGCCGTAATCGCGGCTGCTTTGGCCGGGAAGATCGTGGGCCAGTTTTTTTGCGTCGTCGTCGGGACCATGAACGAAGAGATGCACGGCGCCGCCGAAGATGATCGCGTCATTGGTGCGGCCCATGCCGGTCAAGAAGTCCTTGCCCGGAGGGCTGAGGGGCGCAACGCCCCCGCCATCGACGATGCGCTCCAGCGGAAAATGCAACGCATGCGCCTTGTGAATGGCGACTTCGAGAACGCGGCCCACCACCTGAGTAGCGCCGGCAAGACTGGTCGTCGGCGTCAAAATGATGGTGATGTTTTTTTTCGCGACCGCACAGTCGCGGCTCACCTTATCGATGATTTCCGCTGGCGGGAGTTTGTCGACCTCAAGGACGAGACAGGCGGTATCGGCTTTGTCCTTGTATCCGAGCTCGGCGAACAGTTCTTCGCGCGCGGCCAAAGCGCGGGCCGGGCCGGAGCCAAGCGCCGTAAACCCGCCGCCGGACAAACTCCATCCGGCGTATTGGCTGCCCAAACAGGCGAGCACCGGATTGAGGGAGCGGACGGCAATCGACCACGGCCAATTGCGGAATGTCGGTTGCGGCCCGATCCCAACCTGGCCCAAGCCGCCCATGCAAATCTCAGTGATGATTCGCCCAGCCTCGAGCCCGCCCGGATGCTTGATGCCGGCGTCGACGATGGTGACACCATCGTCGGTCTTTTCGACGCCGACGCGAAGCGTTTGGGCGTTGTCGATGAGATGTCGGACAAGCGGCTGAACGAGATGGCCGACGCTTGGCCAATCCGGTTTCGCCGTGGCGGCTTTCCCAGCCGTTTTTGTGTCGTGCTGGCTCACGAATCCCGTTTCCTTACGGTTGTTCCCCCCTTTTCGCGCAGCGACGCCGCTCGCGCGAAACAGGACTGCATACACTGCTCTATCGCCACCCGTAAAGCCTTGCTGCGGGCATGAGCGGCCTTGCGAGCATCCCGCGCGGTCGGTCCTTCGCCAAAAACCGTGCAGATCGGCTCCTCGGTTTTGATGCGGATTCGCGCTTTCGGCCGGTCCGCGGCCCATTCCGGCCATGGAAATCCTGGCGGAAAAATCGTCTCTTCCTTCGTATAGAGAATGACGCTTGCGACGGCGCGCGGCCGACCGCGCGCGACGCCGATAGAAGGCATTTCGCCGCAACACGCCCGCACATGCAGATCGAGGAGCGAGACGCCCAGGAGACGTTCGTAAACGTCGAGCGTGGCGCCGGGTCGCGGATTGACTTCGATCACCGAAAATTCACCGCGCGGAATGTCGGCGATGAAATCGACGCTGGTGAGGCCGACGAGTTCGAGTCGCTGCGCGAGTTGCAACGCCGCATCGGCAATCTGCCGTTGCAGCGCGGTGCCGAGCGCTGCCGGAGCAGCGGCGCCGCCGAACCGAAACGGTGTGGCGGAAGAGGGCGCGGTCCATTGCTCGCTCAGTCCCAAAATTTTTGCCTCGCATCCATTGGCCAGTACAAGTGCCGAGACCGGCGTTCCAGCGACCAAGCGCTGATAATAAATTTTCGAGTTCGGCCGTGAATTTCGGGCGGCGTGGATATGAATGCCGCCCGAGCCGCCGGTTCGCTTAACGAGCCAGCCATCGAGTTGTTGCGGCCGCTCGAGGCGGATTTCGGGGTGGCGCAAGCCAAGTTCACCGAGGATCGCCGAAAAACCGACGGGGTTTTTGCAGCGGGCGATTACATTCGGCGAATTGCCGAGCAGCCGGCGGCCCTTGGCAAGCTCGGCCAATAATTCCGGCCGGTCTTCGAAACCCGAGCCGCAGACCAAGCCGCCGCGCGGTTTGCCGAAGGCGGGGGCCACGCGGTTTGCCGCAGCGATGAGGTCTTGGCTCTTAAAGCCACCGGTTCGCGCGCGGGCCACGCGTTCGAACGCGAAGGCGACTTCGGCCAGGTCTTCGTCGCCGAAAAGATCGAGTGCCGCGATCTCGTAACCGCCGCGCCGCCCGGAAGCCGCAAGGGCGCGAGCCGAGGACGCAATGACCAGGAGGCTATTTGAGCCCCACGAGCCTGCGGGCAACTTCGGTCGCTTCCAGGAAATTGAGATAGACAGGCTTCTCCGATGTGCACAGCGTGACCAGAAGTTCACGCTGCGTCTTCACCTTGATGTCGCCGGAAGCCAGCGGGCCGATGGAATAGGCGCCCGATTCGAGCTTCACGCCGTCGTCTTTCAATCCAACGCCTTCGATGCCGGGAGGCGGGACCGCATTGACGTCGGCCATGACCTTGATCTGCGGCGCAGCCGCCAGTTGCTTTTTGCTGAGAACCTGCACGCCGGCGCGGGCCGCGCAGAACACGACATCGGCGTCCTTGAGAATGGCGGTATTAAGCTCGTCGCTGCTGCCGTCGGCGGCCAGAACGGTGACGCCGAAGCGCGCTTTGAATTCCTCGGCCTTGCGCCGGACATTGTCGACGCCGTCATAACCGACGAGGGTGGCTTCGGCGCCGGCTTGCGCGGCAATGACGCCGCTGATGCTGCCGACAATGCCCTTGCCGCCGAAAATTTTGACCTTCAGACCTTTTAGCGTCGTCTGGAACTTGTCCTTCAGCAGCTTCTCGGTGCAAGCGACCATCGCCGCCGCGGTCGTGAACGAACCAGCGGGATCGGGGAAGCAGGAAATCTCGAAGGGTGGCACCATTGCCGCTTTGGCCTTGTCGAGCATATCGAGGGCGAGCGACGAGTCGCGGCCGCAGATGAAACAGGCGGTGCGTTTCACGTCGTTTACCGAGCGCGAAAAAATCATGTCTTGGATCAAGCCGCGCACATCTTTTACCGCGACATTGGGATACGGGATCACCGCATCGAAGCCGGCGTCATAAGCCATGTTCACGTCGAACGGGCTGACGTTGGGTTCCGGTGTGATCATGTGCAGCAAATGCGGCCGTTCCATACCTGGATCCTTTTCCTTTCAAAATATCCGATTGTTGGGCCTTTTTTGCCCGGGATCAGCGGAGTCAGTTCTTATCTTATTTTGCGTCTTATCTTATTTTTTTTGCGTCTTATTTTGCGGCCGCCATGGGGAACCCTATGGCAACCCGTCCCCCTTCGTTCCGGCCTCGGCATATCATGAAGCGGAGCCGATCGTCACCAGCCCATTTGCGCCTAGCCGATTGGAGGAGAGCCGAGGCCTCGGCGGTATTTTCGATGAAAGCAAAACCGGTCGGTCCCCAAGAACTTTGCCCGATACCCTCGACCCCTTCGCTCTTGAGCCAATCAAGCACGGTTGCAACCTTGGGGCTGGCAAAGCGTCCCCCTTGGAAGGGGGCGAAATAATCGCCGGCCGCATTCTGAATTTCTGCCGCCGCCGTGGCAAAACGGTGAAAATCGCCCTCGGCCGCGGCGGGCAATAGCGCCATGAGAACTAAGCGGCAAAGATGGCCCGAGAGGTCGGCCGTAAATGGCGGCAGCTTGCGAAAGGCCGCGCGCTCGGCTTCCCCATGGAGCCCGGTTGCCGATTCATCCAACACGAGTAGTACGCGCCAGCCTTGTGGAAACTCCACGCGGCTCACGATGGGGGCTGAATCATCCCCATCGATGCGCCGGCCGCCATCGACAAGAAGCCCGCCCTGTTCGAATGCGCCGATGCCGATGCCGGAACGCTCGCCGCGCCCGAGTATTTTGGCGATTGCCCGGGGGGTCCAATCGCCATGACGGGCATCTGGCTGGTAGAGCCGAACGATGGCGGTTCCGACAGCCAAAGCCATTTGAGTCCCGGAGCCAAGACCCGCGTGCTCCGGAATCGCTTGAGAAATCGTCAAATCGATCCCGCTCTTGAACTTCAGCGCGGCGAGCATACGTTGCGCGAAATCGGTGGCGCGTGCAGACGATGGGCCGGTGGCCCTCACGGTTTCTGCGGGAACGGCCGACAGCCGCATTTCGATCTCCGCCAAGGCCAGGCCGATGCTGCCGAAGCGGCGTCCCAAGCCGCCATCGAGATCGAGAAATCCCAAATGCAGGCGCGCCGGTACGGCGACCTCGACCGAAGCCGTGGTTCGCTGCGGGAAGCTCAGATTTTTCAATCCGGAGTCCATGACCTTTGCATACACCGAGTGTAAGGTGACGAGTGTAAAGGAATGGCGGGGTCTTGTCGCCCGCCCTTGCCCCGGTGTCTATGACAGCATTAGCTTAGGACGGCCATAGGCGGCCGGCCAAGGAGGGGGCGATGACGGAGCGCGCGAAAGAACGGGTCTATAGCGACGCGGAGGTCGAGGAGCGGTTGAAGAAAGATCTGCCGCACTGGTCGCTCGATCACGGCTGGATCCGGCGCAAATACCGCACCCATAGCTGGAAGGGGACGCTGATGGTCGTCAATACGGTCGGTCATCTGGCCGAGGCGGCCTGGCATCATCCGGACATCACCGCCTCCTATGCATGGGTCGAGGTGCGCTTGATGAATCATGCGGCGAAAGGCATAACCGAAAAAGATTTTGCCTTGGCAAAGAAGATCGAGGACGTTATCCAGTGGCAGCCGGGTAAGGAAGGAGTCTGCGAAGGGACGCCGACCGATCCGCGGTTTGCCTATCTGAAATACGACGACTGAATCGTATTGGCCCTACTCAAAAACAACGGCTACTCAATCATAACGAATGGCTAAAGCCGGAACCCCGGAACAGCGCGACTCCGTCGTTTGCCCCTTCTGCGGCTTGTTTTGCGACGACCTCTCGGTGGCGATTTCGCGCGACCGCATCGAGGTTCTCGGCAAAGGGTGCGCGCTCGCCAAGGAACTCTATGCCGCGATCGAACCGCCGCTCCCGCCGCGAGTCGACGGCCGTGAAACGAGCTTGGAAGCGGCCTGTGCGCGCAGCGCCGAAATTCTCGCAGCGAGCCATTTTCCGCTCGTGGCGGGGCTCGGTTGCGATTTGGTGGGCGCCAAGGCCGCCGTTTCCCTGGCCGAATCCATCGGCGCTGTGATCGATCATGCGGCCTCCGACGCGATGTTCAAAAATCTGCTCCCGCTTCAGGACAAGGGCTGGATGGCGACCACCTTTGCGGAAATCAAGAACCGCGCCGATCTGGTGATATTGGCCGGCACCGACGTGGTGTCTCGTTTCCCCCGTTTCTTCGAACGGTTTGTATGGAACACCGACTCGCTGTTCGGGCCGAAACATCCACCCGACATAGTCTATCTCGGAGGCGGTTTCGATACTCGGGCCGGGCATTCTCCGGATGGCAAAGCGCCGACGGTGATCAATTGCGACACCCTGCGCCTTGCCGAATTGTTCCAGGCGCTGCGCGCGGTTTATCGCGGCCGTACGCTTCAGGCAGCCGAAGTCGCGGGTGCTTCCATTGCATCGCTGGAGGTCCTCGCCCAGAAGATCAAGGGTGCGAAATACGGCGCGCTGGTTTGGGCGGTCGCGGATTTGGAAGGACCGCATGGCGATCTCGCCGTGCAAGCCATGTGCGACCTGGTCACCGAGATAAATGAGACATCACGATTTTCCTGCGTGCCGCTCGGCGGCAGCGAAAACGCGCTCGGCGTTCAGCAAGTCTGTACCTGGCAAGAAGGTTTCCCGCTGCGCACCAGCTTTGCCGGCGGCGTTGCCACTTACGATCCCTATCTCAATTCTTGGCGCCGTCTGCTGGACAGCGGCGAAGCCGATGCGGTGCTGTGGGTTTCCGCCTTCAAGGGCGGCAGCCTGCCTTTCGAAACCAAAGTCCCCACCATCGTTCTGGGCGCGCCAGGAACGGCGTTCGCCCGTGAACCAGAAGTTTTCATTCCAGTCGGTACGCCCGGCGTCGATCATGCCGGCCATGTGATCCGCAGCGATGCCGTGACCTCGCTCCCGTTGCACCAATTGCGTCCAACCGAATTGCCGCGGGCCGCCGATGTACTGCGCGCGATCGACGTTCGCGCGGTGGCGCGCAAGGAAGCACTGTGATGTTGATCAAGCTCGCAGGCGCACGCGTGATCGATCCTGGCAATGGTGTTAATGGCGAGATTCGCGACATTTTCATCCGCGACGGCCGCATCGTTACCAATCCAGGCACAAAGCCGGACCGCATCCATGACCTGATGGGCAAAATTGTCATGGCCGGCGCCATCGACATGCACAGCCATGTCGCGGGCGGCAAGGTGAATATCGCTCGCGCCCTCCTTCCCGAAGAACACCGCCGCGTGCAACGCCCGCGTAAGAACGGGCGGCGGGCTGGAACCGGCGATTCCACCGCGACGACCTTCATGACCGGATATCGCTATGCCGAGATGGGCTACACCGCGGCCCTTGAACCCGCGATGGTGCCGGTCAATGCGCGGCAAACCCATATCGAAATGTCGGATGTGCCGATCATCGACAAAGGCACTTACGTGCTCCTCGGCAATGACGACTATATGCTGCGTGCGATTGCGGGAAATAAACCGCAGGCCGCCATCAATGATTACGTCGCCTGGATTCTTCATTCGACCCAATCGCTTGCGATCAAGATCGTGAACGCCGGCGGCATCGCCGCCTTCAAGTTCAATGGGCGCTCGCTCGATCTCGACGAACCGGGACCCTATTACGGGGTTACGCCACGGAAGATTTTGCAAACTGTGGCGCGCGCGGTTCACGAGCTGGGCGTGCCGCACCCGGTCCATGTTCACGGCTGCAATCTCGGCGTGCCCGGAAATTACGAAACGACATTAAAAACGATTTCCGGGATCGAGGGTCTGCCGATCCATCTTACCCATATTCAGTTCCATTCCTACGGCACCGAGGGCGACCGGAAATTTTCTTCCGCCGCGGCGCAAATCGCCGAGGCGATCAATCGCACCAAGAACGTTTCGATCGATGTCGGGCAAATCATGTTCTGCCAGACCGTCACGGCGTCCGGCGACACGATGGCCCAGTACCGCAACCGCGTGTTCGCAAAGCCCAAGAAATGGGTGTGCATGGACATCGAATGCGAGGCGGGGTGCGGCTTGGTCCCGTTCAAATATCGCGACCAGAATTTCGTCAACGCCCTGCAATGGGCGATCGGGCTCGAGCTGTTTCTCCTGGTCGATGATCCGTGGCGGATTTTCCTCACCACCGACCATCCCAACGGCGCGCCGTTCATTTTCTACCCGCACCTTATCCGTCTGCTGATGGACAAGACCTTCCGCAATGAGATGCTCGGCCGCGTCAACAAAGATGCGGCGGCGTTGAGCTCTCTGGGCTCGCTCACCCGCGAATATTCGCTCTATGACATCGCCATTCTAACCCGTGCCGGACCGGCGAAAATTCTCGGCCTCGCCGACCGTGGCCATTTGGGGCCGGGGGCGGGCGCCGACATCACGGTCTATACCGAGCAGGAGGACAAAGAGCGCATGTTCAGCCGCCCCGACTACGTCTTCAAAGACGGGGAAATGGTGGTGCGCGACGGCGAGATCATCGCGGAAACCTGGGGCGGCACCCATGTCGTGCGGCCCGAATTCGACCGCGCCTCCATCGAGCGCGATTTAAGCGGCTATTTCGATCGCTATCTTGGCATGCGCATGGAGCATTTCAGATTTTCGGAGGCTGAACTCGCCGATCAAAACCGCTTTCGGTCGATCGTTCAGCCCTGCCGCAAGAGCGACCGTTCGTGATCGTTAACGGCGTCGCCATCGACGATACCTTCGCCGAAGCCTTCGGCATGAAGGCGACGCGCCTCGTGATTACGGCGGACACGCCGGAATGGGCGATGCACGCGGCGACCGCCATGACCGGTTTTGCGACGTCGGTCATCGGCTGCGGCTGCGAAGCCGGCATCGAACAAATATTGCCGGCGGATCAGACGCCGGACAGTAGGCCGGGGGTTTCCGTTTTGCTCTTCGCCATGTCCGGCAAGGAGCTCGCCAAGCAGGTTCTGAATCGTGCTGGCCAATGCATCATGACCTCGCCGACCTCGGCCCTGTTTTCGGGGATCGCCGGCGAGGACAAGATCAAGTTGGGCGCGGCGCTCCGCTATTTCGGCGACGGATTCCAGATTTCCAAAAAATTTAGCGGGAAACGTTATTGGCGCATTCCGGTCATGGACGGCGAGTTCCTGTGCGAGGACAACGCCTACATCACCACCAAGGCGGTGGGCGGCGGCAACATTCTCATCCTGGCGCGGTCGCGGAAAAGCGCGCTCGCCGCAGCGGAATGTGGCGTTGCCGCCATGCGGAAGATTGCCGGCGTCATCATGCCGTTTCCGGGCGGGGTTGTTCGCTCCGGCTCCAAGGTCGGCTCGAAATACAAGGCCCTCATCGCGTCGTCGAACGATGCGTTCTGCCCGACCCTGAAGGGCGTAACCGCCACGAAATTGACGCCCGACGTCGAAGCCGTGCTCGAAATCGTCATCGACGGTTTGACGAGCG